>CAYSIP010000081.1:0-10462 GCA_964431055.1 uncultured Corynebacterium sp. | reverse complement strand
GACATGGCGATCGACTCGTCGTCGGTGTTGTGCGGGGACGTCGACAGGCCGTTGCCGATCTGGTTGACGATCACAATGAAGTACTTGCCCGGGTCCAGCGCGCGGTCGGGGCCGATGTAGGAGTCCAACCACGCCTGATGGGTGCCGGAGAACCAGGTGGGGATCAGGATGGCGTTGTCCTTCGCCTCGTTGAGCTCACCACGGGTGGCCACCGCCAGCCGGCAGTCCTCGATGACCCCGCCGTGCTCCAGTTCGAGGCGCCCGACGCTGATCATCTCGTAGGACCCCTGGACCTCCGGGGAATAGAAGTTGTTCTCGTACATGCCCGCTCCAATCACTTTCCGTGTGGTCTGCGACACAGTGTATGCGGGTGGGTCGGGCCGTGTGGCGGTTCGCGGGATCAGCACGCGGGCGCGGCGAAAGGAACAACTCGGATGACGTCGGTCCCGGCGGTGATCGGGAAGAAAAAGGGCGAATGAGCCGGCCTGTAAGCCGGATTCTGTACCCCTCAAGGGGCGGTGACCATCCATCTGGGTCGACCATCGCTGGCCGCCTCGAGCAGCTACCTTCGGACTTGGGCGAGCAGCCCTCGATCATCCGAACCGGCCTGCCGCATGGACAGGCCTTGATGCCTTGCTCCCGGTGGGGTTTACCTGGCCGGGCCAGTCACCTGGCCCGCCGGTGCGCTCTTACCGCACCCTTTCACCCTTACCCGGCCGAAACCGGGCGGTCTACTTTCTGTTGCACGTGCCCGCGGGTTGCCCCGGGTTGCCGTTAGCAACCACCGTGCTCGGTGGAGTCCGGACTTTCCTCGACATCCGCCTGGGCCGTGAACGGCCTGGTTCGGGGGCCGCGGTCACCCGGCCGACTCATTCGCACTACGAGACATTACGCCCCCGGGGGCCGGTTGCGGAAATACCTCAGAGGCGGTGCAGGTGCGAGGTGTCGTTGACCACGCGCACGCAACCGTCGACCCGCGCGTCCTCGGCGAAGAACTCGACGATCGAGATGCTCGCCAGATCGAGGAACACCCGGGAGAAGGTCTGCGGCCCCGAACCCAGCGCCTGGCGGATGAAGGACTTGATGGGGGTGACGTGGCTGACAAGCAGCACGGTGCGCCCCGCGTAGTCGGCCTCGAGGCGACGCCGCAGCCGGTGGGTGCGCCGGTCGAGGGAATCCAGGGACTCCCCGCCCGGCGGGGTGACCGTCGGGTCCGAGATCCACGCCTCATGGATCAGCGGGTCGGCGGCGTGGGCCTGCGGGAAGGTCTTGCCGTCCCAGGCGCCGAAGTCCAGCTCGATGAGGTCGTCATGGGTGGCCACGTCCACCCTCAGGGCGTCGGCCACCAGTTCCGCCGTCTGCACGCAGCGGGTCAGCGGGGAGGAGACGACGGCGTCGATGCCGCCGCGCTCCCCGATCACCTTCGCCGCCGCCCGCGCCTGCCGCATGCCGAGTTCGGTGAGCTCCGGGTTGGAGCGGCCGCAGTACTGCTTGGCCACCGACATCGCGGTCTGGCCGTGGCGCAGCAGCACGAAACGCGTCGGCGGGAGCGAGGCGCCCGTCCAGTGGGAGGGGTTGTTGGCGACCGGCTGGCTGCGGTCGGCGGCCAGGCCGGTCGAGTCGGCGGCGGCCGCATCGGTGGAGCGCTCGGCCACCGGCTCTTCCGCGTCCGCCTCCCCGACGATCCCCGGCGGGTGCCCGTTCGCGGCGGCGTCCATCGCCACGTTCGACAGGGCGTCGGCCGCCTTGTTCTTCGTGCGCGGCACCCAGGTGAAGGTCACGGAATCGAAGGCGGGCAGGATCTTCCTGGCCTCGAGGGCGAGCTTCTGCATGTCGGGGTGCTTGATCTTCCAGCGCCCCGACATCTGTTCCACCACCAGCTTGGAGTCCATGAACACCTCCACCTCGGTGGCGCCCAGCTCGCGGGCGGCCTCGAGGCCGCGGAGCATGCCGTGGTACTCGGCGACGTTGTTCGTGGACCGCCTGCCCACCACGTAGACGATCTCGCGGAGAACCTCGCGGTCGGCGTTGTAGACGACGGTGCCGGAACCGGACACGCCGGGATTGCCGCGCGAGCCGCCGTCGGCTTCGATGATGAGTTTCACGTCCGTGAGACCTCCACTGGAGTTTGAGATGGCGCCGCCTCCGGAGACGGCGTGGATCAGAGGCGTGTCGCCCCGGTGCCCCGGCGCTAGCCCTGGCGGCGGATCAGGTAGGAACCGCAGTTGGGGCACTGGGGCACCTCGTCGACCGCCGCGCCACGGATGGCGGACTGGTCGGCCGGCGGCAGGACGATGAAGCAACCGCCGCAGGCGCGGCCGGTGAAGGCCGCCGCGCCGACCTCGTTCTCGAGCTTCTGGCGGTCGTATTCGGTGACGATCTCGGAGGGCAGCCGGCCACGGAGCTCGGCGATGCGGTCGGCCGGCGCCTGGACGGTGGCGGCGGCCTCGTTGGCGGCGTCGGCGGCCCGGCGGGCGACCTCGATCTTCGCGGCCAGGTCGTCGAGCCTGGCGCCGTGGACGTCGCGGTTGTTGCGCAGAGCGTGGATCTCGTTGTGCGCCTCCTGCAGCTCGGCCATCAGGTCGGCGATGCGGGACTTCGCGGAGTAGCGGTCATGTTCGAGATCGCGGCGACGCACGGGATCGGTCTCGGCGCCGAGCTGTTCCTTGTTGTCGCGTTCGCGGCGGCGCAGCTTGCGCTCGTCCTCCTGGATGCGCAGGATCTCGTTCTCCATGTCGTCGACGGCCATCTGGGCGGCGGCCGCGGCGTCGCGCATGCGGCGCTGCTCGTTCAGGAGGCGGTCGAGTTCCTGCTGCTCCGGGGTCTCGGTGACCTGTCCCCCGGCGGCGGCGATGGCGCGCTCGGTGGTCGCCAGGTCGAGGAGGATGGTCTGCTGGGTGGGGTCGAGTTTCATAGCTCCCTTTCTTACCCGTCCGCCTGTGAGGCACGTGCGGCCAGGGTCCACGGATCGGTGCGCAGGTCGATGATCTCGGTGTCCACACCCGTCTCGCGGGCGACGATCCCGGCGGCCTGTCCGGTCCACGGGAATTCGCTGGCCCAGTGGGCGGTGTCGATCACGGCCGGCCCTCCGGCGCGGAGGTATTCGTCGACCGGGTGGTGGCGCAGGTCGGAGGTGACGTAGACGTCGACGTCCAGGCCGCGCACGGTGTCGAGGAAGCTGTCGCCGGAGCCGGAGCTCACCGCCACCTTCCGGACCAGTCGATCCGGGTCCCCGGCGGCGCGCACTCCCCATTCGGTGACGGGCAGGGCGTCGGCGACCTGCTGGACGAACTCGCGCAGGGGCATGGCCTCGGGCAGCTCGCCGATGCGTCCCAGGCCGGTGGCCTGGGAGAGGTCCTGGTCGGTCTTCATCTCCACGATGTCGAAGGCCGGTTCCTCGTACGGGTGGGCGGCGCGCAGGGCGTCGACGATGGTGCGGCGTCGGGAAGCGGGGGCCACGAACTCGATGCGCAGCTCGACGGCACGGTAGCTCTCGCCGACCTTCCCGTCGGTGGGGTCCGCCCCCTCCTGCGGGGTGAACTGGCCGGTGCCCTCGAAGTCGAAGGAGCATTCGGCGTAGTCGCCGATCTCGCCCGCGCCGGCGGCGAAGAGGGCGGTCTTGAGCTTCTCGGCGTCGGCCGGGGGCACGTGCACGCCCCACTTGTCGCGGGCGGCCGGATCCTTCGGCAGGATCGGTCGACCCGGGGTGACGCCCACCAGCTCGGCGAGGCGGTCATTGACGCCGGGGCGCGCGGAATCGGCGTTGGTGTGCGCCGCGAAGAGCGCGACGCCGCCGCGGATCAGGGTGTGCAGCACCTTGCCCTTCGGGGTGTCGGCGGCCACGGAGGTCACCCCGCGCAGCAGCAGCGGGTGGTGGACCACCAGCATCTGGGCGCCCGATTCGACGGCGCGCTCGGCCACCGCCTGGGTGCAGTCGAGGGCGAAGGCCACCTTCTCCACCTGCTCGGCCGGGTCACCGCAGATCAGCCCCACGGCGTCCCAGCTCTCGGCGAGCCCCGGCGGATAGGCCGTCTCGAGGGCGGCTCGGATGTCGGCGACGGTCGTCATGATGGTTCCTCCTGCAATTGTCTACCCAACCAGTCTAGACGGGCGTACCGCGACCGGCTCTGCCATGCTGGGTGCGGTGAGCATCATCTTCCTCGACGTCGACGGCACCCTCATCGATTCCTTCCCCGGCATCCGCGCCGGATTCCTCCACGCCCTGGACTCCCTCGGCTGGCCGCACCCGGACGAGGAGACCATCGCGCGCATCCCCGGCCCGCCCATGGAGGTGAGCCTGCGCTCGCTGGGCATGAGCGAGAAGCAGGCCCGCGACGGGCTCGCCGCCTACCTGGACTACACCCACCGCGGCGGGTGGGCGGAGGCGGACGCGTACCCGGGAATGCGGGAGCTGCTGAAGCGTTGGAAGGAGCAGGGCCACACCCTGTGCACGGCCACCTCGAAGGGTGAGGCCTTCGCCCGCCGTATCCTGGAGCGTGAGGAGATGATCGACTACCTCGACTTCCTCGGCGCCGCCCAGGAAAATGGGCCGCGACGTGCGAAGAAGGACGTGATCGACCACGTGCTGACGGAGACTGGGCTTTCGGGCCGGTCCTCCGATATCCTCATGGTCGGTGATCGCTCCCACGACATCGAGGGAGCCGCCCACTTCGGCATCGACACCGTGGCCGTCACCTGGGGTTACGGCACCCCGGAGGAGTGGGCCACGGCCCGTTTCACCGCCCGCAGCCCCGAAGAACTGGAAGGGATCGTCCATGACTGGCACGCCCACGTCACCGGAGACCGCATCTGAGCACAACCGCCTCCACCTCGATTTTGTCTGCACCGGCAACATCTGCCGCTCCCCCATGGCCGAGGTCATCGTCCGTGACGCGGTCGAGGACGCCGGCCTGGCCGACCTGGTGCACGTCACCTCCTCCGGCATCGGCGGTTGGCACGTCGGCCAGGGCGCCGACAGACGCGCACTCGCCGAGCTGCGGGCCGCGGGTTATGACGGCAGCGAGCACGTCGCCGCCCAGGTCGGCCCGGACAACCTGTCCGCTGACCTGCTGATCGCCCTGGACACCGGCCACCGCTCGGAGCTGATCGCCCGCGGCGCGGACGAGACCAGGGTGCGCCTGCTGCGCAGCTTCGACCCGGCGGCACCCGACCAGGCCAGCGTCGCCGATCCCTACTACGGCGGCCCGGAAGGCTTCACCGAGACCCGCCGGCAGATCGAGGCGGCCGTGCCCGGCATCCTCGCCTGGGTCCGGGAGCGGATCGACGCCGACGTCGCCCCCTCGGCCGCGCGCCGGTGAGGCGGGCTGGACTTTGGCACCCGGCGGGGCGGTAGACTAGATGGCTGTGAGCAGCACGATTGACCGCAGGTACGGCAGGACCACCCAGAAAAAGGGCTGGAGGACATTCCTCAAGCCCGGCTGGGTATTCGCCGTGCTCGCCATCATCGCCTTCTCCTACTTCGCCTTCACGTTGCTGGCCCCCTGGCAACTGAACAAGGACGACGACATCGTCCAACGCAACGAGCAGATCGACGCCGCCTTCCGGGTCGATCCCGCGCCGGCGGAAGAGGTCTTCGACGTCGACGGCGCCATCGAACCCGGGGAGGAATGGACCCGGGTGGTCCTCGAGGGCCGCTATCTGCCCGAGGATGAGGTGCTGCTGCGCAACCGTCCGGTGGACTCCTCCCCCGCCTTCCACTCCCTGCTGCCCTTCCAGCTGGACTCCGGGGACGTCATCCTGGTCAACCGTGGTTTCGAGGCGCCCCTCGAAGGCGGTGTGCCTCCGATCGCGGACCCGCCGGCCGGCGCCCAGTCCGTTGTCGGGCATGCCCGCCTCAACGAACCGGTGCCCGGCAGCCGACCCATCGAGGACCAGGGCCACCGCCAGGTCTACGGCATCAACACCGATCAGATCGGGGAGGTGACCGGCATCGAACTGGCCGAGGACTACGTCCAGCTCTCCGAGGGGCAGGCCGGTGAGCTCAACGCCATCCCCGTGCCGAAACTCGACCGCGGTTCCCACCTGTCCTACGGTTTCCAGTGGATCGCCTTCGGCATCATGGCCCCCCTCGGCCTGGGTTACTTCATCTGGGCGGAACTCAAGGAACGCCGCCGCGTGAAGCGGGAGGAGGCGGAACTCGCCGAGGCCCCTGACGCCTCCGCGGATACGGGAGACGCCGGGGGCGCGGAGGACGTGTCGCTTGACGATGACCCCGCCTCCCACCCGGAGGAAGACCCTGGGAAGGACACCACGCTGGCCCGCTCCCGGAAGATGCGGGACCGCTACGGCGACAGCCAGCCCGACCACTACCGCAAGTTCACCCGCCGCTAGCGGGAGCGGTTCCGGCTCGGCGAGCCCAGACCCCGGGTGGGTGAACAGGCTGACAGTACATTTGTACCCAAAACCTCTGTCGCGCAGTTAGACTTCCGGGTAGAATCTCCGTTGCACGCCCCCTAGCTGGCAGGTCTCACCATGGGTTTCTGGAATCGCCTCCTCGGCAACACCGACACCGCCGGGCGGATCGACGCCCGCGCGGCTGGCACGCCCGCCCCCCGGACGGGAGGGAGGGGCCGGCCGGAAAAGGGGGACGCCCCCGCCCTCGACTGTGACCCCCGGGAGGCGGCCCAGGCCCTGCACCTGGCGCTGACCACCGCGGAGGAGCTGGGTTTCACCCCGCTCCGCGAGATCGGGGTCGATGACATCGACTTCACTTTCTACGGCGGCCCCGAGGGCTTCCGGGCCGAGCAGATCACCGCGCTGTTCCGCCTCCGGGACGAGACCGGGCGGGCACTGTTCCCCCGGGTGTTCGCCTTCGAGCCGGAGTCCATCAACTCCAACGACGCCTACGCCCAGCTGTTGACCGAGATGGCGGTGGCGGCGGGCACCGAGGAGCGCTTCGACGAGATCCACTGCGATCTTCATTTCGGCCCCTACTTCGCGAACGACCCCGTCGGGGAGATGAGTTACCTGCGTGACGGCACGCGCGTGAACCACCAGATCGCCGTCGAGGGGGACTTCGCCGACCCGACCGTGGTGCGCTCCCTCCTGGAGGACGCCACTCCCCCGGGCCACACCCGGGTCTCCACCGAGGACTTCACCGTCCACGTGTGGGTGGCGAGGGAACACGCCGCTGCGCTGCGGGAGATCTTCACCGTCGAGGACGCCGCCGGGGAACATCGACTGGCCGCCGACCTGGACCGGCGACGTCGGCATCCGGGCCTGACCCAGCAGAGGAAATGACGCATATGGGTTACCGCAACCGTCCGAGCAGCCCGGCCGGTGCCCCCGGCCAACATCGGCGGGCCACCACCCTCGCCTCCAGCAGGTTCGAGGACCTCGAAGCTGGCGATGACCTCGCACTGCTCAACGAATGCCTGGACATCCTGGCGGCGCACCGCTTCCCTCCCCGTCGGCCGATCACCTACGAGGACCTGCTGGACATTCCCGTCACGGGCATCGTCGAATTCCGCAGCCGCCCGTTGACCTCCCTGCTGATGCTGCGGGGACAGTGGGGCGAACCGCTCTTCCCCCGTGTCTTCGTCGACGACCACGACCGTGCCCGCACCTCCATCCTGGACATCAAGCACTTCGTGCGGGAGTTGGCTGAGCGGGCCGGCACCGCCCCGGCGCTCGGCCCCATCGACGTTCTCCCCAATCGCGGCACCATCAGCTCCGGGCTCCTGCGGCTGACCATCCACGGCCGGGTGCACCAGCATTATTTCCATCTGGAACCGGGATTCGGCGATCCCGACCTGGAGACCGAGCTACCCAGCTCGGTCGCACCCCCCGAGCACCGGGCGGCCAACGTGTTGATGGGCCTCGGCCAGCAGCCGGTGATCCTGTGGCTGGTGGAGAACACCGGCGAGGAGTTGCTCGACACACTCGCCGCCGAGAACCGGCACCGCCCCCACCACTGGCGCTAGTCACCCGACACCACAACGACGAAGGACCGGGATCCCCCACCGGGGCCCGGTTCTTGTCCGTGCGCCCTGAGAGGCGATGAACGTGGGCCCATCCCCGGGATCACAGAGGGAAACAGCAGGGTTTCGGGGGCCGTAGCCGCCGAAACGACGGGTCACCGCCCCGGGGAGGGAAGCGTCGTTTCCGGCGGTCAGGGGACAGTAGTTTCCCACCGCACCGGGAAAAGACTCCCTGGTCATAATTCTGTCGACAAAACTTAGATAAGAATTAGCTGAGAATAGACGAAGGAGAACATAAGATATTCACCAGCGTCACCACCCGCCCCGAGAGGAACCCCTGCAATGTCCATTCACACCAGGCTCGTTACAGCCGCGGTCGTCGCCGGCCTCGCCAGCGCCCCCCTAGTCGCCCAAGCCGCCGTGATCGATTCTTTCACCACCACCGAGTCGACCAAGGGCACCATCTACAACATCCACCCGACCGAGGAAGCCCGGAACATGGGGTCGTCGGCCAGCAGCCACGACCCGGGGCCGGAGCTGGAGTCGAAGGGCGTCCCGCCGACCGAGTCGCTCCTCGGCCAGATCACCTGCCACGCCATCTTCGCCGCCGACAAGCCCGTCTGGAACCTGGAGAGCTGGCGGCCCTCCACGGGATTCGCCGACATGGTGTCATCCCGGTGTAACCCCTAACCCCAATCGGCTGGGCCACAGGAACGACGAAGGGCCGGCCCCCTCAATGGGGAGCCGACCCTTCTTCATCTGTGCGCCCTGACGGGCTCGAACCGCCGACCTATTGGGTGTAAACCAATTGCTCTTCCAGCTGAGCTAAAGGCGCAGACGCTCACGTCGCCGGGCGACGTTCAGCCCGGCTACGATATCACGGGGCAGGGCACGACAGGAAACCGTGGTTCCGCCCTGCACCGCCCTACTTCTTGGTGCCGCGCTGAACCAGGCAGGAACCCTGCCAGGCACCAAAACGCTCAACCGTGGTCTGGACCAGGCCGGCGAGCTGCGCGGATTCGTTGATGTCACCGGGGGCCACGGTGTCGGGTTTGCCGGTGCCGGGGGTCAGCAGCCAGATACGGCCGTTCTCGGCGAGCGGACGGATCGAATCGACGAGACCGTCAACCAGGTCCCCGTCATCGGATCGCCACCACAGCAGGACGACATCACAGAGCTCGTCGGTGTCCTCATCCAGCAGCTCTTCACCGATGACGTCTTCAACGGCCTCGGAGATGGTGCTGTCACAGTCGGAATCCCATCCGACCTCCTGGACAATCATTCCCGGTCGCACACCGAGAAGTTGTGTGTATTCCTGGGCCGTCTTGTTGACGACACCCGGAGCGTCCACCACTGTGTTGTTCCTCCTTGTCATAACCCCCGACCATAACAGCCGGAGATATAAAATACGTTCTTCCCTGCAGGATACAAGGCGTTACCGCCTTTTTCCTGTTTTCGGTCGCCAAATCATCCCCCGGGTCCGGAATCTGACCCCCTGCGACACGCCCAGAACCCGGAGATCGTCACCCCTACGGACACCACCCCGGGGGACCCGCCCCAAATTTCCGCAGGCCAACCACGGGGGGCATATTCCCCTGTTGATAACACCAGTTTGGGCGGCGTGGTGGGTCGACACGCCCGGCGCTAACCCGCCGCCACCCCCGCTCCGACTCCCAGACCTGCGCCGGAGCGACGTGTTCCCCCGCAAACCCGTTTCGGCCGGACCTCTCTGTCTCGCGCCGGACAAACAACGTATTCTGGCTAGTGACATGCAGGCGAAGCAGGGCACACCTATGATCCCAGCTCGTTCTGCGTCACACCGCAGGGCCTGCCCCGCCTCAGGCGCGCCCGCAACGCCTCATTAACACCACAACAGGAGGATTGGTATGGCTGAAAACCTCGATGCCACGGGCAAAAAGGACGATTCGAATTTCCCGCTCATCCGCGACGGCGTCGCCTCGTACCTCAATGACTCGGATCCGGAGGAGACCCGCGAGTGGATGGACTCCCTCGACGGTCTGCTGTCCGAGACGTCTCCGGAGCGCGCCCGCTACCTGATGCTGCGCCTGCTGGAGCGTGCGACCGTCAAGCGTGTCCCGCTGCCCACTCTGACCTCCACGGACTTCGTCAACACCATCCCCACCACGATGGAGCCGGAGTTCCCGGGTGACGAGGAGATCGAGAAGCGTTACCGCCGCTGGATGCGTTGGAACGCCGCCATCATGGTCCACCGCGCCCAGCGTCCGGGGATCTCCGTCGGCGGCCACATCTCCACCTACGCCGGCGCCGCCCCGCTCTACGAGGTCGGTTTCAACCACTTCTTCCGCGGCAAGGACCACCCGGGGGGCGGCGATCACGTCTTCTTCCAGGGTCACGCCTCCCCGGGCATGTACGCCCGCGCCTTCCTGGAGGGTCGCCTGAGCGAGCACGATCTCGACGGCTTCCGCCAGGAGGTCTCCCGCGGCGAGGGTAACGGCATCCCCTCCTACCCGCATCCGCACGGCATGCGGGATTTCTGGGAG
>CAYSIP010000080.1:0-10519 GCA_964431055.1 uncultured Corynebacterium sp. | reverse complement strand
CCATCGGCATCGACCTGGTGGCCATGTGCGTCGACGACCTCGTCGTCTGCGGTGCCGAGCCCCTGTTCCTGCAGGACTACATCGCCGTCGGCAAGGTCGTGCCCGAGAAGGTCGCCGAGATCGTCTCCGGCATCGCCGAGGGCTGCGTCCAGGCCGGTGCCGCACTGCTGGGCGGCGAGACCGCCGAGCACCCCGGGGTGATGGGTGAGGACGAGTACGACGTCTCCGCCACCGCCGTCGGCGTCGTCGAGGCCGCCAACCTGCTGGGCCCGGACCGGGTGCGTTCCGGCGACGTGATCATCGGCATGGCCTCCTCCGGCCTGCACTCCAACGGCTATTCCCTGGCCCGCCACGTCCTGCTCGAGAAGGCGGGCCTGCCGCTCGACGGTTACATGGAGGAACTCGGCCGCACCCTCGGCGAGGAGCTGCTCGAGCCCACCCGCATCTACGCCAAGGACTGCCTGGCGTTGGCCGCCGAGTGCGAGGCCCGCACCTTCTGCCACGTCACCGGCGGGGGACTGGCCGGCAACATGGCCCGCATCATGCCGGAGGGACTGGTCGCCGAGATGCACCGCAACACCTGGACCCCGGGCCAGATCTTCCGCACCATCGCCACCCTCGGCCGGGTCAGCCGCGAGGAGATGGACAAGACCTTCAACATGGGCGTCGGCATGGTCGCCGTCGTCTCTCCGCAGGACCGCGACCGGGCACTGGCCATGCTCACCGCCCGCCACGTCGACGCCTGGGAGCTGGGCACCGTCCGCCAGGCCAACGAGGGCGAGGACACCCGCGCCGTGCTGCTGGGCGATCATCCCGGTTTCTGATCCACCCGGGCGCGGAGCCGCGGGATCAGCGGGCACGATAACGGCGCGGCACCGTTCCTTCCGGGGAAGGAATCAGTGACGCGCCGTCATCGTAGGAATATGTGAACTACCACCCGTCGCTCAGCGACGGGTGTATGGCGACCCCTGTTCGGAATCGTCCCCATCATTCCAGTCCGCGTAATCCGCGTACTGGCCCTCGACATCACTGTAATCGTCGGGGGTGTCGTCGTAACTACGTCGAGGGGATTGCGAGGCGAGCTCACGCTGGAGCGAATCCAGATCCATCTCAGGTGTATTGTACTTCAGCTGGCGTGCAACCTTGGTCTGCTTAGCTTTTGCGCGACCGCGACCCATGGCCTGACCCCCTTGAGGTTTATGAGGGCGATCCAGGGAATTCGGATGCCCCATCGGCTTTACGTCTGTGTGTATTCCTGTAGAACACAATAGCCTGAACTGTGAAAAAATTCCTCACCGCCCCCCTGAGCAGGTGAAAAGTCCTACACATAGGCTGATATATAGGAAGAACGCATGATCACAGTGACGAAACGGGGGTGGTTTTTTCCGGTCGCCGGGGAGGGGGTCGCTCCTCCCCGGAAGGTCCCGTCTACTTGCCCCGCAGCCGCTCGATCGCGGCGCGACCCGCCTTCTCACCCTCGTCCACCGGTACCGACTCCGGCTCCACGGACAGGGACACCCCGCCGGCCAGGAGCTCACCGGCGTCCAGGGCGCTGCGCTTGACCAGGCCGAGGGCGATCGGCCCGAAATCACAGTCCTGCACCACGGTGCCCAGGCGGCCCACCTTCCGGCCGTTGAGCGTCAGGTCCGTGCCGGGTGCGGGCGTCTCCGGGGCGGAACCGTCCAGGTGGAGCATGACCAGCAGGCGGGGGGAGCGGCCGAGGTTCTCGACGCGGGCCACCGTCTCCTGGCCCCGGTAACAACCTTTCTCCAGGTGCACCGCGCCCGGCCGGTCACCCCGGCCTATCCAGGAGGCCACCTCGTGGGGGATCGACTTGTCGTCCAGGTCGACGTCCTTCTCCGGTTCGAGCGCACGGACGCGTTCGGCCGTGTAGGCCATCAGCCCGGCCAATTCCGCACCGGCGGCGAGCAGGGCGTCGACGGCGGCGTCGAGGTGCTCCCGCTCCACCGCGACGTCGCGACGCGGGACACCCGACCAGCTGACGGTCCGCACGAAGGCGGCGTCGATTCCGGCCGGGACGGCGACGTCACCGCCGAGCAGGGTGAGGACGCCGAGATCCGGTTCGGTGATCTCCACCTCCGACCAGAAGACCATCTTGCGCAGGAAATCCACGAAGGTCGTGGCCTGGGCCGCCGGCAGATCCAGGTAAAACACGTCACCGGCACGCACGACGTCGGCGTGATGCTGGATCCGGCCCTGAATGTCCAGGTCCAGGGCGGAGGCGGCGAAACCGTCGGCCACGTCGTCGAACTTCTGGGACAGCAGATTGTTGAGGAAACCCGGCGCGTCCGGCCCCTCCACCTTGATCACCCGCCGGTGGGAACGGTCCACCACCACGGTGGTGCGTTCCGCGAGCCGCTGCTCGCCGAGGGGGTTGCCGTAATGCCAGGCCACACCGGCCGCGTCAACACCGCCGTCGGCGTCCTGCGCTTCTGCGGCACCGGGCCGGTCAAGCAGGGGGGAGCGGTAGGTGGGCTGCTGGGTCTGGAGCTCATCGGTAGTCACAGACTCGATGGTAACCCGTCGGAGCGGGCATAATCCATGGCATGGACTCCGCCGACACCGCTTCCGCCCGTCCCGCCTCCGCCGCCGCCCTCGGCTCCGGCAGTCTGTTCGGGGCCCCGCAGCCCGTCATCCTCGTCGTCGAGCCCTACGGGGGTTCCATCCGTCGCCACAATCCGGCCCTGCCGATGGTCTACTGGGACGACGCCGCCGTCACCCGCGGTGACGGAGTCTTCGAGACGCTGCTGGTGCGCAACGGTCAGGCCGCCAACCTGCGCCGCCACTCCCGGCGCTTCCGGGCCTCCGCCCGGCTGATGGACCTGCGGGAGCCGGATCTGGAGAAGTGGGAGGACGCGACCCGCCAGGCGGTGGGGTACTGGGAGGCCGAGAACGGCGGGGACGCCCGGTGCGTGTGGACCTACACCCGCGGCCGGGCGTCCACCGGGCACCCCTCGGCGTGGATCACGGTCAGCGCGGTGCCTGAGTCGACCCTGCGGCAACGGCACACCGGCGTGAAGGCGATGACCTCCCCGCGCGGTTACTCCATCGACGTGGCGGCGGATCCCTCCTCGTCCAAGTCCCGCAGACCCGCGCCGTGGCTGACGGTGGGGGCGAAGACGTTGAGCTACGCGGCGAACATGGCGGCCCTGCGGCACGCGCAGGCCCACGGGTACGACGACGTGATCTACGTCGAACCCTCCACCGGGCGGGTGCTCGAGGGGGTCACCTCCAGCGTGGTCATCGCGAAGAAGGGCCGCCGCCTACGCACGCCCACCACGGGCGGCGGTGTCCTGCCCGGCACCACCCAGGCGGCCCTGTTCGAACACGCGCGGGAGCTGGGGTGGCGTTGCCGGGAGAAGGAGCTCTACCTTGACGACCTGCTGCGCGCCGAATCGGTGTGGCTGGTCAGTTCGGTGCGCATGGGGGTGCGCGTCACCGCCCTGGACGACCAGCCCCTGTCCGCCCCGTCGAACGAGGACGAGATCCGCCGGTTGATCTCGGACGCGATGGCCCGGTGATCGAGGCCCGGGGAGCGGCCGGGCCCGGAAACGGGGCTAGCCTGCGACGCGCTTGAGCTGTGCCGACATCCGCGGCTGCAGCTCGCCGTCGACCATGCGCTCGTCGACCCAGCCCAGGTCGTTGTTCGGCATCAGGCCGAAGAGCCGCTTGCCCGGGCCGAGGGCGGCCGGGCCGGTGGAGGTGACCATGGTGGAGGCGGACTCGACCTGCCACGCACGCTCGTTGAGCGGCTCGCCGTAGAAGATCTCCGCCACCCCCGTGGAGTGGATGCAGATGAACTCGATCTCGTCCTTGAGTGAGATTCGCCAGAAACCGGACTCGCGCTGGTCGGGGCCGGTCGGGTTGCCCTCGGAGTCGAGTTTCCAGATCCGCGACTCGTAGGTCAGGTAATTCTCGCCGTCATGGGCGAAGATGATCTGCTGGCCGAAGGAGTACTGGCCGTCCGTGACGGTGTCCGCCTGGCCCTCGCCGCGCCACACTCCGACCAGGGGCAGGAGGGCGAGCAGGCCGTCGTGCAGGTTGGGGCCCTGTCGCAGGTTGGCGGTGTCGTCCGGCACCGGCAGGTGACCCAGGTCCAGACCGGGGATGTTGCGGTGGGCGGTCGACTTCGACTGCTCGGCAGCCAGGTTCACGGCCTCGTTGCCGTTGAGGTTATCCGGCTGCTGGGTCCCCGACGGCGGGGTCCCCCCGGCGTCTGCGGCAGCGGCGTCGCCCGGGGTGTCGAACGGCGGGTTCTCAGGGTTGTCCGGTTGGTTGTTGGTGTCCTGATTCATGCCCACCACCCTAGTCACCGCGCCACGTCGGCAAGGAAGTCGGGCGCGCTGCGACTATGGTGGCTCCTGTGCGCGTGCTGTTGATCTCGAATCCGAACTCGACCAGCCAGAACGACCGGCTCTTCCGCAGGATTATCCCCCTGCTGCGCCAGGTCGATGGTTTGCGGCTGACCAGCCGCTTCACTCACCGACCCGGCCATGCCGAGGAGATGTGCCGCGGATTGACGCGTGACGACGTCGACCTGGTTCTCGCGGTCGGCGGTGACGGCACCGTCAACGAGGTGGTCAACGGCCTCCTCGGGCCTGTTGGCGGCGATCACCCGGACCCCCTGCTGCTGCCCGCCGTGGCGGTGATCCCCACCGGGTCGGCGAATGTCTTCGCCCGCGCCCTCGGGTTTCCCCCGGATCCGGTCGCGGCCACGGAATCCCTCATCGACATCCTGAACCGCGACCTGCGCCGTCTGATCTGCCTGGGCACCTGGAACGAGCGCTGGTTCGCCGTCAACGCCGGTTTCGGCATTGACGCCGACGTCATCGCGGGCGTCGACCGCACCCGTGACCTGGGTTTCTCCGCCACCCCGCTGCGCTATCTGCAGGTCGCGGTGCGTGCCTGGTACCGGGCCGGGCGCCGACCCCCGCACATCGACGTCGAGGCGGTCAGTTCCGGCGGCGAGCGGGTCGAGCTGACCGGGGTTCCCCTGCTGTTGGCCTCCAACACCAACCCGTGGACCTTCCTCGGTCCACTGCCGGTGGTGACCAACCCCCGCAACTCCTTCGACCAGGGACTGGGTCTCTTCGGGCTGACCGACATCCGCGGTGTGCGGGGGGTGGCCAGCGTGCTGCACCTCGTGGGCTTCGGCCATCAACGTTTCTACGCGTCCTGGATCAACCGACGCGTCGTCCAGTTCGACGACGCCGCCGCCGTGACCCTCACCTGCCCGGAACCCCAGCGCTTCCAGGCCGACGGCGAGTACGAGGGGGAGTTGCTGAAGGTGGAGCTGGCCAGTGTGCCGGACGCCCTCGAGGTCTTCGCCCCCGAGGACGCCTACCCCGTCCGCGGCCGCACCTGGCGGCAGGTCGTGCGCGACCTCGTGCGGGTCTACTGACCCGCCGGGGCGGCCGCGGGATCATCGGACTCCCCGTCCTCCCGGTCGTCGGTGGGTGTGGACTCGTCGATCGGTGAAAGGTCGGACAACCGCACGGTGATGTTGTGGCGTTGGGTCTCGAAGTAGATGGAACCGCCCGCCAGGGTGACCGACGCCGCCTGCCCGGACAGAGGCAGTCGGCGGGTGTCGAGCGAGTAGGTGAACGCCTCCCGTGCGGCGTCGGCACGCTCCTCGGGCACGTCGACCAGTTCGCGGGGGGTCATCCGGAACTCGGGGCCGACCAGCCGCAGGTCGACGACGACGGTGACGGGTTCGTCGAAACCTTCGGGGGTGCCGGTCATCTGCGCCTCGGAGGACACTCCGCCGGTGGGGGAGATGTTGTAGGGGTTCGCGATGTCCAGGTCCGTCATCCCCAGCAGGTGGCCCAGGGCGACACCGTCCAGGCTGATGGTCCGCGAGATCAGCTCCGCGGGCACCCCGTCGATGTTCCCGCCGAGGACCTGCCCCGGGGAGACGTCGAGGCCCGCGAGCTCGGTACGCGCGTTGACCATTCCCAGGCCCTCCACGGTGACGTCGAGGGCCTCCACGCTCAGCCGTGGGATCTCCCCCGTGAGCACGGCGGGCAGATAAGGTCCGCCGCCCGCGCTGACCGAGGGGCTGACGTCCAGGCGGGACTGCTGTTCCACCTGCCGGGAGATGCCCCGTTCAACTTTTGTCGCGGCCACGGAGTCGACGAACCAGCCGACGCCGGCGATCACCGCCACGGCGGTGCCGACGGCCAGGGGGATACGCGGTACGAACACCCATCTATATCTACCCGATAGTGTGGGGGACATGGAGATCCAGACCCTGTCCCTGCCCGAACACCCTGATCTCGCCGCCCGTGTCGCGGAACTGGCGGCGGAAGCCGAGCGCGTCGACGGGGTGGCCCCGCTGTCCGAGCAGTTCCTGTTCGGACTGACCGACGCCCGCCTGGGGCACCGGCACCTGCTTGCTCTGGAAGATGGCGCGCCTGCCGGGGTCGCCGCCCTGGAGGGTGAGACCGCGGAGATGGTCGTCGCCCCCGCTTTCCGACGCCGCGGTATCGGTGCCGCACTGCTGCGCGGACTGGGTGACGCGGAGGTCTGGGCGCACGGTGATCTGCCGCCCGCCCGCGCCCTGGCGGCCGCCGACGACCGGCAGGTCACCCGCCGGTTGTTGGTGATGGCGATTGAGGGTCGGGAGCTGGCGGCCGCGGCGCGGTACGAGGGACATGACGGTGTGACCGTCGCCGACCTCGCGTCGTCCGCGGAGCGGTTCGGCCGCCTCACCGTCGAACAGGCCTGGTTGAAAGCCAATAACGAGGCGTTTTCCTGGCACCCGGAGCAGGGCGGCTGGGATCTGGCCCGGTTGCGGCGGGCCACCGAGGCGGAGTGGTTCTCGGAGGAGGACGTGTTGTTCCTCTGGACCGACAGGGGATCCCTGGCGGGTGCGGACGGCGACGGCGTTCCCCCGCTCGCGGGTTTCCACTGGACCAAGTGGCACGCGGGAACCACCCCACCCACCGGCGAGGTCTACGTGGTCGGGCTGGGGTCCGGGCACCGCGGCCAGGGGCTGGGGGACCCGCTGCTGCGGGTGGGCCTGCGGCACCTGGTGGGCAAGGGCGCGCACCGTGTCATTCTCTATGTGGAGGCCGACAACGGCCCCGCGGTGCGCGTTTACGAGAAGCTGGGTTTCACGATCGCAGAAGAACACACAATATACGCCCGGAAGTGACTGCAGTCTCATGATTTAAGTGCGCTGGCCAGTTTGTTCCTTCAAAAATGACCCACTGTTAACTGTTCGTTCACCGTGGGGGCCCCTGACGGTTACATCTGAGGCATAGCTTGGAGTCCTGTGAGCAACAATGTCGTTTGTGGCAGGCACAACCAGTTCCTGGCATGGACCCGCTCGGCGCCCCTCGCGGGACTCGGCGTTGCTCGGAATTCCACATGATGATCTGCAGAGGAAAGGTTTTTCCGTGATTCGCAACTTCAAGCGCACCGCCGCCGTTCTGGGCATCGTAGCTGCCGGCTCCATGACTCTCGTCGCCTGCGGCGACGAGTCCGACACCGGCAACGACACCACCGGGACCACCGCCGATTCCGGCTCCGAGAACGGCGACTCGGCCTCGGGCCTGTCCGGCGCCACCGGCCAGCTTGTTGGCGAGGGTGCCTCCTCCCAGCAGAACGCCATGGATTACTTCAACATCAAGTACCAGGAGGCAACCAACGGTGACGCCTCCCTGGCCTACACCGCCTCCGGTTCCGGTTCCGGCCGCACCAACTTCGTCGGTGGCCAGGTCGCTTTCGCCGGCTCCGACTCCCCGCTGTCCGAGGATCAGGTCGAGCCGGCCGCCGAGCGTTGCGGTGGCAACGAGGCGTGGCACCTGCCCTTCGTCATCGGCCCGGTGGCCATCGCCTACAACCTCGAGGGCGTCGAGGAGCTGAGCCTCTCGATCCCGACCGTCGCCAAGATCTTCAACGGCGAGATCACCACCTGGAACGATGAGGCCATCGCCGCCGAGAACGAGGGCGTCGAGCTCCCGGACACCCCGATCTCCGTCGTCTACCGCTCCGACGAGTCCGGCACCACCGACAACTTCCAGCAGTTCCTGTCCACCGCGGCTCCGGAGGACTGGGAGTCCGAGGGGCAGGTGTTCCCGTCCGCAGTCGGCGCCGGCGCCAACGGCTCCAACGGCGTGGCCACCGAGGTCTCCAACATCGACGGCGGCATCACCTACGTCGAGTCCGGTTTCGCACAGCAGCAGGGCCTGGGCATCGCCAACCTGGACTTCGGTGCGGGCCCGGTCGAGCTCAACTCCGAGACCGTCGGCACCGCCCTGGACGCCATGGAGTTCCAGACCGAGGGCAACAACATGGTCGTCGACACGGAGGCCCTGTTCGCCCAGAACCAGGAGGGTTCCTACCCGCTGGTTCTGACCACCTATGAGATCGTCTGTTCCGCGGGTTACGATGAGGAGACCTCCAACCTGGTCAAGGATTTCCTGACCGTGGCCCTGGACTCCCAGGACGAGGACCTCGAGGCACTGGGTTACATTCCGGTCACCGGTACCCATCACGAGCGTCTGACTGAGGCTGTCGCAGCCATCCAGTAAGACACAGCAGCACGACAGTGCAGGAGGGCCGACCGATGAAATATGCGGTCCGGCCTCTTGTGCTTGAGGCCCCCGAGCTCGCATACTTCGCGAACGGGGGCGCTACCACGTCTGGGACGTGGTCAGGCGACACTGAACATTCCCGCTTAAGTTCTAAGGAATAGCGCTTATGGCAAGCAACAAACCAACCACGGACGGGCACTCACAGCTCGCCGACGGTGACTCCGCGATCCCCAACAGCGTGGCCACCATCGGGCACACGGCTGAGCCTCCGGCGCCTCAGATCACCGCCTCCGGTGGTGGCGTCAAGCGTCCCGGCGACCGGGTCTTCGAATTCCTGTCGACCGCCTCCGCCACCCTCATCACCGCCCTCATCGCGGCCATCGGCGCCTTCCTGATCTGGCGGGCGATCCCGTCGCTCAACCGCAACGTCGAGGGCATCACCGGCTTCTTCACCTACACCGGCGCGTGGAACACCTCGAACACCGAGGCCATGTACTTCGGTATCCCGAACCTGTTCGGGGTCACCGTCCTGATCTCGGTGGTCGCGCTGGTCATCGCGATGCCCATCGCGCTGGGCATCGCGATCTTCCTCTCCAACTACGCACCGCAACGGGTCGTCAAGCCGCTGGGTTACCTCGTCGACATGCTCGCCGCGGTGCCGTCCATCGTCTACGGCCTCTGGGGTTGGCAGGTGCTGGGCCCGGCTCTCTCGAGCTTCTACGAGTGGCTCAACGGTTGGGCGGGAAGTTTCTTCCTGTTCGAGACCTACACCAACTCTCCGTCCTTCGCCACCGGACGTAACGTGCTCACCGGCGGCGTCGTGCTGGCGGTGATGATCCTCCCGATCATCGCCGCCACCGCGCGTGAGGTCTTCGTCCAGACCCCCAAGGGACAGGTCGAGGCCGCGCTGGCGCTCGGCGCCACCCGATGGGAGGTCGTGCGCATGACCGTGCTGCCTTTCGGTCTCTCCGGCTACATCTCGGGCTCGATGCTGGGCCTGGGCCGTGCGCTCGGCGAGACCATGGCACTGTACCTGGTCGTCTCCCCGTCCTCCGAGTTCCGTTTCTCCCTGTTCGACGGCGGAACCACCTTCGCCACCGCGATCGCGAACGCCGCACCCGAGTTCAACGACGACATCCGGGCCGGCGTCTACATCGCCGCGGGTCTGGTGCTGTTCCTGTTGACCTTCGTGGTCAACTCCATCGCCCGTGCCCTCGTGAACAAGAAGTAGGCGGAGGAAGAAAACATGTCACACAACGTCAACACCGTCACTCCGGCCTCGGAGAACCTGGCGCAGCAGTCCGCCTTCACCCACATCTCCTCACGCCGCAAGTCGGCCAACACCCTCGCGACCATCCTGGTCTACCTCGCGATGGGAATCGCCCTGATCCCGCTGGTCTGGGTGCTCTACGAGGTCATCGCCCGTGGCATCTCCCCCCTCCTGACCGCCGACTGGTGGACCGAGTCCCAGCAGGGCGTGCTGTACCACCTGCCCGGCGGCGGCGCGCTCCATGCGATCGTCGGCACCATCATGCAGACCCTGATCGCCTCGGTGGTCTCCATCCCGGTCGGCCTCCTCACCGCCATCTACCTGGTGGAGTACTCCAACAACAACCGGCTCGGCCGCATCACCACGTTCATGGTCGACATCCTCAGCGGCGTCCCCTCGATCGTCGCCGCCCTGTTCATTTTCACCACCTGGATCACCCTCTTCGGCTTCGAGCGCTCCGGCATGGCCGTCGCGCTGTCCCTGGTGCTCCTGATGATCCCGATCGTCGTCCGCAACACCGAGGAGATGCTGCGCGTGGTCCCGATGGACCTCCGCGAGGCCTCCTACGCCCTCGGCGTCCCCAAGTGGAAGACCATCCTCAAGATCGTCCTGCCCACCGCGCTGGCCGGCATCGTCACCGGCATCATGCTGGCCATCGCCCGCGTCATGGGTGAGTCCGCGCCCGTGC
>CAYSIP010000079.1:0-10685 GCA_964431055.1 uncultured Corynebacterium sp. | reverse complement strand
TGCGGCCGAGGGCGTGGATGTTCCAGCCCGCGTCCTGCCACGCACCGGGATCGAGCACGTTGCGCCCGTCGATGATGACCTTCCGGTCCACCAACCGGCCCACGGCCACCGGGTCCAGCTCCCGGAACTGCTTCCACTCGGTGGCCAGCAACACCAGATCCGCCCCGGCGAGTGCGTCCTCGATGCTCTCGGCGTAGTCCAGGGTCGGGAAGACCTTCCGGGCGTTGTCCATCGCCTGCGGATCAAAGACCGACACGTCCGCCCCGGCCAGCGACAGGGAACCGGCCACCGACAGGGCCGGGGAATCGCGCACGTCATCGGAGTTCGGCTTGAACGCCGCACCCAGCACCGTGACCCGGTGACCGAGCAGGTTGCCGTCGCAGAACTCCTTCGCCAGCTGCACCATCCGGTCCCGGCGGCGCATGTTGATCGCATCGACCTCGCGCAGGAAGGTCAGGGCCTGATCGGCGCCGAGCTCACCGGCGCGGGCCATGAACGCGCGGATGTCCTTGGGCAGACAACCGCCGCCGAAACCCAGGCCGGCGCCGAGGAACTTGCGCCCGATCCGGTCGTCGAGCCCGATGGCGTCCGCCAGGGCGGTGACGTCCCCGCCGGCGATCTCGCAGATCTCGGAGATGGCGTTGATGAAGGAGATCTTGGTGGCCAAAAACGCGTTCGCCGCCACCTTGACCAGCTCGGAGGTCGCCAGGTCCATCACCAGAAACGGGGTGTTGTTCGCCAGCGGGGTGGCGTAGACCTCGCGGGCGATCTCCTCGGCGCAGGAGCGCCCGGGACGCACACCGAGCACGATCCGGTCGGGGCTGATGGTGTCGGCCACCGCGTAGCCCTCGCGCAGGAACTCCGGGTTCCAGGCGATCTCCACGCTCGTACCGGGTTTGGCCAGGGAGTCCGCCAACTCCTGCATCTCCTGGGCGGTGCCCACCGGCACGGTGGACTTGCCGAAGATGACGTGGTCGCCCTCGAGCAGGGGCACCAGGTCCTCGATCACCGAGCGGACATAGGTCATGTCCGCGGCGTAGGAACCGCGCTGCTGCGGGGTGCCCACCCCGAGGAAGTGCACGGTGGCAAACGCCGCGACCTCCTCGTAGGAGGTGGTGAAATCCAGTCGGCCGGCCTCCAGGTTGCGTTCGAGGACCTCGGGCAGGCCCGGTTCGAAGAACGGGACCTCCCCGTTCTTCAGCGAGTCGATCTTGGCCTGGTCCACGTCCACGCCCAGGACGTCGTGCCCCAGCTCGGCCATACAGGCGGCATGGGTCGCACCCAGGTATCCGGTACCGATCACAGTCATATGCATAAGAAACATTCTTACCCGCTTCACGTGAACGGGGCCTAAATTCAGGTTGAAATGGAAAACCCAGGGGCGGAATGCGCCCTTTCGGGGGTAAGTTTCGAACCGGCTTTCCTCAATCCACCCCCGTCACATGCACACGTTTCCACTCGTCAGGAGGTTTCCCATCGACCGGAAAGACACACCGGAGCCCACGAGGACAAGGGTGATCCCGGACCCTAATCGAATATTAGAACCATTCTCAGGCACGCCGGAATTCCGGACCCCGTCCGGGCCATCCGACGGGTCCATGTGATGCACCACGGCCCACACCCCGAACCAGGGCCGGGGCGGGGGCCACTCGTGTCAGCGGAAGTTCAGGTAGTAACGCGACGGGGTGGGTCCGCGCTGGTCCTGATATTTTGAACCCAGTTTGCCCGTGCCGTAGGGGATCTCCGCCGGAGAGGACATCTTGAAGATGGCCATCTGGCCGATCTTCATGCCAGGCCAGAGCGTGATCGGCAGGTTGGCCACGTTCGACAGCTCGAGAGTGATGTGGCCGGAGAAGCCGGGATCGATGAACCCGGCGGTGGAGTGCGTCAGCAGGCCGAGACGCCCCAGCGAGGACTTGCCCTCGAGCCGGCCCGCGAGGTCGGCGGGGAGAGTGAACTTCTCCAGGGTGGAGGCCAACACGAACTCGCCCGGGTGGAGCACGAAGGATTCCTCCGCGGGAACCTCGACCAGGGTGGTCAGGTCCTCCATCTCCTGCTTCGGGTCGATGTGCGTGTACTTCGAGTTGTTGAAGACCCGGAAGAACTTGTCGATGCGCACGTCCACGCTCGACGGCTGGATGAGTTCGGGATCATGGGGCTCGATGCCCAGATCGCCGGAGTCGACGGCTGCACGGATGTCACGATCGGAAAGAAGCACGTCGCCAGTCTACGTGAGTAGCCTCCTTATTTTTCCGGGACCCGAATGCGTGCGCCGGAATCAACCGGTGCTACACTGTCCGGTAGCTCATTTGAGTTGACGGCTCACGCTGTGCGCCGGTGTAGTTTAGTGGTAGAACATCAGCTTCCCAAGCTGAGGGTGCGGGTTCGATTCCCGTCACCGGCTCCAAAAAGCACACCCCCTGACCACCGCCGATAGGGCGGGTGGAACAGGGGGTGTACTCAATTCCCGAAAAGTGCGCAGCTGCGCACTCCCCCTGCCAAGCTGCCCCGAACCCGCAGTCAGGGTCTGGTGACGCTCCCAGCGGACCGGGCGGGAGCGTTGATCGCTCATCGACGCCAGCCCGACGCCACCGCCTAGCGGCAGCGCACGATGGGCTGCGGGTCGTAGACGGTGGTCTGCGTTTCACGGCTGATCTCGTTGCCGTTCAGGTCGTGGATGATGCGGGTGTCGGAGGTGGTGAAACCGGGCGCCCCGCCGGAGGGGATGCAGTCGTCCCCGGAGACGGCCTGGACCTGCGGCTGGGTCGTGGCCCAACGGCCGCCGCTGACGGATTCGACGTCGACGGTCTTGACGCCCATGAGCCGCACGGTGACGTCGCCGTCGCCCATGGTGGCGTCGATGCGCACCGGGTAGTCGGAGGTGTTGCGGAACTGCAGGTCGATGGCGCCGTCGTAGATGGTCGCCTCGCGACCGGCCGGGTAGCGGGAGATGTAGTAGCTGTGCGGGGTGTGGGCGACGTCCTCCATGCCGGCGAAGTAGGCGGCGTTGTAGAGGGTGGTGGCGAACTGGCTGATGCCGCCGCCCACGGCCTCACCTGCGCGGCCGTTGATGATGATGCCGCCCTCGACGTAACCCTGGGCGGTGCCGCGGGGGCCGGTGTAGCCGTTGAGGGAGAAGATCTCACCCGGGGCGACGATCGCGCCGTTGACGGTGCTGGCCGTGAGGGCGATGTTGACGCCGGAGGTCGGGGAGTAACCGGAGGTGGTGAACTCACCGACGACCTCGTCGAAGGTGGCGGTCTGGGCCATGTCGGTGGTGAAGGCCGCCGGGTCGTCCTCGTAGGCGGTCTCCCAGGTGCGCTCGTCCGCGTTCTCGGAGGTCACCCGGTCCGGGAAGCCTTCGAGGGTGGCCTCCCAGTTGATTTTCACGCCATCGACGTGCGGGGTGATCTGACGCCCGCCGCCGGTGAAGGCGATCTGCGCGTTCCGACGTTCACGCTCGGTGGTGCCGAGGGTCTCGGCGAGGATGCCCTGGGCGACCTCCAGGTTGATGTCGGTGCGCAGTTCCTCCCCCTCGGGCACGAAGGTGACGACCTCGCCCATGCGGGCGGGTTCGATGACGCCGTCGATCCCGTCGCGGCCGGTGGCCACCAGCGGGGTGGTGACGGCAGTCTCGGCGATGCCGGTGGCCGCTTTCACCGTGTCGGTCCCGATGGTCGGTTCGGTGACGTCGGCGTCGAGCTCGACGCCGGCGGGGTCGAGCCAGCGGCCGGTCACGTCCTCCTCCAGCTTCGCACGGTCGACGTCCTGCCCGTTGACGGGCTCGGTCACCTCGACGTGCCCGTCGACGATCGCGACGGCTCCGTCCGCGGGCGGACCGGTGAGCTCACCGTGCATGCGGTCCAACTCCGGGTTCAGCAGCGCCGGGTCGGCGGCGGTGGCGACCTCGGCCTCCGTGGTGCGCATCAGGCTGGCCAGGCGGGCGAAGGGGTTCGCCGACTGGGTGCCGACGTCCGCGACGGCCTGCTCGAAGTCCAGGCTCAGGCCCGCAGCGGCGGGCACGAACTGGGTGGCACGCTCACCGGCGCGCACCTCGACGGACTCGTTGACGACGCCGCCGAGCTCGGCCTCGAGCGCCGCGACGGCCTCGTCGGGGGTCATGCCGCCGATGTCGACGCCGCCGATGCTCGTGCCACTCGGCACGTTGTCCTTGTTCAGGGCATAATCGACGCCCCAGGCGATTCCCGCGAGAGCAAGCAGACCGACGATCACCCCGAGAGAGACCTTCAGTCCCCGGCCACCCGGGCGCTGGCTGTTTGACTGATTCACGCTTCCACAGTATCGCTCGCCGAAGTAAATACCTACTTAATCGGGCTGGTCCTCCCGATCCCGGAACCGGGGCCAGGACCCCTCAGCTGCCGAATTCCAGCAGCTGCAGCTGGACGCGCAGGGCGGAGGCGTCGATCTGCGCGGCGGGGATCTCGCCGGCGGTGACGGCGGCGTCGACAAGATCGATGGCCTGGCCCAGCCCCTCGGCGGAGGACCACAGGGCGCGGTCGGCGCCGGCGGCGATGGCGGCGCGCACGGCCTCGGGAGTCGACATCCGGTCGGTGATGGCCCGCATGCCGGACAGGTCATCGGTGTAGACCACCCCGTCGAAGGGGGTCCCACCCGGGTAGTTCCCGGTGCGCAGCAGCTGGTAGACCGCGGGATCGAGGGTTGACGGACTGGCGCCGTCGCCGAGGCCCGGGACGACCATGTGGCCCACCATCACGGCCCCGGGCGCCTCGTTCAGTGCGACGGCATAGGGCGGCAGGTCATGGCGGAGCACCTCCCCGTAGGGCGGGGTGTGGGCGAGTCCGTGGTGGGTGTCGCCGCTGGCCTGTCCGTGACCGGGGAAGTGTTTGTACACCGGGGTCACGCCCGCGGCGGACAGGCCACGGGCGAAGGCGGCGCCGTACACCCCGGCGGTGTGCGGGTCGACGGAGAAGGCCCGGTCGCCGACGACCTCGAGGCCCACGGTGTCGACGTCGAGGACCGGCGCGAAGTTCACGGTGATGCCGTGGTCGCGCAGGGAGGTTCCGATCTCATGACCGGTGGCGGCGACCTGTTCGGGAGTCATCGTCAGCGCCATCTCCCGCGGCGAGGGCCAGCTGCCCAGCACCTGCGAGTGACGCTGGACGCGGCCGCCCTCGAAGTCGATGGACACGGAGAACGGCCGGTCGACGATCTCCCGCAGGGCGGCGACGTCCCGGCCGGGTTCGGCGAGGATCGCCGGATCGGCCCAGCTGCTGATGAAGATGCCGCCCACGCCCTGCTCCAGTTTGGCCAGGGCGTCGTCGAAGTCGGTGACGCCCACGACCATGAGGGAGGCGATCCTCGCCCGCTGGTCCTCGGGCACGCGGGCCCGGGCGATCTCCCGCGCTGAAGGCTCCGGCGCGGAGGGCTCCGGGGAGGTCGGGGAGGTGGTGGGGGCGGTGGAGGTTACGGGGGCGGGGGTCGGTTCACTGGTCGACGGCGCGTCGGTGGTCGTTGCGGGGGGAGCCGGGTTCTGGGTGGCGGAACCGCAACCCACCAGCAGGCCGGTGGCGACCAGCAGGGCGAGAACGGGCCGGAGCACGGCGGCTCGGCCGGCCCCGACCCCTCCCCCACCAGGTTCAGCGATGTGCAGCACTCCACCAGTGTGCCCGAGGCACCCCCGCCACGTCACCACCGGTTCCCCGTCCGCTTTCGTGTCCGTCGGCTCCCGTCCGAGGACCCGCCCGATAGACTCGGCCTCACCCACCTGTCCCCGAACTGGAATCTGGAGTTCTCCGTGACCACCCCACCTGGACGCCCCACCCCGGACGCGGAGCAGTCGAGCGGTCAACGCCCGCTGACCATGCTCATCGCCTACGACGGCTCGCCGCAGGCCCGGCGCGCCATGGAGCACGCGGCCCAGCTGCTGCGTCCGCGGCACGTGGAGATCCTCACCGCGTGGGAGCCGCTGCACCGCACCGCCGCCCGGGCGTCGAGCATGTCGGGGATGCATCAGGCGGACTGGGTCTCCGGTGCGGAGGCCGACGATCCGGCCTATTCCCGGGCCCGCGACACGTGTCGGGAAGGCGTGGAGCTGGCGGAGTCGATGGGGTTGGAGGCGCGCGCCCACATGGTGGAGTCGGCGACGACGGTGTGGTCCGCGATCGTCGACGCCGCCCGGGAGCTGCGTCCGGACGTGATCGTCACGGGCACGAAGGCGGTGACGGGCATCCGTTCGCTGTGGCAGACCTCCACCGCGGACAACGTGGTGCACAACGCGGGCATCCCGGTGTTCATCGTGCCCCCGGAGATCACGGACGACTCGGACCAGTAACCAGTAGTGGTCCCGCCCCGGAGGGCTGGGGCCTGACCACCGCAGGCTGTTAGGATGATTCCCCATGGCCTACACATCCGACTCCCTCAACCGCCGCGCCCTGGGTCCGGCCGTGGCGAGCGCTGTCGTCGGCGTGGCCCTGGGCATCGCCGCCGTCGTCGGCGTCGCCTCCTTCTCCGGGCAGGATTCCGTGCCGCAGGGCAACGCCGTGCCCGCCCAGGACGCCCTGCTCGGCGGCCCGGAGTACGGCACCCGCGGTTGACATGACGGGCCGCCGCCGCCCGGCGCGCGCCCACCTGCTCGGCTGGCTGCTGCTGGCCGTGACCATGTTCGCTCAGCCCTGGGGGCTGACCAGCGCCGACACCAAGCACGACCTGACCGCCGACCCGTCCGGTTTCCTCGCCGGCGCACTGCATGCCTGGACCGACACGTTCACGCTCGGCCAGCTGCAGAATCAGGCCTACGGTTATCTCTTCCCGCACGGCCTGTTCTTCCTGCTGGCTGATCCGTTGCCGGACTGGGTGGCGCAGCGCCTGTGGTGGATTCTGGTCACGGGAGTGGGATTCTCGGGTTTTCTGCTGCTCACCCGCCGCCTGCGCGTGGGTACGGACGCGTTCCGTTTCCTGGCCGCGGCATTGTTCGCGCTCTCACCGCGCACGCTGTCCACCCTGACGGTGATCTCCTCGGAGACGTGGCCGGTGATGCTGGCACCCTGGGTGATCGTGCCGTTGCTGGGCCGCCTGTCGACGCGTGCGGTGGCCGCCGCCGTGCTGCCCGTGGCCTTGATGGGCGCGGTCAACGCCACCGCCACGCTCGCGGCCTGCCTGCCGGCGGGGATCGTGCTGGCCTGGCGCCTGCTGCGTGGCGACGACCGCGCGGGGCGGGCCACCGCCCTGTGGTTCGCCGGGTGTGCCGCGGTGTCCCTGTGGTGGATCGGACCACTGCTGGTGCTGGGTCGCTATTCGGCGCCGTTCACGGATTTCATCGAGTCGTCGTATGTGACCACCCGGTGGCTGAACCTGCCCGAGATCCTGCGGGGGACCACCAGCTGGGCACCCTTCGTCGATGTGGAGCGCACGGCCGGGAACCTACTGGTCTCCGGTCCGGTGTTCGTGCTCGCGACCATGGCCATCGCCGCCGTGGGCCTGGCCGGCCTGGGGCTGCGTTCCACTCCGTACCGCGGCCTGTGGACCGGGATGCTGCTGGTGGGCCTGGTGATCCTGGGGGCCGCCCACGGCCCGTGGGGTGGGGTGTGGCTGGCGTTCCTGGACGGTGCCGGGGCCCCGCTGCGCAACCTGCACAAATTCGACCCGTTGGTCCGCATTCCGCTGCTCATCGGGGTGGCGGCGCTGGGTTCGCGGTTACCGTTTCCCGCCACACGCACGCAGCTGGCCCATCCGGGGCGTCGGCACGCGGCGGCCACGCTCGTGGCGGTCGTCGCCGTGGCCTCCCTGGCGCCGGCCTGGTCGGCGCGCCTCCTGCCGCGCGGGTCCTTCGACGAGGTGCCCTCCTACTGGCACGAGGCCGCTGCCTTCCTCAACGAACACGCCGCCGGCACCCGCACGCTCATCGCCCCGGAGGCCTCCTTCGCCCGCCAGGACTGGGGGTGGACGCGCGACGAACCTGCCCAGCCGCTGCTGGACGTGCCGTGGGCGGTGCGTGACGCGGTGCCCCTCGTCCACCCGGAGGCCGTCCGCGGCCTGGACGGGGTGATGGCCGCGCTGCACACCAACGAGGAGTCCGCCACGCGGGCGCTCTCACGGCTGGGCGTCGGGGCGCTGCTGTTGCGCCATGACCTGGCCGACGGCGCCGGCGGGCAGCGGATCTTCGCCTCCGAGCTGGTCGACGACCCGGAGAAGGTGCACACCTTCGGCGAGAGCGGTGAGATCCAGGTGGTGCTGCTCGACCCGGCGGCCGACCTCACGCTGGCGGGCACCGACCCGGTGCGGGTGGCCGGTGGCGGGGAGATCCTCGCCCTGCTCGACCAGCTCCACGGGCCCGCCACCCGCGAGCTGGTGGGCTCGGACGCCGAGGTGGTCACCGACACCCCCATGCTCGTGGCGCGCAACTACGGCACCCTGCAGGATCCCGTCTCCGCGCCGCTGGCCCACCCGGCGGAGGGCGCGGACGTGCGCAACGCCGTGCCCGACTACCCCTCGGCGGGCCCCCGCACGCGTGTCGACGAACGCGGCGGGCGGGTCGTGGCCTCCAGCTCCGCGGCAGACGCCACCAGCTTCGGCGGGGCGGACCCGGCGCGCTCGATCACCGCTGCGGTCGACGATGATCCGGACACCGCCTGGTGGCCCACCCCCGGCCCGGGTGCCGGCCAGTGGATCGAGCTGCGCGGTGAGTTCCCCGATCCCGTCCTGGCGATCACCGCCACCGGCGACACCACCGTCACGGTCTCCTCCGGTGAGGCCGCCGTGGAGGTCGGGCTGCGCGCCGACGAACCGGCCGAGATCACCGTGCCCGGCGGGGCCGCCGACGCGGTGCGGGTGACCCTGCACGGGCCGGCCGCGGTCGGCGTCAGCGAACTGGGGATCGTCGGATCCCCGATCGAGCGGGCGGTCACCGTGCCCGACACCTCCCCGCAGGTGCGCCAGTTCCTCTTCCAGCGCCTGCACGTGGACACCGGGGTGCTCAAGCGCGAGTTCACCGCGCCGCGCCCCATGACCGTGGAGGTCGACGCCGCCTGGGAGCAGCCGGTGGCCATCGACGGGGTCGAGCACCTGCCGGGTGACACGGTGGAGCTCACGTCAGGAACCCACCGGGTGGACACCCACGCCCAGTGGGTCTCGCTGACCGAGCCGGGCTTCACCCCCGGCACCGCGCCGGAACCCACCGGCCGTGACATCACGGCCACCGGGAACGACCGTCTGCTGGTCACCGGGCGCGCCGCCAACCCGGGTCTGCGGGCGGAGATCGACGGTGTGCCCCTGGAGCCCCGGGCCGTCGACGCCGCCACCCAGGCCTTCCTCATCCCCGCCGGGGTTTCCGGCCGGGTGGAGTTCTCCTTCGCCGGGGACGCCCCCTATCGCGCCATCCTCTTCGGCGGCGGGGCATTGGCCCTGCTCACCGTGCTGGGCTGCGGGCTGCTGTTGACGCGGCGTCGAGAAGCGTTCCACCCGGTCGCCTCCACCCGCGGCACGTCCGGGGCGGGGCTGTTGGCTCTGGGCGCCGCCGCGCTGACGATCGTCACCGGGTGGCCGGGCCTGGTGGCCGGAGTGCTGGTGTTCCTGGTGCGCCGTTACACCGTCTTCCCCGCCCCGGTGCTCACCGCCGTGCTCACCGCCATCGCCGGCGCCTGGCTGGCCCGGTCCCCCTGGCCGAGTGGTTCCTACGCAGGCGACGTCGAGGTCGTCCCGCTGGTCTGCGCCGCCGCGGTGGCCTGCCTGCTGCCGCCACTGTCCTCCCGCGGGGGCACGTCACGCGGGCGCCACAGGCGGCGCACCAGCAGCCGCGCCGGATCCTCCACCAGCACATAACTGGCCGCGGCCAGCGGGACCGTGCCCGCCACCGTGAGCGCGAGCACCAGCCAGAACCCACCCTGGAACAGGCCCATCCCCGTCAGCGGGAACACCAGGGCCAGCACCGCCAGGTGCCAGAGGAAGATCGAGTAGGACCACCGGCCGAGCGCCTGCATCACTCCGCTGGTCAACCATCCCGGCCCCGGGGCCAGCGCATACGGCACCACCAGCACCGCGGCGAACGCGGTGCCGGCCAGGATGCGGACGGAGAACTCACCCGGGGTCGGGTGTGCCAGCCCCAGTGGGCCGAACCACTCCTGCCCGGCCACCCACGCGATCAACAGCGCGAGCGCCCACCACAGCGGCCGCCACCGCAACACCCGGTCCAGCCACCCCGGCACCCGCCCCTCCCCCTCGGCGGCGAGCAGGCCGACCGCGAACCAGCACACGTAGGCCGGCGGCCAGATCTGCCGGTTCACCACGCCCCCGGCCGGGGTGTCCTCCACGAACGGCAACCACGCCCACCCCAGGCTGAGGACCGCGGCCACCAGGAACACGACGATCCGTCCGCGGCGGGGCAGCCGTCCCACCGTCAGCGCCAGCAGCGGCAACACCAGGTAGAAGACCACCTCCACCGCCAGCGACCACAGGTGCGTCAACCCCGGGGCCAGCCCGTCGACCACGTAGATCTGCGTCAACGTCAGGTTCGCCACGATCTGCGGGGTGGTCATCCCGGCGGCGTCGGGAAGCAACAGCACCACCGCGGCCACACACACCAGATAAGGAGGCAGGATGCGCGCGGCGCGGTTGAGGTAATAACGCCCGACCTGCGACCCCGTGCGGTCCGTGCGGTGACGGCGCCACAGCAGAAAAGCCGACAGGGCGAAGAACACGGCGACGAAGAA
>CAYSIP010000078.1:0-10857 GCA_964431055.1 uncultured Corynebacterium sp. | reverse complement strand
GGCGGCGGTGCCTGCCCGTGACCGGCAGGCGGTCCAGACGTTCGTTTCTGGTCTGTCGTCCACTCATCGGTGGCATCCCTTTCCCCGTGGCACCGGCCCGATGTCGGCGCCTTTTCACTCACCAGACGCCATGCCCCGGCGCCACGTGGTGCGGTGTCGGGGGCGGAGCTGATGGGCCCAACTCTATCGCCGGCGGGGAGGGGCCGACAACAGACGTCCAGTCACTGGTGGGCGGAGCGGAACCCGCGCAGTCGCAGCGAGTTCGTCACGACGAAGACCGAGGAGAAGGCCATCGCGACACCGGCGAGCATCGGGTTGAGCAGCGCCAGGGCGGCGATCGGGATGAGTGCGACGTTGTAGGCGAAGGCCCAGAACAGGTTGCCCTTGATGGTGCGCAACGTGCGGCGCGAGAGGCGGATGGCGTCCACCGTGGACCGCAGGTCGTTGTTCATGAGGGTGATGACGGAGGCCTCGATGGCCACGTCCGTGCCCGCGCCCATGGCCAGACCCAGATCGGCCTGTGCGAGCGCGGCTGCGTCGTTGACCCCGTCACCGACCATGGCCACCCGTCGGCCCTCGGACTGCAGGCGTTCGACCACCGCGACCTTGTCGTCGGGCATGACCTCGGCGATGACGTGGGCCGGGTCGATGCCAACCTCGGCGGCCACGGTCTTCGCCGCCCCGGCGTTGTCGCCGGTGAGCAGCATCGGGGTCAGTCCCAGTTCCTTGAGTCCCCGGACCGCCTCGGCAGAGGTCTCCTTGACGGTGTCGCGGACGTTGATCACTCCGGCGGGGCGGGCGTCGATCTGCACGACGACCGGGGTGCCCCCCTGGGCCTGCGCCCCGTCGAAGGCGGTCTGCAGGGCGGTGGGGAGATCGTCCGTGGGTCGGCCGACGGTGACGGTGCGGCCGTCGACGGTGCCGCTCACACCCCGGCCGGCGGTGTTGGCGAAACCGGTGACCGCCGGAACGGGCACGGTGCGCTCGGCCTCGCGGACGATGGCCTGGGCAATGGGGTGCTCGGAGGCCACCTCGACGGCCGCGGCCTTGGCCAGAACGTCCTCGGAGTCGAAACCCTCGGCGGCGGTGACCCCGGCGACGGACATGACGCCCCGGGTGACGGTGCCGGTCTTGTCCATGACGATGGTGTCGACCTGACGGGTGGATTCCAGAATTTCGGGCCCCTTGATCAGCAGGCCCAGCTGTGCGCCACGGCCGGTGCCGACGAGGATGGCCGTCGGGGTGGCCAGGCCCAGCGCGCAGGGGCAGGCGATGATCAGGACGGCGACGGCCGCGGTGAAGGCCGTGGCCACCCCGTTGCCCAGCATGACGTGGGCGGCCAGTGCGATCAGCGCGATGACGATGACTGCGGGCACGAAGATCTGGGAGATCCGGTCCACCAACCGTTCGACCGGTGCCTTTTTCGCCTGTGCCTCGGTGACCAGCTTGGCCATCTGCGCCAGGGTGGTGTCGGCGCCGGTGCGGGTGACCTTCACCAGGAGGCGGCCGGAGGTGTTCAGGGTCGCGCCGGTGACCTTCGAACCCTCCGTGGCCTCGACCGGAACGGATTCGCCGGTGAGCATGGATTCGTCGATGGCCGAGGAGCCTTCGGTGACCACGCCGTCGGTGGCGATCTTCTCGCCCGGGCGGACGACGAAGACGTCACCGACCTGCAGCTGACTGACGGGCACGCGAACCTCCGCGCCGTCCCGGAGCACGGCGGCGTCCTTGGCCCCCATGTCCAGCAGCGTGCGCAGCGCCTCCGAGGACCGGCCCTTGGCCTTCGTCTCGAACCAGCGACCCAGCAGCAGGAACGTGATGACGACCGCGGCGGTCTCCAGATAGATGTCGTCCATCGTGGACTCGGTCGGCAACAGGTGCATCTCCATCGTCATGCCGGGCATGCCGGCGTCACCGATGAACAGCGCCCACAACGACCACGCGTAGGCGGCCGTGGTGCCCAGGGTGATCAACGTGTCCATGGTGACCCCGCCGTGGCGCAGGTTCGCCCAGGTGGCCTTGTGGAACGGCGCCCCACCCCAGAAGTAGACCAGCGTGGTCATGGTCAGCACGGCCCATTGCCAGTTGGTGAACTGCAGCGCCGGGATCATGCTGAGCAGGGTGATCGGCACGGTCAGGACCGCGGAGCCGATCAGGCGCTGTTTCAGGTCGGCAGCCTCGCGATCCCGGGCGACGCCGATCTGGTCCTGTGGACTTGTGGGGACGGGGGAGTCGATGTCCTCCGGTGCCTCCTCGGCCAGGGTGAAGGCGTCGTAACCGGCTCCGCGGACCACCTCGATGAGTTTGCCCGCGTCGACCTTGCCGGGGTCGTATGTCACGGAGGCGGTCTCCGTGGAGAAGTTCACGTTGGCGTCGACGCCCTCGAGCTTGTTGAGTTTGCGCTGCACCCGGGATGAGCAGGAGGTGCACGTCATGCCGGTCACGCCGAGGTCGACCTGCAGGAGGTCGACGGCGGGCTGGGCTGGCTGTGTCTGTGTCATCGTTGATCGGTCCTCACTCGGGGCGGTGGATTTCAGCCCCATCCACCACTCAGGTTATACCCCATGGGGGTATAGGGCAAGGGTGGGAATGGGTCGGGGACAACGAAGGCCCGGCCGCCGCCGAAAAGGGCGGCGACCGGGCCCGGTCGCGACGGCGGGAGCTATTCCTTGACGGAGTAACCCGCCCCGATGATGGCCTCGATGACGGCGTCGTCGGTGAAGTTCTCACCGGAGACGGCGACCCGGCCCTGCTCGACGTCGGCCTCGACGGCGAAGACGCCGTTGACCTCACTGACCTCCTCTTCGACGGAAGCCTTGCAGTGGGCGCAGGTCATGCCCTCAACCAGGTAGTTCTTGGTGATGGATGCCATGGGGGGGAGTCCTTTCGGTGGGGTGCCGGGCCTTCGGGGCGTCACGGGCGCCCGGTCGGGCCGTTCACCTCCTGACGTTATACCCCTCCAGGGTATTCATCAACGGGTTGTGAAAGACATGACAGGGCGGCCCCGCCGTTACTGCTTGACCGTGTAGCCCGCACCGACCACCGCGGCGATGATGTCCTCATCCGAGAAGCCCTCGCCCGTGACGGCGACGCGACCGGTCTCCAGGTCAACGTCCACCCCCTGGGTCCCGGTGATCTCGCTGATCTCCTCTTCGACGGAGGACTTGCAGTGCTCGCAGGTCATGCCCTCGACGATGTAGTTCTTGGTCATTGATGCGTTCCTTTCTGCAGCCAATTTCCCCTGCCCCGGGAATAACTGACCACCGGGTACCGTTGTGCGGGACAAGACCTTTTGCTCAGGTCCTTGTAAGACCATACAAACAACATGTCAGGAGTTTTCCCTTGGCCACCATCGATGTAACTGAAGACACATTCGAGCAGACCGTAACGGGGGAGGGCATCGTCCTCGTAGACGCCTGGGCCTCTTGGTGCGGTCCCTGCCGCCAGTTCGCCCCCACTTATGAGGCGGCTTCCGAGAAGCATCCGGACGCCACCTTCGCCAAGCTCGACACCGAGGCCAACCAGAACCTTTCGGCCGCGCTGGAGATCCAGTCCATCCCGACGCTGATGATCTTCCGCGACGGCATCATGGTCTTCCGCGACGCAGGAGCCCTTCCGCCCACCGCGCTCGAGGACCTCATCGGCCAGGTCAAGGGCCTCGACATGGAGGACGTCCGTCGCCAGGTCGCGGAGGCTAACGCCGCCCGCGATTCCGAGTAGGGCCGACTTCCATTCCGCCGCCCGGCACGCCCGAATCAGGGTGTGCCGGGCGGCGGTGGTTTTCAGGCGGGTTTTCCCGGGCGCATCGCCCGTCCCCGGATCTCCCCCACCGACATGTTTCCCGCGCGACCGCCCCCTGTTCTCCGTAGACTGGAGGGAAAACCGGACCGTTCAGCGTCTCCGCGAGCCTCAGAAAGTGAGATAGACGACATGGCTAATCCCTTCAGCAAGGGCTGGAAATACCTGATGTCCTCCTTCGATCAGAAGATCGACGAGAACGCCGACCCCAAGGTGCAGATCCAGCAGGCCACAGACGCCGCGAAGAAGCAGCACCAGCAGATCACCGAGCAGGCGGCCTCCATCCTCGGCAACAAGAAACAGCTCGAGATGAAGATCGATCGACTGCGCAAGTCCCAGGAGGAGCACCAGCAGCAGGCCCTCACCGCCGTCCAGGCCGCGGACAAGGCGGCCCAGGAAGGGGACGCCGCGAAGGCCCAGGAATTCAACAACACCGCCGAGATCTTCGCCTCCCAGCTCGTCGCCGTGGAACAGCAGCTCGAGGAGGCCAAGTCTCTGCACGCCCAGGCATCCCAGGCCGCGGAGCAGGCCCAGCAACAGCAGAAGGAATCGGAGATGCGGCTCAAGGAGCAGCTCTCTCAGATCAACCAGCTGCGCGCCCAGGCCGACCAGGCCGCGATGCAGGAAACCAGCTCCAAGGCCATGGACTCCATGAACGCGCTCGCGCCGGACGACAGTGTCCCCACCCTTGATGGGGTGCGCGACAAGATCGAGCGTCGATACGCGGATGCCCTCGGGGCACAGGAGCTGACGCAGAGCTCAGTCAGCGACCGTATGACCGAGATCGCCCAGGCCGGCACGGACATGAAGGCCTCCGCCCGCCTCGCGGAGATCCGCGCCTCACTCGGCACCGGTGGAACCGGCGCCAGCGCAGAGATCACCTCCGGTGAACAGACCGCGGAGAAGACCGCGCCGGAGGTGGACGACGCGCAGGTCGTGGACACCCCGCCCACCCCGCCCACCGGGACCGACACCCCCGAAGGTGCGCAGAAGGCCGACGGCGCCACCCCGGAGCAGGGGAACAACAAGAAGTAGAACACCCTGCCCCCCCGGCCGATCCGCATACGGCGCCCCCGGGGGACAGTGCTGTGAGGGCTACGGACCCCGGTGGATGCCGGTGAGTACCCCACGGATACCGGAGTGGAAACCGTCGCGCAGATTCACCCGCTGACTCTCGCTGAGCGTGTACTCGTGCAGCGTCTCGCAGGCGAACTGCAGCAGCGGGCGGTCAATCTCCGGGGGGAGGCCGCCACCAGAGAGCAGATGCGCCTGATCGCGCTGCTCACTGGTCGCGGCATTGTCGTACCACCAGGTCGCGTACTGCTGGCCCACGTCGAAGGGGGTCTGGAAACCCGCGGAGGACCACACCTCCTCCGGCAACGGAACATAACGCGAACGCAGCTTGCGGCGGGGAGCCATCATCGACGGTTTCGGAATGCCCGGCCGGGGGCCGGGTTTCGGGACCGCCGGCTTCGGCCCCTGCTGCGCCACCTTCTCCTCGACGCTCGATGGGGCGTCGTTGGGCGGAGCGGGTACGGCCATCTCCGCAAGTTCCGGCGTCTTGGCCGGGTAATCGTCAACGGGCGTGGTCAGGGTCGTCTCTTCCCCCTCCGGAACAGGATTGACCTCGGCCTGTTCCGCGTCAACGGCGGCAGGCGAAATCCCCTCCGCGTCGGGCTCCTCCGACTCTGCCGGGGCAGGGGTCGGTTTGGGAGGGGTCGCACCGGGCGCGCCGGGTTTGGTGGGGTGGACCGCGCTGTCCGGAACGAGGGTCGGCCCGGGTTCCTCGATCGGTTCGGCCTCGCCGAAGGGGCGGGAACGCACCACCGGCGGGAGGGGACCCTCGAGAACCTGCAGCTGCATGGCGTCGGCGAAGTCTTCGCGCGGGTCGAGGATGGTGGTGGAGTCGCAGGCGTGACGCAGCGCCGAGGACATGGAGTCCCAGCCGAAGCCGTAAAGATGGACGCGCACGCCCGCGTTGGTGGCTTCCAGAACGCCGGGAATCATGTCGGCGTCACCGGAGACCAGCACGAAATCGGAGAACTGCTGACGCATCGCGGCGACGACCATGTCAGCCACCAGGCGGGTGTCCACCGCCTTCTGGGTGCGGCGCTCCCCCCATTCAATGAGCTGGCCGGCCCTCAGTTGTACGCCGTCGCAGGTGCGCAGGGCACGTTGGTAGCGGTGCGGGCCGGAATCGGGGATGCCGTCGTACCAGTACTGGCGGTGGGTCGGTTGGTGGAGTTGATTCTGGATCATGGTGTCCAGAACGGCGACGACTTCCGGTAGATCGATCTCTAATTGGGCGCGTGCGCCCGTCTCCCAGGAGTTGTAGAAACTCGCGAGGAGATAAGAGGTGTCGACGAAGACGAGTGTGCGTTCAAGCATGGCTCCTAATTTCCGTATCTGTTTGTGGTTCTAACTCTGTTTTCTCAACTCAAGCATGCCTTAACTGACGTGGGAACGTCGATACCGCGCGGCATTTCCCCGGCATAACTCCAGCACCCGGGGTTGTGGGTGATGTCTGAGAGGTATTGCCCATGGTCACCATTGGTTGTATGGTTGGTTACCTAACTAGCCAACTGATGGTCGAGGGGGAAAGCATGGACGACACTGCTGCTCCGCTGTTCCGTCAGATTGCCGCACTGGTCGAGGATTCGATCGTCGACGGCACCCTCAACGCCGGGGAACGGGCCCCCTCAACCAACGAACTCGCCACCTTCCACAACATCAATCCGGCCACCGCACGCAAGGGCCTGGCCCTGCTCGTGGAGACCGGCGTGCTGGAGAAGCGGCGCGGCATCGGCATGTTCGTCACGCCCGAGGCCCGGGAGAAGGTGGTGGCCCGCCGCCGCGGTGAATTCGCGGCCGCCTACCTCGCCCCCCTCATCGACGAAGCCGTCAAGCTCGACCTCAGTCGCGCCGACATTCATGAACTCATCGACGCCGTCGCAGAAAGCCGAGGACTCTACCGATGACCCCCTCCGCCCCGTCCGTCGTCACCGCGCGCGACCTGACCAAGAGCTACAAGGGCAGGAAAGCGCTCACCGGTCTGAACCTGGACCTGGAAGAAGGACGTATTCACGGCCTGCTGGGCCGCAACGGGACCGGCAAGTCCACGTTGCTGAGCATCCTGGCCGGACAGATCCCCCACGAGGGCGGCGGGTTGAATGTCTTCGGTCAGGCGCCCTTCGACAACGCGCACGTGATGGACCGGGTCGTCTACGCGGGCATCGACGTCCCCTTCCCCGCCGGTTGGCGCCCCGACACTGTCTTCGAGACCGCCGCCCAGCGCTACCCCGGCTGGCACCAATCGACGGCTCAGGATCTCGTCGCGGAGTTCGGTCTCGACGTCCACGCCAAATATGCTCAGCTCTCCCGTGGCCAACGCTCCATGGTTGGGGTCATCGTCGGTTTGGCGGCCCGCGCCCCGCTGACTCTGCTGGATGAGCCCTACCTTGGCCTCGACGTCCACAACCGGGGTGTCTTCTACACCGCGCTGCTCAGGGAGATGGATGTGCACCCTCGCACCGTCGTGCTGGCCACGCACCACATCGAGGAATCGGCAAAATTGCTCGATACCTTCCTCATCCTCGGCCGCGACGGGCTCATCCACCACCACCTTGACGCCGGGGACCTCGACGACGCCTACGTGGTCGTTTCCGGGCCGCGCCTGCCGCAGATAAACGGTGCGTTGAAACGGTGCGTTGAACCGCGCCGAGGTCGCCGGGACGGCTCGGGCGCTCGTGCCGCGGGAGGAGATCATGGGCATCGACACGCGGGGGCTGGCCGTGGAACCGGCGGACCTGGACGAGGTCGTCACCGCGCTGCTGGAGGGGGCCTGATCATGACCGTGACCGCAGTGGATTCCCCGTTGCACGTCGCCTGGTCCCAGGTGCGCGGCATCCAGCGCCCCGGGGCAGTCCTGTTGATGCTGATCGTGCTGGTGCCCTGGCTCCTGCTCGTCGCGGGCGCCGGAAGTGCCTTCTACAAGCTCGGCACCCTCCTCTTCCTTCATCTCCTGGTCACCAGCCTGCTCGCGGGAGACCGAAGGATCTACCGGACCCTGGGGTTGAACCGGCGGGGCGCCGTCCGGCAGCAGCTGGTCATCTCCCTGCCGGTGCTCGTGGTGGCCGGCGTGCTGATTCTCCCGGGGTTAGCCGGCGTCGACTGGCTCTGGGTGCCGGTGGTCGCGGCCGTGGCGCTGGCCGTGGATGCCACGATCACGTTGAACGTGATGAACACGGAACGTCGGGGGAAGGGCACGACGATTAACCCTGCCTGGGTGGGGCCGGCGAGAAGTGGTGGGATGGTACAGCGGTTGCTGTGGGTGCCGATGTTGCGCTGGGTCGTACCCTCCGGCATGGGAATAGGCCTTGTTCTCGGGTTCGGCGAGGACCCGGAGGGGTCCGCCGTGTGGTCCTTGCTGGTCGCTGCGTGCTTCATGGGTGCGGTGTTCGGCCCGTCTATCGAGGTGATCAGCGGGACCGCCTCCCTGGCCACCTGGCAGTCCCTGGGACTGCCACGCCGGGTGTGGTCACGGACGGTGACACTCGTCGCCATCCTCGCGCCCGTGCTGGCTCTGCTCATCGCCTTGGGCGTGCTCGGGGTGTTGGCGCTGTGGAACGTGACGCCCTGGGAGGTGGTTCGTCAGGTGGTTTCGGCCACGCCGGCGCTGACGTTGCTGTGGGCGGGCGTGAGTGTGGTGTCCGCCTCCCTCGGAGGGGGCAACGGGGTGCACGGCGGTGCCGCCGTGGGTGCCACCGGCCCCTTCCTGCTCATCTTCAGCCTCAACACCATCGAAGACCCCACATTGTCAGCCGTCCTCTTCGTGGTGGTCACCGGCGTGGTGCTCCTGGTCGTCGGGCTCTATCTCCAGCATGGACTGGTCCACGCAGCCAACGGCACTCGCGCCACCCTCGACACCCGCAAATTCACCGACTGATCGGAGTCTTGTTATGACCACGCCCCTGATCGACGCCCGAGACCTGACCGCCGGTTATCCGAAGGGCCGGGACGTCCTGAAGGATCTCACCTTCACCCTGGACGCCGGCCTCATCCACGGACTCATCGGCCCGAACGGCGCCGGCAAGACCACTCTGCTGCGCGTGCTCGCCGGCCAGCTGCGGCACAACGGCCGGGTGCGGGTCTTCGGTGTCGACCCCTTCGACACCCCGACGGTCATGGATCGCACCGTGCTGGCGGGTATCGACGCACCGCTGCCCGACGGTTGGTCGGTGAAGAAACTGCTGACTGTCGGTGCCGCCCGATACTCCGGGTGGGACCGGGAGCGCGCCGGGCAGCTCGTGGAACGTTTCGACCTCCCCTGGAAGAAGAGCTACTCGTCGCTGTCGCGCGGCCAGAAATCAGCGGCCTCGATCGTCCTGGCGTGCGCCTCCGGATGCGAACTGCTGTTGCTCGACGAGCCGTATCTGGGCCTCGACGTCGAGAAGCGACGTGAGTTCTACCTCGTCCTGCGCGAGGAGATGGAGCGGGCGCCGCGCACCATCGTCCTGTCCACGCACCACCTCCATGAATCAGAGAAGCTGCTGGACACCGTTCTGTTCATCGACCGCGGGCGTGTGCGCATCAACGGTCCCGCAGAAGAGCTGGCCGAGCGGATCCTCGAGATCGTCGGCCCGGCGGAGGACGTCAACCGCGTGCTCAACCGCCTCGGATCTGTGACCGAGCTGCACCGCGACGAGATGTCCATCGGGCGCCGCAGTGTCGTCGACCTGCGGGACAAACCGTTGCTTGCCGACGCCGCGTACGACACCGCCCGGCAGGTCAGCCCCCGGGTGCGCGTCTCCGAGATCACCCTCGAGCAGGCCGTGCTGGCGATGGGCGGGGAGGGACGATGAACACGGTGGCCTCCGAACCGCACCTGTTCAGGCAACTCGCCCTGACCCCCTACACCTGGTTCCAGGTGGCTTTCTGTCTGTTCGCCACCTATTACTCGATGATCTCGGACGGGTGGGTGTACTGGGTTTATCCTCTGTTCGTCTTCATCTTCCTGGTGAACGTGCGGGTCGAGTGGGGGAATTACCGGGCGGTCGGGATGACCCTGGGGCATTGGCGTCGACACCGGCGCATCCTCGTCTCAGCCATCGCGGGGTTCATGCTCGTTGAGGTTGCGGTGCTCGTTTCTTTGGGTGATCTGCCGGTGAATCCCGTGTTCATCGTCGCGATGCTTGGGGGTCTGGGGTGGGTGCTGGTGAGCCGCGCTGAGCCTTCAAGGAACATGGAGGAAATCGTCGAGGGTGCCGGGGCGGTGGAGAAGGCAGGGACTGAGCGTTCCCGGTTCCCGCTCACTCCTGTCCAACAGATCATTCGCGGTCCTCAGGTGATCATGTGGAGTCTGGTGTGGGGGATGGTCGGTTTCCTGATTCTGGTTCTCGCGGTGCTTGACTGGTTCTTCGGTGCTGCGCCCGGGTGGGTATCGGTGGTGTTCGCCGTGGTGGGGCTGCATGCGCTGTGGTGGACCACGGGGAGCGTGGGAAATTCCCTGCGGGAATGGGTGGCCTTCGGCGGGAATCGAGCGGTGTGGGCCCGGGAGACCGCTGTGCTCGGTCTGCTCAGCCCGTTGTTCGCGGGACTCATCGCTGTGGTGACCGGGGCGTTCTCCTCCACCGATGCGGTGCTCGAGGTTCTGCCCGTCTTCCTCGGCACAGCCTTCCTCGTCCCGATCCTCTTCACGCTCGTGGAGCTCACCGACCTGGGGCGCACCTGGTGGGTCTCTCTTCCCTATGTGGGAGTGAGTGCGGGATTGATTGCTCTGTGGTTGACGCATTCAGTGGGGGAGTGGGGCTTCCTGGCCGGCTGCGCGGTCCTCTACCTGATCCACGCGCTCACTCTGCCGATGGTGACCCGCAATTACACCGTCTTCACCGGAGGGGTGAGCGCCTGGCTGGGTCTCCGGACGGTGGGGAAGGTCTGAGTGGGGATGTGACAGGTAGTTCTGCTGCCGGTGAGGGAAACAAGAAGAAAATGCTTTGACGTGGGGATTTGTGGTTGTTCTGGGGGGTGTGTAACTTTATGGAGGTCAGCGAGACCGACAAC
>CAYSIP010000077.1:0-10909 GCA_964431055.1 uncultured Corynebacterium sp. | reverse complement strand
AAGAAGCCCGCGACTACGTGGACCATATCGTCGAAGAAAAAGGCGACTGGGAAAGCGCCGTGCGCTACCGGAACATCATTCAATCAGGTGATGCCCGCAGTACGAACTGGGAGGACTACAAGGGTGATGACTCGATCAAGACGTTCATGCGCGCTGGTCTCGTCCCGTTGGTCGGTACCCCCGAGATGATCGTGGAAGGCTTCCAGAAGCTCAGTGAAGCGGGCATCGATGGCACCTGTATCGGCATGGTCGACTACGACGAAGGTCTGGACCGCTTCGACCAGCAGATCCTACCGCTGATGAAAGACGCCGGACTGCGTACCTGACCACCCTATCCCCATCAGCACAGGAGGAAACACCGATGACTTTTCCTGATCCCACGAAGTTCCGCCTCGTCGTCGCCGGCCCGACCGCATCGGGGGACGCGGATTTCCTTGACCCCGGTGACCCGGCCGAGTTTGATTTCCCCGGTGTCTCCGCCGGTGCCTTTTACTGGGCGGTCGAAGGCGGGCACAGCAAGGAGAACTTCGGCCGCCCGCCGAGCCAGGTCTCCTTGGCCGGGCCGAACGGTTCCACCTTCGGCGTGAGCAGCTTCCCCGCTCGTTCTTCCGGGGAAATCGACGCGAGCACCCTCGACCCGAGCATGGCCGCCACCGGCGATGACGGTGACGCCGGGATGCACGCCAGTAACACCATCGACTATGAGGTCGTGATCTCGGGCAAGGTCGATCTGCACCTGCCTGGTGGCAAGAAACGCACTCTTGTCCCTGGTGATCTTCTGGTCATGGCAGGGGTTCCCCATGCCTGGAAGAACCCCTACGACGAGGACTGTGTCTACATCGTCGTGACGGTCGGTTTCAACACCCCGGAGGAGGCATCATGAGTGTGACGTCCCCGGGCACAGCCCTACGTGCGGTTTTCGAAAGCGCTGAGACGACACTATTGCCGTTCGGTTCGCTTCCCATCCACGCCCAGATGGCCCAACATGCCGGGTTTGAGGCGTTCCAGCTCTCCGGGGGATTGTCGGCCTGGTGGGCCGAGGGTGTCTCCGACACCGGCTGGCTGACCTTGACCGAGGTCGTCGCCCACGCCAAGCGCGTCGCCCGGGGCGTGGACATCCCCATCTACTGTGACGCCGATACCGGCTTCGGTGCCGCACCCATCAATGTCCAACGAACCGTCGCCGAATTCATCGACGCCGGAGTAGCCGGCATTCACATCGAAGACCAGCGGGAGCCGAAAAAATCGGGCGGAGTCGCGGGCATCGAACTCGTCTCTGATCGTGAGGCGATTGGTCGGCTGAACGCGGCCACCGATGCCCGTGACCGCCTCGATGAGGATTTCCTGATCGTGGCCCGCACCGACGGCTACGGTGCTGCCGGTGGCAGTCTCGACGAGGCGATCCGCCGTGCCCAGCTCTACAAGGCCGAGACCGGCGCCGATGTCATCTTCTTCGAGGGCATGCACACCTGGGAGCAGGCCGAAATCGCGCTGCAGGAGACCCCGGGCCCGGCGTATGTCGTCGGGGCGGGATTGATCGGGCGCAAGACAGTCGCCGAGATGACCGCCATGGGGCAGGCGGTCCAACCGGTCCCGTTCGTACTGCCAGGCATCCACGAGGTGTGGCGCCTGCTCACCGATGTCAAGGACTCGGGGGAGGCCACGCCCTTCGCCGAGTACCTCGACCGCATGAACGAGCAGGCCGGCACGAAGTACGACGTCGGCTGGGGTGCGATGTTCGGCCGCCCCTCGACGGACTACGTGCGCGAGACGGAAGAGAAATACCTCCCGCAGGAGGCACGCCGCGACTACGCCAACAACCTTCACGTCGGGGAGGGCTACTGATGATGGAGGATAAGGCCGGACTCGTCACCGGCGCGGGATCCGGCATCGGCCGGGCCAGTGCCCTGGCCCTGGCCCGCAGCGGTGCCCGGGTGATGGTCTCCGATATCGATGAGGACTCAGGCCGTGAGACCACCGAACTGATCACCGCCTCCGGGGGCCAGGCCGACTTCTTTCCGTGCGATGTCAGCGACGAGGACCAGGTCAAAGGACTCGTCGACACTACCGTGTCGAGCTTTGGGAGGCTGGACTTCGCCTTCAACAACGCCGGAATGAACGGCGTCTTCGCCCCACTGGGCCAGACGGAGACCGAAACCTGGGACCGGGTGATGAAGGTCAATCTCTACAGCACCTTCTACTGCCTCAAATACGAGATCAACGCGATGCTCACGACCGGGGGCGGTGTGATCGTCAACACCGCCTCCGGTGCGGGCCTGACGGGTATCGCCAACAACGCGCCCTACACCGCCTCGAAGTTCGGCATCATCGGGATGACCAGGAACGCGGCAATGGACTATGGCCACCAGGGGATCCGTATCAATGCTCTCGCCCCGGGATCAACGGCGAGCCCGATGATGAGAAACGCTTTCGAACAAAACTCCCCCGATTTCCGGGAGACCATTCTGTCAGCCATACCGATGCACACCCTGGCCGAGCCCGAGGACCAGGCGGACGCGGTCGTGTGGCTGTGCTCTGACCATGCCCGCATGGTGACCGGAATTTCCCTGCCCGTCGACGGTGGTTGGCTGGCCGGAAAATAGGATGCCGGGCCCTCCGCATCCCCTGAGACATTAAGGACAAGACCAATGAGCGAACTGAATTTCAACGCCCGAGTGGCCATCGTCACCGGTGCCGGGCAAGGCATGGGCCGCGAATACGCGAAAATGCTCGCCTCACGCGGAGCACGCGTCGTGGTCAATGACCTCAACGCCGACAACGCAGCCGCAACGGTCGCGGAGATCACCGAGGCCGGGGGAATCGCGGTAGCCGATACCCACAATGTCACCGTCGGCGCAGCTGACATCGTACAAACGGCCCTCACTAGCTTCGGAAGCCTCGACATCGTCGTCAACAACGCCGGGGTCAACTCCTATGACCGCTTCTGGGAGCAGGACCCGCAGGTGTGGTGGAACGTCTTCGACATCAACTTCCGCGGCACCGCCGAGGTTGCTCGCCATGCCATGCCCCATCTCATTGCATCCGGGAGCGGGCGTCTCATTAACACCGCGTCCAACGCCATGATGGGCTCTCCCCAGAGTTCGGCGTACGGTGCGGCGAAAGCCGCGATCTGGGGTCTGGGCAACACTCTCGCAGAAGAAGCCCGTGAGGTCGGCGTGCAGGTGAGCACCCTGTTACCCGTTGCCTGGACGCCCATGACAGCAGAGTTCTTCCAGAACCCTTCTATTCAGGACGCCATGCGCGAAGAGCTTCCCGCCAGTGCTGTCGCGGCTTTTGTCACCTGGCTTGCCCACCAGGACACGACTGTCGGTGGTGAAACATTTGAGGTGGCGGGTGTCTCAGCTGCCAGGACCACTTTCGCAGCACAACCGCGCATGAGGGTCACCGCCTCCACCCCGGAAGCGTGGGCCGACCACGCTGAACACCTCATGGAAGACGGCGCTCTCACACCCCTGCCGGATGCCAGTGCGTCCTTCAACGGCCAACTGGTCTTCCTCGCCCCAGAAATGGAAAAGGAAATCGCCGCGGAAATGGCCAGTAGCTAGGGCTGACCGCTGGCTCTCGAAGGTCCCGTTCCGAGACCGCAGAGGATGCTCCCCACCAGCCTGGACAGAGGCTTCGTCCCGGGGTCTCCCTCAGGGAAAGAAAATCCTCCCGGTTTCCTTCCGAGCGTTGTCGCCACGGATGGAGACCGGGGTGGGGGTCTCCCCTCCCCGGAAAGCTGGAAACAGACCGAAGAAAACTATCGTTCTTGCTGGCTATCAGCGGTTGACTGGGACGAGGCCATCATTATTTCATCGCTCTCTTGGCGTTAAGGAGTACAGATGCTGACAATTCAAGGAAAAGTCATCCCTGGTGATCAGCGGGGACGTGAGCTGGGCTTTCCTACAGCAAACCTAGCCGTTCCTCCCGAGAAGGCCGCCCACGCGCAAGAAATAGAAGGGGTCTGGGCCGGGATTGTGGAGACGCAGGACGGTGTGCGGACATTAGCGGCTATTTCCATCGGTCGCCGCCCCACTTTCTATGACCAAACAGGCCAGCTGTTATTGGAGGCGCACCTCGTGGACTTCGCGGGGGATCTCTATGGCACCACGTTGACCATCCATTTGTATGAGTTCATTCGAGGTCAGGTGAAGTTCTCCTCAGTGGACCAGCTCATTTCCTGCATGAACTCCGATATTGCAACAACCCGCGCGCTGCTCAGCATCGAGAACTCGCTAGCCGTCCGGATGACAGCCTGACGTCGACAAAACATCCGCAGCCCCCCGGCTCATTTGATACCGACTGATGCGGGATTTTCTGCGTCTCTCAAGACGGAACGTTTGGGGCTCCAACTCCCGTCTCTAAGGGCTCTAAGAGAAGATCTAAGGACTTGCGTCCGCAACTCCCCTTAAGCCCACCCCTCCACCAACCCGACCCCAGAAACACGAGAAACCGGAGGTCACAAACTCTTTCGAGTTTGTGACCTCCGGCCATTGCGGTTCGAGAACCGCTCCCTGTGGGCGAAGGGGGACTTGAACCCCCACGTCCTTGCGGACACTGGCACCTGAAGCCAGCGCGTCTGCCAATTCCGCCACTCGCCCGAGTGGTAGGTCGCTCTGCGACTTCCTAAAGATAGCACGCACCCGGTAAGTAAACGCAAATCAGCAGCTCATCGCTGGAAATGAGTGGTCTTCCCGCACGGTTTAACGTGGCACTAATCCGCGCGATGGCTACGTTCAGTGGGCTTCCGCCCCCTATACTAGTGACCATCGTGCGCGCGTCGTAGGCGAAAACAACCCCTGACAGGGCCTTTCACCTGTTCTACGGCGCAGCGCGTGGCGGTGGACCGGTGATCAACTGATTCCGGACCACCGCCCCCGTCTCGTTCAGGACCGTGACGGGATCATCGTTCACGTTTTCAGCCGGACCGGAAAGGAGGGCCGCCCTGATGTCGATCCTGGGTCGTTTCGCCAAACTGGACAGCGCCCTCCAGCGGGGCCTGGACAACGGTTTCGCCTTCGTCTTCGGTGGACGCGTCGTGCCCGCCGAGATCGAGGAGCTGCTCAAGCAGGAGGCGGAGGACAACCTCTCCGTCACCGAAGACAAGCGCCTGGTGGCCCCGAACGTCTACGTCGTGGGTGTCTCATCCCGCGATCTGGAGAATCTGTCGGGGGCCAATTCTGATCTGCCGGCCAGTTTCGCCGATCAGATGTCCCGCTACTGCCGCAACCAGGGTTGGTTGCTGGCCGGAGCGGTGATCGTGCGTATCGCCGAGGAATCCGGTCTGCGCACCGGGCAGTTGCGGGCGTCCTCCTATGAGGATCCCTCCCCCACCGACGACAGCGGTTTCGACGCGATCAGTCATGATCCGGGCCCGCAGGAGACGGGTGACGACGCCCCTGCCGTACCACCGCCGACACCGACACCGGCACCGGTTCCCGCTCCGCCCCCGAGAGCCCCGCACATCTCACCGCCCCCGGATTCCCCCACTGAAGTAGTGACCCCCGTTCCCGATTCCCAGGAGAAAACCATGAACGCGCAGCCCGCGGACGTCGAGAGGCAGCCCATCGTCAGCCTGCTGCTGCAGGACGGCTCCAGCCGGACCTACATGGTCCACGAGGGTTCCAATATTCTCGGCCGCAGCAACGACGCGGATCTTCGCCTGCCGGACACGGGTGTCTCGCGACAGCACGCGGAGATCACCTGGGACGGCCGCGACGCGGTGCTGGTGGACCTGCAGTCCACGAACGGCACCACCGTCAACGACACTCCGGTCGAGAACTGGCTGCTCGCGGACGGGGACGTCATTACGATGGGCCATTCGCATATCGAGGTGCGCATCGTTGATCCGTCCCAGCACTGATCATTCCACCCGTCCCCGAACAGCCTTCAGGAGGTAGCCCACCATGGATTCGATCGTGCTGATGGTTTTCCGCATCGGACTGCTGGTGCTGCTCTGGTTCTTCGTGCTGGTCGCGCTGAACGCGATGCGCAAGGACGCCAACGCCGCCGCGGCCGGTGGCGGGGCGACCAGCCGTGGCCGGACCGGCCCGACGAGCCCGGCCGGTGCCGCGAAGCCGGTGGCGACCCCGCGGCGTCGTGAAGCGGCGCGCCGCATCACGGTGATGGAGGGCCCGCTCCAGGGTTCGCACATGGAGATCGCCACGCTGGAGGAGATCGTGCTGGGACGCAGTCCCGACTGCGATTTCGTGCTCGGTGACGATTACGCCTCCGCCCGGCACGCCCGCCTGTTCCGGCGCGGATCAGACTGGTTCGTCGAGGACCTGGATTCCCGCAACGGCACGTTCGTGGGCGGGTACCGCATCGATCAGCCCGAACGCATCGGGGTGGGCGCCGACGTCAAGGTCGGCCGAACGACTGTGAGGCTGGTTCCGTGACCCTGAGACTCCACTACACCGTGGCCTCCGACCGGGGCCTGGTCCGCGGCAACAACGAGGATTCCGCCTACGCGGGCCCGCATCTGCTGGTGCTGGCGGACGGAATGGGCGGCCATGCGGCCGGCGAGCTCGCCAGCCAGATCATGGTCTCCCACCTGGAGCGTCTCGACGTCGATCCGGGGAACGAGGACATGCTCGCCCTGCTCGGCACCGTCGCCGACGACGCAAATCTCGAGATCGCGAAGATGGTGCGCGAGCGTCCCGAGACCGACGGCATGGGCACCACCCTGACGGCGCTGATGTTCAACGGCGATCACCTGGCCCTGTGCCACGTCGGCGATTCACGCGGTTACCGGTTGCGCGACGGGCAACTCCAACAGATCACCATGGACGACACCTTCGTCCAGTCGCTGGTCAACGAAGGCAAGCTCCACCCGGAGGACGTGTCCACGCATCCGCAGAAATCGTTGATCCTCAAGGCCTACACCGGTCGCCCGGTGGAGCCGACCCTGGTCACCCTCGACGCCCGCGTCGGTGACCGGCTGCTGCTGTGTTCCGACGGCCTGTCCGATCCGGTGACGGCGTCGACGATCGAGGAGACGTTGCGCACCGGAGCCCCGGAGATCGCCGCCCAACGGCTCATCGAGCTGGCGCTGCGCTCCGGCGGTCCCGACAACATCACCGTCGTCGTCGCCGACGTCGTGGACGACTCCACGCTTGACGACGCCGCGCGCGCCGCCCTGCCCGCGACCCCGGTCACCGCCGGCGCGTTGCTGGGTGAGACACCCAACGATCCCCATCCCGACACCGCCGCCGGCCGGGCAGCGGCGCTCAACCGACGCCCCAAGACGATCAGTCCGGAGGGGGATTCCTCCCCCCAGCCGCTCTCGGGTGCCGTTGAGGTGCCCGAGGCCGCCGAGGAGGAGGAAGTGCCGCCCCCGCGCGGCACTTTTCGTCTCTCCGCCCTCATCGTCGCGCTTCTCGTTCTGATCGGCCTGGTGGCCGGCGGCTGGTGGGCCTACGAGCGGGTGGATAACTCCTATTTCCTGGCCACCGGCGCGGATGACCAGTTCGTCGTCGAGAACGGGGTGGACTACTCGGTCTTCGGTCGGGAGCTGCACTCCCCTTTCCAGGAGGCCTGCCTCACCGCGGACGGTAACCTGCGGTTGGTCGACGTCGGTGGCACCGAGGACTGCCCCTCCTTCTCCCTGGAGGACCTGCCCGAGTCGGTGCGCACCAGCGTGCCCGGGCTCGGGGGCGGTTCCTATGACGATGTGACCCAGCAGCTGCGGCGCCTGGCCGATCAGGCGCTGCCGGTGTGCGTGACCCGGGCGGCGGCGCCGGCCGGTGACGCCGCCATCGCAGAAAATGCTGAAAACGCCGATGATCTGGCCAACCCAGAAAACCCCGACGATCCCGAAAACCCGGCTGAACCCGCCGACACCGGGGACCTGGCGTCCCCGGGCGTCAACTGCCGGGAGGTGAACTAGATGAATATCCTCAAGAGCCTCGGTTCCCGCCGCACGGAGATGGGCCTGCTCATCCTCGCCGCGATCTTCCTCGCGGTCACGCTGGCGAACCTGGAACTGTCCCAGGGCAACGCCCTGACCACCGACATGCTGTGGCTGATCGGTGGCTTCATCGCCGTCTTCACGGTCGCCCACATCGCCCTGTGTCTGAAGGCGCCGCACGCGGATCAGCTGATGCTGCCCGTCGCGTCGGTGCTCAACGCCCTGGGCCTGGTGATGGTCTACCGTCTCGATCTGGCCAACGACACCTCGATGGCCAGCCGTCAGATCCTGTGGACCCTGGTGGGCATCATCCTGCTCATCGGGGTGCTCGTGCTGGTGCGCGACCACAAGTCCCTGGGCCGGTATTCCTACCTGCTGGGCGTGGTGGGATTGTTCCTGTTGGCCCTGCCCCTGGTGTGGCCGACGTCGATCAACGCGGACGCCCGCATCTGGATCAGCATCGGCCCCTTCAGCTTGCAGCCGGGTGAATTCTCCAAGATCCTGCTGCTGATGTTCTTCGCCCAGCTGCTGGTGAACAAGCGCGCCCTGTTCACCGTCGCCGGTTACCGCTTCCTGGGCCTGGAATTCCCCCGTCTGCGCGATCTGGCCCCCATCCTGGCGGTGTGGGCCGTGGCCATCCTCATCATGGCCGCCTCCAATGACTTCGGCCCGGCGCTGCTGCTGTTCACCACGGTGCTCGGCATGATGTTCCTCGCCACCGCCCGGGTGTCCTGGCTGGTCATCGGCGTGGCTCTCGTCGGTCTGGGCGCCGCGGCCGTCTACGCGGTCTCCGACAAGATCCAGGAGCGCGTGACCAACTTCCTCGACCCGATCGCCAACTACGACTCCACCGGTTACCAGCTGTCGCAGTCGTTGTTCGGCATGTCCTGGGGAGGCGTCACGGGCGCCGGCCTGGGGCAGGGCCACCCGGACCTGGTGCCGGTCGCCCACTCTGACTTCATCCTCGCCGCCGTCGGTGAGGAGCTGGGCCTGGTCGGCCTGGCCGCCGTGCTCGTGCTCTTCGCAATGCTGGTGACGCGCGGTTTCCGCGTGGCGCTGACGGTGCGCGACTCCTACGGCAAGCTCGTGGCCGCCGGCCTGTCCCTGACGATCGCCATCCAGGTCTTCGTGGTCACCGCGGGCATCACCGCCCTGATGCCGATGACCGGATTGACCACCCCGTTCATGTCCGCCGGCGGTTCCTCCCTGATGGCCAATTACATTCTGCTGGGTCTGCTGCTGCGCATCTCCGACTCGGCCCGCCGCCCCACGGAGACCACCGCGTCGAACCCTGCCCTGCAGGCCGAGGGCGGCAGCGGCACCGGGTACTTCCCGTCCGCCGAACACGTCGGCGGTTCCACACCCGCCGCACAACAGGAGGTGGGTCATTAGATGAACCGTTCCATCCGTTTCGTCGCGATCTTCTCGTTGCTGCTCACCCTGATTCTGCTGGTGAACCTCACCATCATCCAGGGATTCCGGGAGGAGGCGTACGCCGACAACCCGCTGAACCAGCGGGGTTTCCTGGAGACCAAGTCGATCCCGCGGGGGCAGATCTCCGCCGGCGGGCAGGTCCTGGCCGCCAGCTCCCCCGATGAGGAGGGCTTCTACGACCGCTCCTACGGCACCGACAACCCCGAGGCCTACGGCTCGGTCGTGGGCTACCTGTCCGACATCTACGGCGCCGCCGGCCTCGAGTCCGGGTACAACAGCATCCTCAACGGCACCGACGACTCGTTGTTCTCCGCGAACTGGCTGGACCGACTCACCGGGCAGACCCCGGACGGCGCGAACATCGAGCTGACCATCGACCCCACCACCCAGCAGGTCGCCCACAACCAGCTGGTCAGCAACGGCTACGAGGGCGCGGTCGTCGCGCTGCGCCCTTCCAACGGTGAGGTGCTGGCAATGGCCTCGACCCCGAATTACGACCCGAACGCCATCGTGGGGCCGAACGCCTCCCAGGCGTGGGCGCAGCTCAACGCCGACCCCGGCAACCCGCTGCTCAACCAGGCGACCCAGGACACCCTGCCGCCCGGTTCGATCTTCAAGATCATCACCACCGCCGCGGGCCTGCAGAACGGCTACTCGCCGGACTCGCAGCTGACCGGCGCCGCGGAGATCACCCTCCCCGACACCGTGACCACCCTGACCAACTACGCCGGGCAGACCTGTGCCGGGGGTGGACAGGTCCCGCTGCTGACCGCCTTCCAGTACTCCTGCAACACCGCGTTCGCGGAGATGTCCGTCGAGCTGGGTGACGACGCCATGCGCCAGGCCGCCGAAGCCTTCGGCGTGGGCGAGACCTACGACCTGGGCGTGCCGACGTCCCCGGGTGCGCTCGGTGAGCTGCCCGACTCGGCGGCGCTCGCGCAGACCTCCATCGGCCAGCGCGACGTGACCATGTCGGCGCTGCAGGCCGCGGTGATGGCCGCGACTGTCGCCAATGACGGGCGTCGGATGGAGCCCTACATCGTCGACCGGATCACGGACAGCGACCTCAGGGAGCTGCGCGACAACGAGCCGAACGAGATCACCCAGGCCATCTCCCCGGAGGTCGCCGGTGAGCTCGAGCAGCTCATGCTCGCCTCGGAACGCAACACCTCCGGCGGCCGGGCGGGCATCGCCTCCAAGACCGGCACCGCCGAGCACGGCGCCGAGGGCACCCCGCCGCACACCTGGTACGTGGCCTACCTGCCCGACCAGGATGTGGCCGTGGCCGTGGTGGTCAAGGACGGCGGCGGCTACGGCCGCGGCGCCACGGGCGGCCAGGTGGCCTCCCCGATCGGGCGCGCCGTCCTCGACGCGGCCGGGGGTGCATGATGACTGACACGGCGGGCCGGGAGCGGCTCCAGGAACTGGTCGGTGAGGACTACGTCCTGCAGTGGATCATCGGCCACGGCGGCATGTCCACCGTGTGGCTGGCCGACGACGTCCGCCATGACCGGGAGGTGGCCGTCAAGGTCCTGCGCCCGGAGTTCTCCGACAACCGGGAGT
>CAYSIP010000076.1:0-10915 GCA_964431055.1 uncultured Corynebacterium sp. | reverse complement strand
CCCCGGTCACCCAGTCGGCCCGCCTGATCAACATCGTCATCATCACCCCGATCCGCATCGCCTTCCTGATCCTGCTGGTGGGCACCACCCTGTCGGTGCTCACGGAGGATTCCCGGAAGTCGTTGCAGATCCAACGCTGGAGGAAACGCGTGCGCAATCACACCATCGTCGTCGGCTACGGCACCAAGGGCCGCTCGGCTGTCTCGGCGTTGCTGGCGGACGGTGTGCCGCCGAACCAGATCGTGGTCATCGACCCCGACCGCACCGCCCTGGCGCGTGCGGAGAACCAGGGGTTGGTGACCGTGCACGGTTCGGCGACGAAGGCGGACGTGCTCAAGATCGCGGGCGTGACCCGGGCCCGGGCGGTGGTCGTCGCCCCGAACATGGACGACACCGCGGTGCTGGTCACCCTGTCCGTGCGTGAGCTGGCGCCCAGCGCGATGATCGTCGCGAGTGTGCGTGAGAGTGAGAACCAGCACCTGCTGGAGCAGTCCGGCGCGGATTCGGTGGTCATCTCCTCGGAGACGGCCGGGCGCCTGCTGGGCCTGGCCACCGTCACCCCGACGGTGGTGGCGATGATGGAGGACCTGCTCAGCCCCGACGAAGGCTTCTCCGTGGCGGAGCGTCCCATCGCGGAGGACGAGGTGGGCGCCAATCCGCGTCACCTGGCCGACATCGTGCTCGGTGTGGTGCGTTCCGGGGAGCTCTACCGCATCGACTCCCCGGAGGCGGAGACCGTGGAGCCCGGTGACCGGCTGCTGTACGTGCGCCGGGTGACGGGTGAGGACGTGAGGACCCCGTGAGCGAGCCGGTGCTGTGGGTCGGCCCGGAGGGCGGGGTCGCGGTTGACGCTGACGGCGTGGCCGTGTGGGCGGGCATGCCGGGCGGGGCACGTCTGGTCGTGCGTGTCGACGCCGTCGGCGGCCGCTGGGCCGCCCGCGTGGAGGCCGCGGACGTCGAGAAGCTCGCCGAACGGGTCGGTGGGCGGGTGGCCGGTCCGCGCGAATTCGGCGCCGACCGGGTGGTGACGAAGGCCATCGCCCTGCTGCGCCACCGTGACCTGGTGCGCTTCGACCCGCTGGACGGTTCCGAACTGGTTTTCGACGACGACGGTGTCGTCGCCCGGGGCAGCGCTGCGAAGCGGATCTATCCGCGGGTGGATCCGGCGGTCATCGGCCTGATCGAGCTGGCCGGCACGGACCGGATGCTGCTGGCCCGCAACGCCCACCGGTCCACGTTCTGGTCCCTGATCGCGGGTTACGTCGACCCGGGTGAGAACCTGGAGGAGGCGTTCGTGCGCGAGGCGTACGAGGAGACCGGGCGGCGCATCCACACGGTCCGCTACTGGGGGTCCCAACCGTGGGCGCCGTCCGGTTCCCTGATGGTCGGGTTCACCGCCGTCACCGACGACGCGTCCGCCGTGGCCGCCACCGACGGGGAACTCGTCGAGATCCGCTGGGTGGGCAGCGACGAGCTGGACGCGTTGCCCCTGGCCCGGCCCGGATCCATCGCGCACGCGATGATCACTGAATGGAGGAATGAACGGTAGTGCTCAACCTGGACGAGCTCGACGACGATCAGCGGGTGGCGGCCACCGCCCCACGCGGGCCGGTGTGCATCCTCGCCGGCGCCGGCACCGGCAAGACCCGCACCATCACCTACCGCATCGCGCATCTCATCGACTCCGGCTTCGTCAGCCCCAACCGGGTGCTGGCGGTGACGTTCACCTCGCGTGCGGCGGGGGAGATGCGCCACCGGCTCAACATGATGGGCGTCGGCGCGGTGCAGGCGCGCACCTTCCACGCCGCGGCGCGGCGCCAGCTGCAGTATTTCTGGCCGCAGATCGCCGGCGACCTGCCCTGGCGCATGCTGGACAATAAATTCCCGCTGGTGGGCCGCGCCGCCCGCAGCGTCGGGGTGGACTCCTCCAAGGAGAACGTGCGCGACCTGCTGGGTGAGATCGAGTGGGCCAAGGCCACCCTGATCACCCCGGACCTCTACGCCGCCCGGGTCGCCGACTCCGACCGCACCCCGCCCGTGCCCCCGGAGAAGGTCGCCGAGGTCTACCGCCGCTACGAGAACGCCAAGACCACGGAGGAGGGCATGCTGCTCGACTTCGACGACCTGCTGCTGCACGTCGCCGGGGCCCTGGAGAACGCCCCGGCGGTGGCCGAGGAGTTCCGCAGCCAGTACCGCACCTTCGTCGTCGACGAGTACCAGGACGTCACCCCGCTGCAGCAGCGGGTGCTCGACGCGTGGCTGGGCGACCGCGACGACCTGACCGTCGTCGGGGACGCCAACCAGACCATCTACTCCTTCACGGGTGCGAGCCCCGACCACCTGCTGGACTTCTCCCGGACCTACGAGAACGCGACCGTCGTCAAGCTGCAGCGCGACTACCGCTCCACCCCGCAGATCACCGACCTGGCCAACATCGTCATCGGCAGGGCCACCGGCCGGGTCGCCGGCACGCGTCTCGAACTGCAGGGCATGCGCCCGCCCGGGCCCGAGCCGCAGTTCCAGTCCTACGACGACGAACCCACCGAGGCCCGCGAGGTCGCCGGGCAGATCCTCACCCTGCTCAACCAGGGCGTGCCCGCCAGCGAGATCGCCGTGCTCTACCGCATCAACGCCCAGTCCCAGGTCTTCGAGCAGGCACTCGCCGACGCCGGCATCGTCTACCAGGTCCGCGGCGGCGAAGGTTTCTTCAACCGTCCCGAGATCCGCCAGGCCACCACCGTCCTGGTGCGCGCCGCCCAGCGCACCGACCTGCCCGACGACCCCGTGCGCATCACCCGTGCCGCCCTCGCCGAACTCGGGCTCACACCCACCGAGCCTGAGGGCGCGCAGGCCCGCGAACGCTGGCAGTCCCTCAACGCGTTGGTCGACCTCGTCGAGGAACTGGTGCGCGCGAACCCCGGCCTCGACATGAACGGGGTGTTGCGCGCCGTGCGCCAGCGCGCCGACGCCAAGCACCCGCCCACCATGGAGGGAGTGACACTCGCCAGCCTCCACGCCGCCAAGGGCCTGGAATGGGACGCCGTCTTCCTCGTCGGCCTGGTGGAGAACACCCTGCCCATCTCCCACGCCATCAAGGCCGGTGACCACCAGATCGAGGAGGAACGTCGCCTGTTCTACGTCGGCATCACCCGCGCCCGCGAGCACCTCCACTGCTCCTGGTCGCTGGCCAGGCAGGAGGGCGGACGTAAATCCCGGCAGCGCACCCGCTTCCTCGACGGCATCGCCCCCGAACTCGACGTCGCGAACGTGCCGCCGCGCACCGTGCGCCCCAAACGCTGCCGCGTGTGCGGCGGCCCCCTGAACACCCCGGCGGAGAAAGTGCTGGGTCGCCACGAGGACTGCCCCTCCGGCGCCGACGAGGAGGTCTTCGAGACCCTGCGCGCCTGGCGCTCCGAGGTCGCCCGCGAGGCCCAGGTGCCGGCCTACATCGTCTTCTCCGACGCCACGCTCATGGCCATCGCCGAATCCCTCCCCCAGGACGAGGGCGAACTCCTCGACGTCTCCGGCGTCGGCCCCGTCAAGGTCGAACGCTACGGCGCGGGACTGCTCGCCGTGCTCTCCGGCTTCCGCTGAGGGGAACGTCGCGCGAAACACACCGGGCAGCGCGGGTGCGTGCTCAACCGGTGACGACGGTCGCGGGTGTAGGGATCCACCTCGATGACCTGGCCGGGAGCAGGCGCGCGCCGCGGTGTCCCCGGTGGCTCCGGAACCCCGGACAGGGCCAACGCCGCCGAAGTCAGGTGCGCGGCCGTCGCCGCCACCACTACCGGATCAGGCGCGGCCGGCCCACCCGGCAACTGGGTCACCACCCGGTGCCAGCGGGCGTCCGCGTCCGTGCGGTGCAGCTCCACGCACAACGGGCACGGTCCAGCGCCATTCAGATGCAGCGGACCTACGATCCCGCGGGCGTCGACGATCGCGCCGGGCAGCCACGTGCGGGCGAAGCGGGTCAACAGCGGGGCCATGGTGCGGGCGTGCGCCAACCGGTCGACGACCAGAATCGGCGCGTCCAGGTCGCTGCCCGCCAGATACGCCAGCTCCGACTCGCCCCGCAGTGGTGAGCGCACCGTCACCCGGGAGGCCCGCAGCAGCTCCGCCGTGGCCTCCGCCAACCGGCCCCGCCCCAGCAACACCACCGCCGCCCGGGGCGTCGGGCGCAGAATGCGGTAGGCCAACAGATCATCCAGCAGGCTGCGTGCCGCCGGTGTACTCAACCCCGCCTGGGTGAGCTGCTGTTCGACCAGGCTGCGGGTGGTCGGACGCCGGGTGGACAAGAGGGCGGCGGCGATGGCGGGTGCGGACGGGGTCTCCACCACACCCGCGCGGGTGGCGTCCAGGCCGAACTGCACCGCCCGCGGCCCCCGCAGAAACACGTGCGCCCCCGGCGCCAGCTGCAGCTGTCCCACCATCGCCCCCGAATCCGTGACCGACTGAATCCCCGTCACCCATTCGACCACAGATAGAATTGCCTGTCATGCCAACCGAGATCGAGGTCATCCGCTCCACCCGGCGCCGCCGCACCGTGCAGGCCCGCCTGGAGGGCGACAAGATCGTCGTGCGGATCCCCGCCCACATGAGCCGGGCGGAGGAGGAGGCCGTGGTCGCGGAGATGCGTGCCAAGCTGAAACGCAAGCTCACGTCCTCGCGTGGTTCCGATGACGACCTGCAGGTCCGCGCCGAGCAGCTCAACCAGGCGGTGCTGGGGGGACGCGCCCGCCTCGGCTCCATCAGGTGGGTGAGCAACCAGAACACCCGCTGGGGTTCGTGCACGGTGGCCACCGGTGACATCCGCATCACCGACCGGCTCCGGCACGTGCCGGACTACGTGCTCGACGCCGTGATCGTCCACGAATTGACCCACACCTTCATCCCCGGGCACGGCCCCGATTTCTGGGACTGGGCCGACCGGGTGCCGAAGGCCGAGCGGGCCAAGGGGTACCTCGAGGCCTACCAGCGGTTCGGCCCGGGGTAGGTGATCACGGGCAGCGCACCCGGTGACCCCGCCGGGGAAACGGAGAAGTCCCGGTGGGCTGCACCTGTGCAACCCACCGGGACCTGACCGGGGGAAACTCCTGGATCAGCGTTCGGAGCGGCCCTCGTCGTCTTCGTCGGTGTCCTTTTTCGGATCGTCCTCGGGGGTTTCCTTCGGAGCCTCGGCGGAACCCTCGGAGCCCTCGCCGCGGAGCATCTCCTCGAGCTTGTTGATCTCGGCGATGGGGTCGAAGCCGTCGGCCCCGCCCTCGTCGAGCAGCCCGTCGATGAAGTCGGCGGAATTGTCCAGGTGCTCGGCCGACGGCAGGAAGTCCGGATGGTCCCAGATCTTGTCGCGGCGTTCCTGGCCCACGGCGGTGTCGACGCGGCGCCACAGCTCCACGGCCTCGGCGACCTTCGGGGCGGAGAACTCGATGCCCACGACCTTGGCGAAGGCCTGCTCGGCGGAACCGCCGGTGGCGCGGCGGCGTCGCCACGCCTCGGTCATGGCCCCGGTGGAAGGCACGCGCTGACCCATCGCCTCGGTGACCACGTACTCGACCCAGCCCTCGACGAGGGCCAGCAGAGTCTCCAGGCGGGAGACGGCGCCGGCGTTACGGGAGGAGATGCGCGGGGACAGGTCCATGCCCTGCAGGCGCTGCATCGCGTCCTGGATGGCGGAGGGATCCCCGGACTCCAGGTTGAGGTCACGGGCGGCCTCCTCGATGTGGGAGGTGTCGATGACCAGGCCGACGGCGTACTCCTCGACGGAGGAGACCAGGCGCTCGACGAGCCACGGCACGTGCCGGAACAGGCGCTGGCGGGCGGCCTCGCGGGCGGCGATGTAGACCAGCACCTCCTGCGCGGGGACGTTCAGGTCCTTGGCGCCGCGGGCGATGTTGCCCGGCAGGATCGCGGTGGTCCCCACGGGGGCGACAGGCAGGCCGAAATCGGAGCCGGTCAGGGTCTGCTTGGCCAGATCGCCGAGCGCGTTGCCCAGCTGCATGCCGAAGTTCATGCCCGACATCTGGTTCATCATCTGCAGCATCGGGCCCATCATGTCGCGGGCCTCCTCCGGCAGGGAGTCCAGCTGCGCCTGGTTCATGTGCTCGGCTACCGGGGTGACCAGGCGCTTCCACATCGGCAGGGTCTCCACCAGCCAGTCCTCGGCATTCCAGGCCGCCACGCGACCGGAGGAGGTGGGAAGCATGGTGGCGTCGTCGAGCCACAATTCGGCCAGCCGGACGGATTCCTCGACGGCGGAGGCGTCCTGGGGGCGCACGGCCGCGGCGGAACCGATCTGCTGCCGGGCGATGCGCTCGGCCAACTCGTAGTTCACCGGACCGGATCCCTCGGGGGAGTTCATGGACGAGCCCATGCCGGAGAGCATCTGGCCGAACTGATTGAGTAGGTCACCGAGGCCGCCGGATCCGTCCGCCCCGCCGAGTCCGAACGCGCCGAACGGGTTCTGGTCGCGACGGCGGTCGTCGTCATCGTCATCGCTGTTGAAAGAGAAACCGAAACCGCCTGTATTCATGAGAACCAATCTACCGGCGCATCCGCCGCACCCGCCATCAGGTTGGCAACGCTGTCAGCGAACACAGGTACCCTGAATTCCCGTGACTGATCCGAAGCCCCGCCCCGAACGACGCCGGCAGCGACTCAAGACCCTCGTGTGGGGTGCGGTGCCCGTCCTGCTGTTGACCGTACTGGTGTCCGTGGACCGGATCCCGGGCACCGACATCTCCCTGACGGTCCCCTATGCCGCGGAAGGGCCCGGGCCCACCTTCAACACCCTTGGCGAGGTTGACGGGGAGCCGGTCGTGGCCATCGAGGGCGTGCCGGTGGATGACACCTCCGGCAACCTCAACATGACGACCGTGTCGGTGCGCTCCAACCTGACGCTCGCGCAGGCACTGGGCCGCTGGCTGGCCACCGACGACACGCTGACGCCCATCGAGCGGGTCTTCCCGCCGGACCGCTCCCCGGAGGAGATCCAGCAGTCCAACCAGCAGGCCTTCACCGCCTCGGAGGCCGCCGCGACCGTCGCCGCGATGAACTACCTGGGCCGGCCGGTGAAGATCGCGGTCGTCGACGTCCTGCCCGACTCCGCGGCAGCCGAGCATGTGGAACCCGATGACGTGATCCGCGCCATCGACGGGCGGGCCGTCGACGAACCGGGTCAGGTCCAGGCGGAGGTCCGCGCCAAGTCGCCGGGGGATGAGGTCGTACTGACGTTGGATCGCGGCGGTGAGGAGACCGAGCGCGCCATCACGCTCGGTGAGCACCCCGAGGATTCCTCCCTGGCCCTGCTGGGCATCACGATGACGTCCGAACCCACCGAGGACATGTCCGTGGAATACAATCTCACCGACATCGGCGGGCCGAGCGCGGGCATGATGTTCTCGCTCGCGGTCATCGACAAGCTCTCACCCGGTGAGCTCAACGGCGGGAAATTCGTCGCCGGCACCGGAACCATTTCGGAGGACGGCTCGGTCGGGCCCATCGGCGGCATCGTCCACAAGGTGGCGGCGGCCGAGGAGATCGGGGCGGATCTCTTCCTCGCACCGGCCGCCAACTGCGCGGAGGCGGTCAGCCGCGATCACGGTGACCTGGTGGTCGCGCGGGTGGAGACCCTCGACGACGCGATCGAGCAGATGCAGAACTTCGCTGACGGCGGGACCGTCGAAACCTGCGGGGCCGACTGATCAGTTCGCGGTCGTCGTCTCTTCGGTCTCTTCCGCGCCTGCGTGCTCGACCAGACCCAGCTCGTGGATCTGCTCCTCCGGATCCACCTGATCGGAGGAGACCATCTGCTGCATGACCAGTCCCTCGTCATTGTCGACGACCGTGATCACCGCCGTGGTACCCAGCGTCGACCAGCCCACGACCCGCCGGCCGGTGTCCTCCACGACCCGCGAGCTGCGCAGTTCGGTCAGCAGCTGGGTCGTCGACGCGGCCTTCGACGCCGAAGAGAAGAACTGGAACTGGCCGACCTCGGAACCGGAACATTCGAATGACTTCTCGATGCCGGTCGGGTTGCAGGACTCGAACTGCTCGAAGATCTCGCGCGGCGCCAGGGAGCTGAACTCCCTGTGGACCGCTTCCACCTCGGGGCTCAGACCTGCCCCGTTCCGGCCGGTCGTGGTCGGGCTGGTGGGCGTCTCCGCGGGGTCTTGCTCGGTGGAGGTGGGGGAGCTGGCCTCCGTCGTCGTGGCCGCCGGAGTTGTCGAAGACGTGCTCGTCGCTGTTCCCGTGCCGGTCTCTCCCCCGGGAGCCGTGTCCTCCCCGGACCCGCAGGCCACCAGGCCGGTGCTCAGCAACAGGGCGGCTGCGGCGGCGGTGACTCGGATCAGGCGGCTGGAACTCACGAGGGGATTACTCCTGGGCGGACGGGGCGGAAGGGGTCCCGATCATTCTAGTCGAGGACGTCGGGGTCCTGCTCCAGGCCGTAACGCAGGGCGGAGATGACCCCGGGAGCCACCCCCGGCCCGCCCCGCAGTTCGATTTCGTCCTCGGCGAAGGGGCCGGCGACCTCCAGCTCATCCTCGGTCGGGCGCTGCTGGAGAAGGGTGAGTTCCACGTCCTCGGCGCGCAGCACTCCGGAGAACAGACGCGCCGGACGGGTCCCCGTGTCACCGGAGGTGTCGCGGAAGATGATCTCCTGGGCGAGAATCACGCCGCTGACCTGGTCGGGCCAGGTCAGGCGGGAAACATAATCACCGAGTTCGTCGGATCCCGGGCGCAGGTGGCCGGGCAGATCCTGAACCACCAGGGTCAGGGGGGCGGCGTCGTCAGGGTGGTCCAGCTGATCGGCGAGCAGACGGGACGGCACCAGGGCGAAGAGGGTGGGGGACGCGTCCCAACCCTCCGCGTGCACGAACTCCACGGCCTCCATCATGGCCTTGTTCAGTGCCTGTGGTGTGGACTCTGATGAAGTCATAACCGCTTCCTCTTGGTCAATCGGGGGTGGAGTTCTCTAGGCTAGGACACTACACCGGTATTTCGTGATCAATAGTGCTTAGGAGCTGGACTTGACGACCGGCCTTTCTCAATCTTCCCCACCTATGAAACGCCCACCACGGGTGCTCAGCTGGATTATCGGCATCATCGCCGTGGTCGTCATTGCTGCGCCGATGTTCGTGGGTATCTACACCGACTGGCTCTGGTTCGGTGAGGTCGACTTCCGTGGCGTGTTCACGAAGGTCCTGCTCACCCGCATCGTTCTGTTCGTGATATTTGGACTTCTGGCCGGACTCATCGTCTGGCTGGCGGGCTGGCTCACCTGGCGTAACCGCCCGGACGACCTGGTGGCCCTCGACATGAACTCCCCGGTGCACCAGTACCGCCAGGTCATCGAGCGCTCCGTGCGGGCGTTGCTGATCGGCGTGCCCGTGGTCATCGGTATCATCGCGGGCTTCATCGGACAGAGCACCTGGCGCACCGTCATGCTCTTCCTCAACCGGGAGCCCTTCGGCATCGACGACCCGCAGTTCGGTCAGGACCTCGGCTTCTACGCCTTCTCCGTGCCGATGCTGCGACTGGTCGTCGACACCTTCTCCCTGCTGCTGGTCATCGCGTTCCTGATCGCGCTCTTCGGGCACTACCTGCTCGGCAACATCCGCATCGGCAACCAGGCCATGGGCATCAAGGGGCAGGTCGCCCGCGCGGCCCGCATCCAGTTGGCGGTCACCGCCGGACTGTGGATGCTGCTGCGGGTGGCCGGCTACTGGCTCGACCGCTATGACCTCCTGTACTCCCAGCAGGACATTTTCACGGGCGCCAGCTACACAGACATCAACGCGGTTCTGCCGGCGAAGATCATCCTGATGGTCATCGCCGCGTTCGTCGCTGTGGCCTTCTTCGCGGCGGTGGTCCTCAAGGACCTGCGCATCCCGGCGCTGGCCGTGGTGCTCATGCTGGTCTCCGCTGCGGTCATCGGCACCGCGTGGCCGTTGATGCTCGAGCGCTTCTCCGTCGCCCCGAACCGGGCGGCGAAGGAGTCCGAGTACATCTCCCGCAACATCGAGTACACCCGGTACGCGTACGGACTCACCGAGGATAAGGTCGACTACCGCGACAACTGGGGAGCGGAGGCCGTCTCCGACGACGAGGTCGCCTCCGATGAATCCACGATCTCCAACATCCGTCTGCTGGATCCGGACATCCTCGCTCCGACGTTCACCCAGATGCAGCAGCTGCGTAACTTCTACGGCTTCCCGGAGACCCTGGCGATGGACCGCTACGAGGTCGACGGTGAGCTGCGCGACTTCGTCGTCGCGGCCCGTGAGCTGGATCCGAACGCCCTGCAGGGCAACCAGGCCACCTGGATCAACCGCCACACCGTCTACACCCACGGCAACGGTTTCGTCGCCGCGCAGGCCAACACGGTTGACGAGGCGGCGCAGGACGCCGGCTCCACCCGTGGTGGTTTCCCCGTCTTCACGGTCTCGGACCTGCAGACCAACGCCATCGCCGAAGCGGCCAACGGCGCCGAAGAGCTGGGCATTCGGGTCGACCAGCCGCGCATCTACTATGGCCCGGTGATCGCCTCCGCGACCGACGGCGCCGATTACGCCATCGTCGGCGACACCGGCACCGGCCCGGTCGAGTACGACACGGACAACACCTCCTACACCTACACCGGTGGAGGCGGTGTGGAGATCGGAAACTGGTTCAACCGGACCGCCTTCGCGCTGCGTTACCAGGAGATGAACTTCCTCCTCTCGGACCGGGTGGGCGGAGAGTCGAAGATCATCTTCGACCGTGACCCCCGCCAGCGCGTCGAGAAGGTCGCCCCCTGGCTGACCACCGACTCCAAGACCTATCCCGCGGTCATCGACGGCCGCGTCAAGTGGATCGTCGACGGTTACACCACCCTGAGCAACCTGCCCTACTCGGAGCAGACCTCGCTGACGGACAC
>CAYSIP010000075.1:0-11081 GCA_964431055.1 uncultured Corynebacterium sp. | reverse complement strand
TGGTGGCCGCCATGAGGATGACGCCCTCACGGTCGCCGAAGCCGTCCATCTCCACGAGCAACTGGTTGAGGGTCTGCTCACGCTCGTCGTGGCCGCCGCCCATGCCGGAGCCGCGCTGGCGTCCGACGGCGTCGATCTCGTCGACGAAGATGATGCAGGGGCTGTTCTCCCGGGCCTGCTTGAACAGGTCACGCACGCGGGAGGCGCCGACGCCGACGAACATCTCGACGAAGTCGGAACCCGAGATCGAGTAGAAGGGCACCCCGGCCTCACCGGCGACGGCTCGTGCCAGCAGGGTCTTGCCGGTGCCGGGCGGGCCGTAGAGCAGCACGCCGCGCGGGATCTTGGCGCCCAGCTGCTCATAGCGGGTGGGGTCCTGCAGGAAGTCCTTGATCTCGTGGAGCTCCGCCACGGCCTCGTCGGCGCCGGCGACGTCCGCGAAAGTGTTGGTGGGCATGTCCTTGGTCAGTTCCTTGGCCTTGGAGCTGCCCATGCCGAACATGCCACCGGACTGCATGCGGGTGAGGAAGAAGAACAACAGGCCGAAGAGGATCAGCATGGGCAGCAGGAAGCCCAGCATGCTCATCAGGAAACTTTCCTGTGTGACCTCGGTGGTGTACTTGTCTGCGCCGGAGGCCTGCACGGCGTCGAAGACCTGGGGGGCGGTGCGCGCGGGGTACTGCGTGATGAGCTGCTCGACGCCCTCGCGCTCGTCGACGGTGATGGGCTCACGCAGGTCGAGGCGGATCCGCTGCTCGCGGTCGTCGATCTGCGCTTCCTCGACGTTGGCGTCGGCCAGCTGCTGCATCGCCACGGAGGTGTCGACGCGCTGGTATCCGCGGGTGTCGTCCGTGAGCAGGGTGAACACGAACAGCAGGACGAGGATGACCGCGGCGCCGAGGCCGATCTGGAGGATTCTCTTGTTCTTCATGGAAGCAGCCGCGGCGGCGACTCGTCAGTCGCGCGGGGCCTGTGCCTTTCGTGTGCGGGGAAGACGGTCAGACAACTGGGGAACCACCGCTGACACGGCGGAACCACATTACCGTTCAACGCTGCAGGAGCGGTTTTCGTTCCCGCCCAGCCTAGTTGCCGGAATAGACCCGCGGGTGCAGGGTGCCCACATAGGGCAGATCCCGGTAGCGCTCGGCGTAATCGAGGCCGTAACCGATGACGAACTCGTTGGGGATGTCGAAGCCCACGTCGTAGAGGTCCACGTTCGCGGTGACGATCTCCGGCTTGCGCAGCAGGGTGATCGCATTGAGGGAGCGCGGGTGGCGGCCCTTCAGGTTGCGCATCAGCCAGGACAGGGTCAGGCCCGAGTCGATGATGTCCTCGACGATGAGGACGTCCCGGTTGGCGATGTCGGCGTCGAGGTCCTTGAGGATGCGGACCACGCCGGAGGAAGTGGTGGAGTTGCCGTAGGAGGACACGGCCATGAACTCCAGCTCGCACGGGATGGACAACTCGCGGGCGAAATCTGTGAGGAAGAACACCGCACCCTTGAGCACGCAGACGAGGATCAGCTCGTTGTCGGCGTCGCGGTAGTCTTCCGAGACCCGGTCGGCGAGCTCCTTGATCCGGGACTTCAGTTCGTCCTCGCTGATCAGCACCGCCTCGACGTCGTCTCCGTAGCGGTTGGCGGGGACAGTGAAGTCCTTCTTCTCGTGCATGCTCAAGTGGCCTTTCTCATCGGACTCCGGAGGACATTGTCAGTCTGCCACTTACCCGGACCACTTCCAACCTCCCGGTCACGTCCCCGCCCACCGCAACCCCGCCCTGGCCCCGCCAATCGGTGACCAACGCCTCCACTGCCGTCACCGACGCCGCCGTGACCGACAGGCCCTGTTCCCGCAGCCAGGCAGCAATACGGCGACGGCGCACCGGGCCGGGGTCGGCGGCCAGTTCGGCGCAGTCATCGGTGGGTTCCCCCGTCAGGCGGGTCAGGTGGGCGTCGTCGGCGGCGGCGCTCCCGGCGGCCTGGGCGAGCGGCGGCACGGCGTCACCCCCGAGGATCTCGGCGAGCAGGGGCAGCACCCGGTGGCGGACCGCGACCCGCCGGAATGCGGGGTCGTCGTTCTGCGGGTCGAGCCACGGCTCCAGGCCCAGTTCGACGCACGCTCCCGCCGTGTCGGCCCGGCGCACCGTGAGCAGGGGACGCACCACCTGTCCGGCGCGCGCGGTCATACCGCCGGGGTGCCCGCGCAGGGCGGTGAGCAGGAAGGTCTCCGCCTGGTCGTCGAGGGTGTGGCCGACCCAGATCTCGCGGCCGGCGGCGGCGTCGATCAGGGCCGCGTAGCGGACCTCCCGGGCGGCGGCCTCCAGGCTCCCGGCGCGCGGGACGTCGACGGCGACGACCCGCGCGTCAGCGCCCATGCGGAGGGCCGCGTCCCTGGCCCGCTTCGCGACGTCCCCGGAACCCTCCTGTAGGCCGTGGTCGACGCAGACCGCCTCGACGTCCGCGCCCTCCGCCAGGGCGGCGGCGGTCAACGCCAGGGAATCCGCCCCGCCGGACAAGCCGACGACCACCGGTTCTTTCGTGAGGAAGGGGCGCACCGCGACGCGACAGGCCAGGAAGTGCGGGCTGATCCGCGGCAGGGGGAGCTCACCGAGGCGGGCCGGCATCAGGACTCCCGGATGGCCGAGGCGAAGCGATCCAGGGCGGCGCGGGCGGAGAGGATCTCCGAGTCATTCGACAGCAGGGCGAAGGAGTAGACCCGGCCGGAGGAGGCGGTGACCACACCCGCCAGCGCGGAGGTCTCCGTGAGCGTGCCCGTCTTCGCGCGGACCCAGCCGCGGCCCGACATGTCCTGGTAGCGGTCCATCAGGGTGCCGGTGCCCCCGGCGACCGGGAGCGCCGAGAGGAGGGGACGCAGCTCGGCCCCCTCGTCGGTGGCGGCGGTGTGGAGAATGTCGTCCAGCAGGGCCGGGGGGATGAGGTTGTCCACCGACAGGCCCGAATTATCGGAGATCGTGACGTCCTCAGTGTCGAAACCGTGCTCCGAGAGCACCTCCAGGGTCGCGGTCGTCGCGCCCTCGGCGGTGGTCTCATGTCCACGGTGGGCGGCGATCTCCCGGCCGATGGCCTCCGCCATGACGTTGTCCGACCAGACCATCATGTCGGCCACCCGCTCCGAGAGGACCGGGGACTCCGTGGCGGCGAGCACCTGCGCGTCACCGGGAGCCGTCCCCTCCCCCGTGGTCCCGGCGCCCACGCGGTCGGCCAGGGCCTGCGCCACGTCGAGGGCGGGCGTGTGGGAACGGGGCACGTCACCCTCGGTCGCACCGACCCGGGCGCCGTGCAGCATCGCCGGCTCCATCGGGGCGACGTAACCGCCGTCGATGTCCGCGTCGTCCCAACCGTCCATCATGGTTGGCCCGGACCAGGCGGACAGGTCGATGAGCACCGTGTCCGCCTCGCCGACCTGCTCGGCGAGCTCATCCATCTGCCCCGGGGTCAGCCACACGTCGCCGACGGCGCGGATGACCACCGTGCCGGGGTCCTCCCCCGCCACGACCTCTGTGGTCAGCTTGTCCGCGGGCCCCATCTCCAGGATCGCGGCGGCGGCCGTGAGCACCTTCGTGGATGACGCCGGGCGCAGCGGCCCCTCCGGGTTCTGCTCCCACACCGTCTCCCCCGTCACGGTGTCCGTGACCCGGCCGTGCAGGGTGCCCAGCGCCGGGTTGTCGGCCAACTCGGTGAGTCGGGTCCCGAGGGCGGCGTTGTCCACGCCGTTTTCCGCCTCCGCGGGCACGATCTTCGCCTCAGGACGGTCCACCGCATACGCGGGCGCGTGCTCAAGATCGGCGTAGCGCTGCTGCGTGACCACGCCAAGGCCAGCGACACCTGTCACCACAACGGCCAGCACACCGGCCGACACTCCCCACCACAGTTTCTTCACCTTCATTACGTTCACAGTAGCGCGTGGGATCGGCATATCCGGGACCGTGTTGAACGCTTACCGGGAACGGGGGCTTCGTCGGCGACGACGCGCTGGCCGGTATGAGTTTCACCCACCGCCGGTAACAGGATCTCCAGCCGGACCGTCGGAGATGGAGGCTGTGGGCGGACCGAACGACCTGGCCCACCCCCGCACCACCCCCGCAGTCGCCGATGCGTTCGAAGCGCGAGGCCGGCCCCTTCCGGGCACGGAAGGACAATACGCCCATCATTCGAACCCGCGTACGCCTGAGTTCTGGGCCGCCCCGCCCCGGAGGCCCCTGCAGACGAGCGCCGCATTCCCACGATTGCGCAGCCTAAAGCAGATTGCGTCACACCATATGGGTACAGTCTCTGCGTTAACGCAGTTCACAGAAAGGATGTTCCCGTATGGTGATGGGCCCCACCCACGCGATGAGCGGCGCTGCCGTGGGACTGGCGGTGGCACAGGCGATCCCCGAATCATGGGGCGGGGTTTCCTCCCCGCAGGAGGCCTTCGTCTATGCGGGCATTGCCGCCGGGGCCGCGCTCCTGCCGGATCTCGACTCCCCGCCGGCGACCGTGTCCCGTTCCTTCGGGCCCCTGTCCCAGGCGCTGTCGCACATCGTGGAGAACACCTCCCAGGTGCTGGTCAACCTCACTCGCGGGCGCAGGGACCCGCAGTGCCGCAACGGGCACCGCACCGTCACCCACACGTTGTGGTTCGCGTTGCTGACCGGGGCCGGCGCCGCCGCCCTGATCGGCAGCTTCGAGAAACCCGCGGCCATGACCCTGCTGTTCCTCTTCCTCGGCCTGGCGCTGCGCGGCCTGCTGCCGGAGTGGTCGAAGAAGAAGGACTGGTACATCGTCACGGGGGCGTCTGCGATCATCGCGCTGCTGGCGTGGGAGTTCGTGCCGACGACCGCCTCGGCCGTCGTGATGGGCTCCGCCGTCACCGTGGGTGTGCTGGCCCACCTGCTGGGGGACGCCATCACCAAGCAGGGCATCCCGCTGTTCGCCCCACTGATACCCCTGGGTGGGAAGCGGTGGTGGAAACTCCGCCTGCCCGGTCCGTTGCGGGTCACCGCGTCCGGACCCGCCGATAAAGTGCTGCTCACCGCCTTTTCGGTGCTGGTGGTCGTACAGATCGTCATCGTCGGCTCCGGCAGCGACATCCTCACCGAGATGGCCACCCTCTTCCCCGGTGCGCCCACCCCTGCGGGTGGCGGAGCCGTGACGTAATATCGCGGCGCTACGATAGTGACAGTTCATTCCGATCTAGAGGAGAAGTACACATGGGCGTTGAAGTGACCATCGAGATCCCCAAGGGTTCGCGCAACAAGTACGAGGTCGACCACAACACCGGCCGCGTCCACCTGGACCGCTACTTGTTCACCGCGATGGCCTACCCGTCCGACTACGGCTACGTGGACAACACCCTCGGGGAAGACGGTGACCCGCTCGACGCCCTCGTGCTCCTGCCGGAGCCGGTGTTCCCGGGTGTGGTCGTCAACGCCCGCCCGATCGGCGTGTTCAAGATGGTCGACGAGGCCGGTGGCGACGACAAGCTGCTCTGCGTCATCGACGACCCGCGCTACGACGAGTTCCAGGACATCGACGACGTCGACGACTTCGTCAAGAAGGAGATCGAGCACTTCTTCGTCCACTACAAGGACCTGGAGCCCAACAAGTTCGCCGAGGGCGCCGGCTGGGGTGACAAGGCCGAGGCCGAGAAGATCCTCGCCGAGTCCTTCGACCGTCTCCAGGAGCACCCGGAGAAGCAGCCGCAGGAGCACCCGCAGTAAACCGGTCCTGATCCGGCCTTGACCCGCCCCCTCCCCGGAGCATCTCCCGGGGTGGGGGGCGGGTTTCGTCATTCCCGGGTCCGGGACCCGGTTCTTCGCTATCGTCTGGTGCTATCACTTCCCTGAGCATTCCCGCGAGGAAAGGACCATCAGATGGAGCTTCGCCTCTTGCAGTCGTTTCTCGTGCTGTCGGAGGAGCTGCATTTCGGACGGGCCGCCGCGCGGTTGTTCATCGCCCAGCCGCCCCTGACGAAACAGATCCATCAGCTCGAGAAGCAACTGGGGGTGCAGCTCTTCGAGCGCCATCCCCGTGGGGCCCGACTGACCCCGGCCGGTGAGGCGCTGGCCGCCGAGGCCCGGAACATCTTCGCCACCGTCGACACCGCGGTGCACAACGTCCGCAACGCCGAACACGGCGGCGTCGGGCGCCTGGTGCTGGGGGCCTCGGGCACGACCGGGGCCGCACTGTTGCCGGGCATCCTGCGGGCCATTTCCGCGGCCCGCCCAGGGGTCGACCTCAATGTGCGGCAGTACGAGAACTCCTCGCAGGTCGCCGCCGCGGTGATCGACGGTGAGCTCGACGCCGGGCTCGTGCTGCTGCCCTTCGAACACACGGACCTGAGCACCCGCACGGTTGCCACGCACCAACCGGTGGCGGTGGTCCCCCAGGATCATCCGCTGGCACGGCGGGAAAGCGTGCGGGTGGCCGAGCTGGAGAACGAGGACTTCGTGACCCCGCGCCGTTACAGCGGTTCTGCCCAGCTCAAATTGATCGAGGAGGTCTGCGCCACCGCGGACTTCACCCCCCGGGTGGTCAAGGAGACGGCCGACGCCTACGCCACGCTCGTACTCGTCGCCGGGGGTCAGGGGATCTCCATCACGGTGACCGGGGTCGGCACCCTGGCCCCGGAGGTGCGCTTCATCCCCTTCGAAGACGAGAATCTGCCGGTCCTGGAGTCCGCCATCGCCTGGCGCACGAAGAACCCCTCCCAGCTGCTGCAGGCGGCCGTCGACGCGGTGGTGGGGTCACAGACCTAGCGGGGAGATCCAACAGCAGAGATCCCTGCCGTCCCGCAATGCCCGGGCGGCAGGGATCTCTGTCCCTCAGGCGCGTTATCAGCCGGCGACCGGGACGCGCTCCTCGTAGCTGTACATCTCCGGCAGGCCGGAGGGGTGCTGGGCCAGCGGGGTGATCTTGATGTCCATATAAGGGAACAGCGGCAGCTGCGACAGCAGGTCGTTGAGCTCCTCATTCGACTCCACGTCGAAGATGCTGACGTTGGAGACCTCGCCGACCACGCGCCAGATGTGGCGGAAACGGCCGTCGCGCATCAGGGACTGTCCATACTCCATCTCCCGCTTGCGCAGGTCGTTCCACTCCTCGTCGGCGACGTGGGCGGGGCGGTTGACGTACATCTGAACCATGTAGAACATGTTGTTTCCTTAATTTCTCGGGTTGATTGGCTATCCCGGGATCACCCGGGTCACTCGTATTCAGTTGTGGTCCGCCGGCGTCAGCCGGCGAAGTTCTGGAACACCGCGGCGATGCCCTGGCCACCGCCGATGCACATCGTCTCCAGTCCGTAGGTGGCGTCACGCCGCTGCATCTCGCGGCTGAGGTTGGCGAGGATGCGTGCGCCGGTCGCCCCGACGGGATGGCCGAGGGAGATGCCGGAGCCGTTGACGTTGATGCGCTCATGGTCCTCACCGGTCAGGCCCATGCTGCGGGTGCAGGCGAGCACCTGGGCCGCGAAGGCCTCGTTGAGCTCGATCAGATCAATGTCCTTGAGCTCCAGCCCGGCGCGCTGCAGCGCCTTGTCCGAGGCCTCCACCGGGCCGAGGCCCATGCGGTGGCCCTCCAGTCCGGCCAGCGCCCAGGACACCAGCCTCACCCGTGGGGTCAGCCCGAGTTGTTCGGCCTTCTCGGGGGTGGTGACGATCAGCATCGCGGCGGCGTCGTTCTGTCCGGAGGAGTTGCCGGCGGTGACGGTGGCGTCGGGATCCTCCGCCCCCATCATGGGCCGGAGCTTCGCCAGGGCCTCCACGGTGGAGTCGGGGCGCAGGTGTTCGTCGGTATCGAACATGACGGTCTGCTTCCGCTGCTTCACCGGGACGGGGATGATCTCGTCGTCGAATTTGCCGTCGCGCACCGCCGCGGCGGCCCGCTGGTGGCTGCGCACCGCCAGTTCATCCTGGTCCTCGCGGCTGATGTGGAATTCGCGGCGGAGGTTCTCGGCGGTCTCGATCATGCCCCCGGGGATGGGTTTGGTGACGCCGCCGGCGTGGATGCGGCCGTGGACGAGCGAGTCCTTGAAGTCCAGGCCGTTGCCGTTGGCGCCCCACCGTGCCGAGGTGCTGTAGAAGGATGCCCCGCTCATGGACTCCGCGCCGCCGGCGAGGATGAGGTCCGCCACCCCGGTCTGGATCTGCATGGCCGCGTTGATCACCGCCTGCAGTCCGGAACCACACCGCCGATCCAGCTGCAGACCGGTGACCGAGTCCGGGAAGCCCGCGTCCTGGGCGATCGCCCGGCCGATGCACGGGGCGTCCATGGAGTTGTAACCCTGGCCGATGATGACCTCATCGATCTCCTCCGGGGAGAAGTTATTCCGCTCGACCAGGGCCCTCGCGGTGATCACCCCGAGCTCGAGGGCGGGGACGGTGCGGAGGCTGCCGCCGAAGCGTCCGATGGGGGTTCGGACCGAGTCGCAGATGACGACGTCACGCATGAGGGTGGGTTCCTTTCCGGTTACAGCGGTGAGGGGTGCGCGTTAGACCTGGGCCATGGCGCCGGCGATCTCCGGGTCACGGACCTTGTTGCCCTGGTACATCCGGGATATTCCGACCAGGGAGACGATCAGGCCGAGCACGGACAGGATGATCAGGTAGTAACCGGGCATCTCACCGACGTCGGTGCGGGAGACCATCCAGGTGGCCAGGTACGGGGCGGTGCCGCCGAAGGCCGCGTAGGCCAGGTTGTAGGACACCGCGCTGGCGGTGTAGCGGATGCGCACCGGGAAGAGGTCGACCATCAGCAGCGGGGTCAGGGTGGCGATGCAGGCGACCACCACGCCGTAGACGGACAGTCCCAGGATCGCGGAGGCGATCTGCCGGGTCTCCATCATCCCGAAGACGGGGATGACCACGACCGCGAGGATGACCGCCGAACCGGTGGCCACGACGGGCGGGCCGTAGCGGTCGATGAGGATGCCGGCGAAGGGGCAGGCGATGGCGAAGGCCGCGAGTCCGATGATGTAGACCAGCAATGCCTCTGCCTGCGAAAATCCGACGCGCTGGGTCATGTAGGCGACCATGTAGCTGGTCAGCAGGTAGAAGGAGACGGCGTTGAGGGCGGCCCATCCGAAGAGGATGAGCATCCGGTTCTTGGTGGTGCGGAAGGCCTCGACCACCGGGGCGTGCTGCTTCTGGCCGACCTCTTCCGCCTCCAGGACGGCGGCGAACTCCGGGGACTCCTCGACCTTGGAGCGCAGGTACAGGCCGACGATGCCCAGTGGTCCCGCGACGATGAACGGGATGCGCCAGGCCCATTCCTGCAGGGCCCCGTCGGGGACGGAGACCGTGACGATCAGGCCGACGAGCGCGCCGCCGATGGTGCCCAGTGCGGTGGCCACCGGGTTGATGCTGGCGAACAGGGCCCGCTTGCCCACCGGGGCGTGCTCCACGACGAAGCTGCTGGCACCGGCGTACTCGCCGCCGGCGGACAGTCCCTGGAGGATGCGCCACACGAGCAGCAGCACCGGGGCCATCACGCCGATGGTGGCGAAGCTGGGGGTCAGGCCGATCGCCAGGGTGGCCACGCTCATCATGATGACCGCGAGGGAGAGGGCGGCCTTGCGGCCCTTTCGGTCACCGTACTGGCCGAAGAGCAATCCACCGATGGGGCGGGCGAGGAAGCCCACCGCGAAGACCGCGAAAGTGGCGAGCAGGCTGGCGGTGGCACTGTCGGAGGGGAAGAAATGGAAACCGATGATGGTGGCGAACTGCGCGTAGAGCGCGAAGTCGAACCACTCCACGAAATTGCCGATGCCACCGGCCAGGATCGCCTTGCGGCGGGTGTCCTTCACCTCTTGGCTGGGCTTCAGCGCCTGATCTTGCGTCTGTGTCGTCATGGGAAACTCCTCAGGGGGAGACCACCACCGCAGTGGTGAAAGTTGTGTGTGAGTGAATGCGGAGCCCACATCATGTGATGCACATCCGTGCGCATTTCATATGTGATGAGGCTTACATCTGACTCCACTCAAGCAGGGAGTCTCGGCAGGGTCCAATACCGGTAGGGAAAGACGCCGATACCGCCGACGAGCAAGAGCAATGCTTCTGAACTGGGACTATCCCCGAGGAAGACGTGACGACCCGCCCGTTGTCGTGACGTGCGACAACGGGCGGGTCGGTGAAAATTACGAGGTGATCAGCGGCCGTGGGCGGCGACGGCGCCCTGCCGCGCCGGGGCCTTCGAATCCCCGTGCAGGAACCCGCGGATGAGACGGCCGAATTCCTCCGACGCCTCGAGGTTGCCGAGGTGGGCGGCACCTTCAACGACCTCGAACTCCGCGCCGGGGATGCCGTCGGCGATGATCTTGACCACGGCCGGCGGGGTGGAGACATCTTCGGCGCCCGCGATCACGAGGGTCGGGGTGGTGATCTCACCGAGGCGGTCGGTGACGTCGAAACGCGAGACGGCGTCGCAGGCGGTGGCGTAACCCTGCGCGTCGGAGGCCACGAGCTCGTCGAGAAGCGAGCCGGCGTGCTCGTCGCGGTCCGCGAAGCCCTCGGTGTACCACTTGCCGGCGCTGGGCTCGCGCATGCCCCCCAGGCCGTTCTCGCGGACGTTGCGGGCGCGGTCCTGCCAGATCTCGGGCTGGCCGAATTTCGCGGCGGTGCAGGTGAGAACGAGCTTCTCGATGCGTTCCGGGGCGTCGAGGGCCAGCTGCTGGCCGATGGCCCCGCCCAGGGACAGGCCCACATAGGAGAAGGTGTCGACGCCGAGATGGTCGGCGAGTGCGAGCACCTGCGCCGCGAAGTCCTCGACGGTGGCGTCCGAGGTCTCCCCCGGGGCCTTGGGCTCAATGCCCTCGAGCGACTGCCCGTGACCCGGGGCGTCGAAACGCACGACGCGGAAGTCCTCCTCCAGGTGGGGAAGCTGGTTGTCCCACATGCGGTAGGTGGTGCCCAGGGAGCTGCCCAGGAAGACGACGGGACCGTTGGCGTTGCCGGAGATGACGTGATTGAGCATGATGGTGCCTTTCTCGACTGTTCTGGTGGAGTGGGTTGGGTGGCTAGCGGAGATAGACCCGGGTGGGGTCGATCTCATTGCGCAGCAGGTTGATCTCGGTGTCGGTGGG
>CAYSIP010000074.1:0-11147 GCA_964431055.1 uncultured Corynebacterium sp. | reverse complement strand
TGGCGCACATGTGGTTCGGCGACCTGGTGACCATGGAGTGGTGGGACGACCTGTGGCTCAACGAGTCTTTCGCCACCTGGTCGGCCGCCATCTCCCAGGCCGAGGCCACCGAGTACGACACCGCCTGGGTGACCTTCGCCAACGTCGAGAAGTCCTGGGCCTACAGCCAGGACCAGCTGCCCTCGACCCACCCGATCTCGGCGGACGCATCCGACATCGAGACCGTGGAGCAGAACTTCGACGGCATCACCTACGCCAAGGGTGCGTCCGTGCTCAAACAGCTGCAGGCCTACGTGGGCCGCGAGGAGTTCCTGGCGGGCGTGCGCCGCCACTTCGCGGACCATGCCTGGGGCAACGCCACCTTCGACGACCTGCTCGGCGCGCTCCAGGCGGCGTCGGGCCGCGACCTGTCCGGCTGGGCCGACCAGTGGCTCAGGACCACCGGCGTCAACCGGTTGACGCCCGCCTTCGAGGTGTCGGACGGAAAGTACACCTCCTTCAGCGTGGAGCAGACCGGCGCCGAACCCGGCGCGGGCGAGCTGCGCACCCACCGCACCGCTGTCGGCCTCTACTCACTTGTCGACGGCCGCGTCACCCGCACCCGCCGCGTCGAGCTCGACGTCGACGGGGCGTCGACAAGCGTGGACGGCCTGGTCGGCGTGGAAGCCGCCGACCTGGTGCTGGTCAACGACGAGGACCTCACCTACTGCCTGATGGGTCTCGACGAGGCGTCGGCGGCGTTCGTGCTGGACAACATCGACCGCATCGACGACCCCATGGCGCGCACCCTGTGCTGGTCGGCGATGTGGGAGATGACCCGCGACGGGAAGTTGCGCGCCCGCGACTTCGCCGCCCTCGTGGTCCGCGGCGCGGGGCACGAGACCGAGTTGGCCGTGCTCGAACGCCTCCTCGCCCAGGCCGCCACCGCCGTGCGTTCCTATGCCGACCCTGCCTGGGCGGAGAACGAGGGCCGCGCACTGCTGGCCGACGTGTATCTGGAGGGGGTGCGCACCGGTGACCGGGAATCTTCCCTGGTCTTCGCCGAGGCGCTCACCAGGGTTCCGCTCACCGGGCCGGCCGCCGAATTCCTGTCCTCGGTGCTCGACGGTTCCGCCGAGCACGTGACCGTGGACGCCGACCTGCGCTGGCGGGCACTGGCCGCGCTCATCGCCCACGGTGCGATCGCAGACGTCGACGCCGCGATCGCCGAGGAGCGGACCCGGGACCGGTCCGCCACCGGCGGGCAGGCCGCCCTGCGGGCGGCCGCGGCCGTGAACACCGCTGAGGCGAAGAAGTCCGTGTGGGATGAACTCGTCTCCGGGAAGCTGTCGAACCTGGACGCCCGTCACAAGATGGAGGGCCTGGTCTACCCCGGGTCGACCCCGCACCTGATGCCGCTGAGCGAGCCGTACTTCGAGGTGGCGGAGAAACTGTGGGACAACTCCTCGACGGAGCTGGCGCTGCGCACCCTGACCGGGTTGTACCCCTCGTGGGACGTCAGCCGGGAAGGTCTGGACCGGGCCGCCGTCTTCCTCGACCGCGACCTGCCGGCGGGACTGGCGCGCGTGGTCTCCGAGGAGCGTTCCCGGGTGGAACGTGCCCTGCGCAACCGGGGCGTGGACGCCGGGGAATAGGGGTTCGGCGGGTGGTGGCCGCGTTCCCCGCGATCACCGACCCCCTGCGGGATCCTCCTCGCGGGATTCAGCTGTCCCCTCAGCCCCGCCGTCCTACTGCCCCACCGGGCCGAGCAGCGCCTTGGCGTAGGAGGCGTGCAGGGACTCATTGTCGGAGGGGTGGTAGAGCCCGGCGAGCACATCCCGGTAGAGCCGCTGCAGTTCGCTGCGGCGGAAGTACTGGGAACCGCCGGTGGTGCGCACCGCCAGTTCCACGGCTTCCTTCGCGGCTTCCGTGGCGCGTCCCTTCACACCCGAGAAGTGCAGGAACCACTTTCCGCCGTACTGTGGTTCCTGCTCCGAACCGACGAGGTCGACATCGCCCGTGAGCTTCTCCAGCTGCAGGGTCACCCCGTCCATGAGGATGCCGGCGGAGGCGATCTGCCAGCGAATGTCCGGGTCGTCGGCGTACGGCGCGTTCTTCACGTGCGAACGGCGCTTCTTCACGATCTCGACCGCCAGGTTCACCGCGCGCTCGCCGATGCCGGCGTACACCGAGGCCAGCAGCAGTTCGAAGGCGCCGAAGATGCCCCACACCAGCGGATCCGCGTTGGGCCCGAGCGGGGTGCGCGTGCCCACGTGCTCCGCGCGCATGGGTACCTCGTGCAGCTTGGTGGTGCAGGACTGACTGGCGCGCATGCCCAGGGTGTCCCAGTCGTCGATCACCTCGATGCCCTCGGCGCCGCGCTCCAGGAAACCGAAGACCAGCTGATCCTCGTGCCGGGCATGGACGACCAGTCGGGTCCACACCGGTGAGAGCGAGGTGAAGATCTTGGTTCCGCTGATGCGGTAACCACCGTCCCCGTCCGGGGTGGCGGTGGACACGGAGTCGAAGAGGACGGCGTCGTTGCCCGCCTCCGAGATGCCGAAGGCGAAGATCTCGCCGCGCGCGGCCTCCTCGAAGACCCAGTCGAGTCGGCGGTCGCCGCGCAGCCACAGGGTGTAGACCATGCCCATGATCACGTGGTGCATGTTGATGCCCAGCGCGGTGGCGGGCGCGGCCTGGGCCAGGCGACGTTGTGCCTGGCTGGCCTGCGACAGGGTGAAGCCGTGGCCGCCGAATTCCTCGGGCACGAGCATTCTCAGGTAACCCGCGTCCCTGAGATCCTCCAGGTCCTCGGTGAAGAAGCGGTTGTCCTCGTCATAACCTGCGGCCCGTCCACGCAGGGTGTCGAGCAGGTCATCGGGCAGAAGATCATGGATCGCGGGCACGGGGGTCCTCCTTGGTTCGCCGGTTTCCGGTTATGGGCGCGATGCTACCCCGCCCCAGGCCACCGGGACTTGACCCAATCGTTATCAAGTCGTTAGGGTCGTGAAACCATTCGAATGGAATGACTATTTTCGCCCACCACGGGCGGACGTGCACTGTCACCGGACCACCCAGGAGCCAGTAGATGAAGAAGCCCGCCCTCACCGCCCTCACCGCCATCGCCGCCTCGGCGATCCTGGCGTTCAGCACCGTCCCCGCCCACGCCCTGTCCAGCGGGAGCCCCTTCGCCCAGGTCCTGCCGTCCGTTCCGTCCGCCGCCGACGCCTCCCAGGCCGGCCTCTCCGCGGTGGAGAGCGAGATCATCCGCCTGACCAATCAGCACCGCGCCGCCCACGGGGTGCAGCCGGTGCAGCATGATCCCGCCCTGTCGGCGAACTCCCAGGAGTGGTCCGACCACATGGCCGCCCACCGGGATTTCCGCCACAGCGGCAAGTGGAACGTCGCCGAGAACATCGCCGCGACCACGGAGACCAACCCGTCCGCCGCGACCATCGTGGACATGTGGATGAACAGCGACGGCCACCGCGCCAACATCCTCAACCCCGACTACAACAAGATCGGCGTCGGCCTGGCCGTCTCCGCCGACGGCGCCACCTACGCCACGCAGCAGCTGATCTGGTAGTGGCTGCCCGACGGTCGTGGTGACGGCCACGACGGTCACCGCCATCGACGAGGCCCGGATGAAGAAACCTTCATCCTGGCCTCACGCGTCTTTCATTCTTGACACGGACAATGGGATGTCAGGAACAACCACCGGCCCATCATTCTGAAGGACACCGAGTCATGCCCGCTCTCCGCCGATTCGCCCCGCTGCTCGCGATCGTCGCCCTCCTTGTGCTCGTCGCCGTCGGCGGGGCCGCGCTGACCAACAACAACCAGACGCCCGACGTCGACCCCCGCACCGCCACCGTCAGTGTCGGCGGGGACGGGGAGAACCGCTCCACGCAGCCGGAGGCCGACGAGGGACCCACGGCGCCCCCGGCCGAAGAACCGGCACCGCCACCGGCTCTGGCTCCGGAACCGACCTCCGCCCCGGTCCCGACACCGGCACCGCCACCGCCACCGCCACCGCGGTACCAGGCCCCTGCTCCAGCTCCGGCTCCTGCCCCCCAGGCGCCGTTGAACTACCAGTACTATGACGACGATTGGGATGAGGACGACTGGGATGATGATTGGGACGACGACTGGGACGACGACGATTGGGATGATTAAGTGAAGTTCCCCGCGTCTCGTCTTTCCTCGGGGCCGCTGTCCGGTTCGCTGCGCTGGCGCATCGTCTTCTGGATCACCGTAGTCGTGTTGGTGACCATGACCAGCGTCATCATCGTCACCCGCTCCGTTCTGCTGGCCCAGGTGACCGCCACCGCAAACGCGGCCGTCGAGCAGGAGATAGAGGAGTTCCGCCGTTTCGCCGAGGAAGGCGCCGATCCCGCCACGGCCGAGCCCTTCGACTCCGCGGCCCGGCTCATCGAGGTCTATCTCTCCCGCCAGATCCCCGACGACAACGAGATCATCATCGGTCTGATCGACGATCAGCTGATCCAGATGGATCTGTCGGGGATCAGCGGCGCCCATCCCGAACCGCTGTCCGGCACCGAGCCCCTGGTCCAGGAGATCATCACCTCCTCCGCCGCCTCCGGGGTGCTCACCGACCCCGACCGGGGCCCCGCCCACTGGGGCCAGCTGACCGTGGCCACCGGTCCGGATGAACCGGACGCCTATTTCGCCGTCATCACCTTCACCGAGGGGCACCGTGCGGCCGTCAATGCGGAAGTCCGCCTGATTTCCCTGGTCGCCCTGGGAGGCCTCGCGGCCAGCGTCCTCATCGCCTGGCTGATCGCCGGCCAGATCATCGCCCCCATCCGGCAGCTGAGGAAGGTCTCCGGCACGATCACCAACTCGGACCTGACCCAGCGGGTGCCGGTGTCGGGCAACGACGAGATCGCCCAGCTGGCCCAGACCTTCAACGCCATGCTCGACCGGCTGGAGACCGCCTACCGGGACCAACGCCAGTTCGTCGACGACGCCGGCCACGAGCTGCGCACCCCCATCACCGTGGTGCGCGGGCAACTGGAACTACTCGAATCCAGCCCCCCTGAGGAGCGCGCCCGCTCCATCGAGCTGGCCCACGCGGAGCTCGACCGGATGGCCCGGATGGTCAACGACATGCTCATCCTCGCCGTCGCCGATTCCGGGGATTTCGTGCATCCCACGGAGGTTGACGCCGCCCAGCTGACCATCGACATCGATGACAAGGCCCAGACGATCAGCGACCGCATCCAGCTCGCCGCCGTCGCCGAGGGCACGGTCACCCTCGACGAACAGCGGGTCACCGAGGCCATCCTGGAGCTGCTGGGCAATGCCCTTCGCTACAGCGAGGAGCAGGTCGAGCTGGGTTCCGAGTTCGTGGGCGTCGGCGAGGACCGCACCTTCCGCATCTGGGCGCGCGACCGTGGCCCCGGGGTGCCCGCCGATAAGGTGGACAGTGTCTTCGGCCGTTTCTCCCGCGGGGAACAGACCGCAACCAACCGGGCGAAAGGCGCCGGACTGGGGCTGTCCATCGTCCGCGCCATCGCCGAGGCCCACGGCGGCCGCGCCTACCTCGACTCCACCGTCGGCCTCGGTTCCATCTTCGGCCTCGAGATCCCCGCGCCCGAGGATCCGGCACTCATCGACCAGGAGGACAACTCGTGAGCAGAATTCTCGTCGCCGAGGATGATCGCGGCATCGCCGACTTCATCCGACGTGGACTGACGTCGGCCGGATACGCGTGCGACGTGGTCGACTCCGGGCCGGCCGCCTTCGCCCTGGCCCGCTCCGGGGACTTCGACCTGATGATCCTGGACCTCGGCCTGCCGCACATGGACGGCGCCGACGTTCTCGAACAGCTGCGCACCCTGCGGGTGGCCCTGCCGATCATCGTGCTCACCGCGCGCACCAAGCTCGAGGACCGCATCCGCATGCTCGAGGGCGGGGCTGACGACTACATGCCCAAACCCTTCCAGTTCGCTGAACTGCTCGCCCGCGTGCGCCTGCGACTGGCGGACAAATCCAACGTCGAGGGCGCCGGCACAGACACCACCTACCGGATGAACCGCGGTGACCTCGTGCTCGACCTGCGCACCCAACGGGTGAAGGACGGCGAGAAATGGCGCGACCTCTCCCGGCGCGAGGTCGGGCTGTTGGAGACCTTCATGCGCCACCCGGGGCAGATCCTCTCCCGGGCCCAATTGCTGAGCATGGTGTGGGGCATGGACTTCGATCCCGGTTCCAACGTCGTGGACGTCTACGTGCGCACCCTGCGCAAGAAGATCGGGACCGACAGGATCGAGACGGTCCGTGGCTCCGGGTACCGTCTGGTGTGACCGTCAGCCCTCACGCTCTGGGTGGGTGGTGATGACCTGGAGCTGGGCGATGTCCGGACGCAGCACGTCTTCGGAGTATTCGATGTGGTCGCCGTCCCGGGTCTGGGCGGTGCGACACAGGCGCAGCAGGGGGAGGTTGCGGGAGACGCCGAGCACCTCCTGTTCCCAGCCGGAGGCCACGCCCGGGGTGATGGTCTCCAGCTTGCGGACCGGTCCGAGATCCCATTTGGTGCGCAGCAGTTGGTAGAGGGACTGGCTCAGGTCTTCATCCAGGATGCCCGGTACCATCCCGGCGGGGAAAAAGGAGTTCTCGATCAGCAGTGGGGTCCGCTCGACCCGGCGCAGGCGGGTGATCTGGACGACGGGCTCTTCGTGGTCCAGTTTCAGGGCCTGGGAGATCTTCGCGCTCGCCGCCACGGTGGTGGCCTCGAGCACCTCGGAATCCACCGTCAGGTTGCGTTCCCGCAGTTGGGGCATGAAGCCCTCCATGCGCGTCAGTTCCAGAACCGGGGGCACGCTGCGGACGAAGGTGCCGCCCGTGCGGCCGCGACGGCGGTCGATCAGCCCTTCCAGCTGGAGGACGTCCAGTGCGTGGCGAACGGTCATTCGTGCGACCCCGAATTGCTCGACCAGCTCACGCTCGGTGGGCAGACGGTCTCCTGCCGTGAGCTCTTTTCGCTCAATGCGGGAGCGGAGCTCATCAGCGATCGTGAGATACGCTGGGTGACGTCGGGAAAGGGTGCTCACTACCCAACTCTATCCAATGCATGCTCGCAACTGCATATTAGCCGATCAACGGGGTGCCCGCCCCCGCTTTCAGGGGTGGATCAGCGGGACTTTTTCTGCGGAAACGATCTGCTCCCCGCGCTGCAGGGGGAGGGGAAAGGGGATGAGTGGTCCGGGCGGGGATTTACCGTCGGTCCCCCAGCTCGATGCGGGGGCGCACCGCCACCTCCGCGATCTGGGTGCTCTCGCCCGTGTCGACGACCAGCCGGATGGCCCGGGCGACCTCGACGGGCGCGATGTAGTGCTCCGGGATGTACTCCTGGCCGGCCTCTGCGTGCAGGTCCCGCAGCATGCCGGTGTCGGTCGGGCCCGGCGCGACCGTCGCCACGCGGACGCCGTTGGGGGCCTCCCCCTTGCGCAGCCCGTCGGCCAGGGCGTGGAGGGCGTGTTTGGTGGCGGCGTAGACGATGTTCTCCGGATACCCGCCGCGCCCGGCGCCCGAGTTGAGGAAGACCACCGTTCCGGCGGCCCGACGGAGGGCGGGCAGCAGGCGGCGGGTCAGCTCGGCGGGGACGACGACGTTGAGGTCGTGCTGGTCCCGCCAGTCCGCGGTCCGGGCGGTCTCGACGCTGCGTCGGCGCGCGATCGCGGCGGCGTGGATGAGGACGTCGACCCGGGTGAGTTCCGTCAGGCGGGTGACGGCGGAGGAATCACTTTCCCGGTTGAGCAGGTCCTCCACCAGGTCAGCGTTGACGGGGGTGACCCCCTCCAGGGCGCCGAGTTCGGCGAGGGACTCATCGTTGCGGCCCAAGGCGTAGACGTGGTGGTCGCGCGCCAGATCCGCGACGATCTCCCGGCCCATCCCGCCGGTCGCACCGGTGACAATGGCGATTCTCTCGATCATGAGTTCCGAGTCTAGTCCCTCACGCCGTAGCGTCGGTCCTGCTAGTTTCCGGGCATGGCCCCATTTCTCCTCTCTCGCCGCCTCCGCGGGGGACTGGTTCCCCCGGACGCCGGGGGCGTGCTGAGCTCTTTCCTTGACTTCCACCACCTGCGCATCCGGGGTGACGGTGACGGCGGGGTGCTGATGGTCAACGACCACGAGCCGCTGAGCCTGGGAGGGCGCCCCCTCCCGCTGCACCTCGGTCTTGACGCCGGGGGCGGGGTGACGGAGCTGCGGCTTCTCGACGCCGCCCTCTCCCCGCAGGAGGCGTCGTTTCTGTTCAAGCTGTGCCACGTCGCCGGTCTGCTCGTCGAATCCCCCGGGGACGGTGACGGGCCGGGTTCCTTTGTCGCGATCGAGAGCGTGCACCGTCCGGTTGATCTTCCTGCCGACGTCGACCGCGGTTCGGTTCACTGGGTGTCCACGCCCGCCGGGTTCCCGCAGGCGCTGGCCCGGCTCGGTTGAACCCACCGGTGGCCGCTACGGTGAAACCGTGGACGCCGGCGGCGCCCGCCCCTGGTTCAAGGAGGTTGCACCGTGCTCGTCCTTCCCCTCGGCGTGATCATCGGCCTGGTCATGCCCCTGCAGACCAACGCCAACTCCCGGTTGCGGCAGTCGGTGGGCTCGCCGTACCTGGCGTCGTTCATCTCCTTCCTGGTGGGCACGGTCACGCTGCTGCTGGCTACCCTGCTCATCGACGGGCAGCTGCCGCAGCTCGCGCGCGCGGAGGGACAACCTGCGTGGTTGTGGGCCGGCGGCCTGTTGGGGGTGGTGGTGCTCACCGGCAACATCTTCCTGTTCCCGCGCCTGGGCAGCGTGCAGACGGTGGTGCTGCCGATCACCGGGCAGGTGCTCATGGGTCTGCTTATCGACCACTTCGGGTGGTTCGGTTCCCCACAGGCCCCGTTGACCGCCACCCGGATCGCGGGAGCCGCCCTGCTCGTCGTCGGCGTGCTCGGCGCCATCAGGGTCATCGACGCCCTGATTCACCGTCGGTTGCCGGCCACCTCCGACGACGGTGACGTCAACGTCAACGTCAACGTCGATGCCGGGGCGGGGGCCGGCGCGGGCCTGTGGTTCTGGCGGATCGCGGGCGTCATCTTCGGCATGTGCAGCGCCGCCCAGACCGCGGTCAACGGCCGGCTGGGGGTGGTGCTCGATTCGGCGGTCGCCTCCGCACTGGTCTCCTTCACCGTCGGGGTCACCACCCTGCTGTTCATCGTCTTGTTCACCCGCGCGAAGTGGCAGGTCAGGAGGATCGACGACCGGCCCAATCCGTGGTGGATGTGGATCGGCGGTTTCCTGGGCGCGGCGTTCGTCTTCGGCAACGCGTTCCTGGCGCCGATCATCGGCACGGGACTGACGGTCATGGTCGTCCTGGTCGGTCTGATGATCGGCAGCCTGGTCATCGACCACTTCGGGCTCCTCGGCGCCCGCCGTCGGCCCCTCACCGCACTGCAGGCGGCGGGCCTGCTGTGCATGATCGCCGGGGTCGCGCTGATCCGCCTGGTCTGAGCGGCCGTCAGCGCACCGGGCGCCCGCCTTCGTCGTCCTCCTCGGTAAGTTCCCCGAAGTCGTTCTCCAGGCCGTCCAGCTCGTCGAAGAACGCCTCCTCGACGGCCGCGTCCCGGCCGACATGCCACTTCCAGACCACCGGCACGGTCACCGTCTCGTCCTGCGGCTCCCCGGGCTCCAGCCCCGCGCCGCGGAGCGCGTCCACCAGCTCACGGCCGATGGTCTCGTCGGGCTGGTCGAGGCCCGCGAAGGTGATGGTCAGGTCGCGGCGCTCCCGCGGGTCGAGGTTCTCCCACTCGTTGACCCAGATGATCACCCCGCCCGGATCGGACTCGTCGAGCTCCAGGTCCTCGAAGTCGGTGAACACCCCGCAGGCGATGCCGCGTTCGGCGAGGCTCTCGAAGGCCTCGATCACCCGGTCGGCGTCGGTGTGTTCGTCAGTCCAGGCCTCGGCGGCGGTCTCGCAGTACCGCCAGAGCTGCCGGGCCAATGGGCCGGCGGCGTCCTCCGCGTCCCGCGGCCCGTCGGGCGCCAGATCCTCCTCTTCGATCCCCTCCGCGAGGTGCTCTGCCGCGTCGGAGAGGAAGATGATCTCGCCGCACATGATGCGTTGAACGAGATCCTCCACTATCCAGTGGCCGGCGTGTTCACCGAGCCAGGCGGCCAGTTCCGGGTGGTCGGTCTCCAGGGTGCTGTCGGGTGTGTGGAACGGGTGGGCGGCCATGGCTTTTCCCTTCATCGGGAGGTGGTGGACGCCACCCAGCCTATGCGCCCCGCACACCGGTGGCAGCACAACGGAAAACCCGGTCCCGGCGGGTGCCGGAACCGGGTCTGGAAGTGCGGGGTGAGCGTCTACTTGATGGCGTCCAGCGCCTGCTCGACGTCGGCGAGCAGGTCCTCGACGTCCTCGATGCCGATGGAGATGCGCACCAGGTCGCGCGGGACCTCGAGCTGGGAACCGTTGACCGACTGGTGGGTCATGGAGGCCGGGTGCTCGACGAGGGACTCCACTCCGCCGAGGGACTCGGCCAGGCAGATCAGCTTCGTGTTGAGGCAGAACTGGCGGGCGGCCTCCTCGCCGCCGGCGAAGCGGACGGAGATCATCGCGCCAAAGCGGTCCATCTGCTTCTTTGCCACCTCGTGGCCGGGGTGCGAGGCCAGGCCTGGGTAGAGCACCCGGGAGACCTCGGAACGGGTGTCCAGGAACTCGGCGATCTTCTCCGCGTTGTCGCAGTGACGCTCCATGCGCACCGCCAGGGTCTTGATGCCGCGGGCGGTGAGGTACGCGTCGAAGGGAGAGGCGGTCGGACCGACGCCACCCTGCATGAACAGCATCTCCTCGTCCAGCCCGGCGTCATCCGTGACGACGACCCCACCGACGACGTCGGAGTGCCCACCGAGGTACTTGGTGGTGGAGTGGAGTACGACGTCGGCGCCCAGCTCCAGCGGACGCTGCAGGTAGGGGGAGGCGAAGGTGTTGTCGACAACCAGCTTCGCGTCGCCCTTGACCGCTGCGACGGCGGCGATGTCGGTGACCGACAGCAGCGGGTTGGTCGGGGTCTCCAGCCAGACCAGCTTGGTCTTGTCGGTGATGGCGGCGCGGACCGCCTCGACGTCCGTGGTGTCCACGATGCTGAACTCCACACCCCAGGAGG
>CAYSIP010000073.1:0-11256 GCA_964431055.1 uncultured Corynebacterium sp. | reverse complement strand
CGCCCTGCGCATCGCCTCCGTGATGGCCAAGGAGGAGGGCTGGATGGCTGAGCACATGCTCATCCTGAAGCTGAACTCCCCGGAGGGCAAGAGCTACCACATCGCCGCGGCCTTCCCGTCCGCCTGCGGCAAGACCAACCTCGCGATGATCACCCCGACCCTCGAGGGCTGGACCGCCGAAGTCGTCGGCGACGACATCGCGTGGCTGCGCCTGCGCGAGGACGGCCTCTACGCCGTCAACCCGGAGAACGGTTTCTTCGGCGTCGCCCCGGGCACCAACTACGCCTCCAACCCGATCGCCATGCGCACCATGGAGCCGGGCAACACCCTGTTCACCAACGTCGCGCTGACCGACGACGGTGACGTCTGGTGGGAGGGCATGGACGGCGACAAGCCGGATCATCTCATCGACTGGCTCGGCAACGACTGGACCCCGGAGTCCGGCACCGCCGCCGCCCACCCGAACTCCCGCTACTGCGTGGCCATCGAGCAGTCCCCGGCCGCCGCACCGGAGTTCAACGACTGGAAGGGCGTGAAGGTCGACGCCATTCTCTTCGGTGGCCGTCGCCCCGACACCGTCCCGCTGGTCACCCAGTCCTTCGACTGGGAGCACGGCACCATGATCGGCGCCACCCTGGCCTCCGGTCAGACCGCCGCCTCGGTGGAGGCCAAGGTCGGTTCCCTGCGCCACGACCCGATGGCCATGCTGCCCTTCGCCGGTTACAACATCGGCGACTACCTCCAGCACTGGATCGACATGGGCAACAAGGGTGGCGACCGCATGCCCCCGATCTTCCTGGTCAACTGGTTCCGCCGTGGCGAGGACAAGCGCTTCCTGTGGCCCGGTTTCGGTGAGAACTCCCGCGTCCTGAAGTGGATCATCGACCGCATCGAAGGCCGCGTGGGCGCCGAGTCCACCGTCGTGGGTGACACCGCCCGCGTCGAGGACCTGGACCTGACCGGTCTGGACACCCCGCTCGAGGACATCCAGGAGGCGCTCTCCGCACCGGCCGAGGACTGGCTGCGCGACCTCGAGGACAACGAGGAATACCTCAAGGACCTGGGCCCGCGTGTCCCGAAGGAGATCTTCGACGAGCTGTCCAAGCTGCGCGAGCGCGTCGAGGCCGCTCGGAAGTAATCTTCTGGCCCGCGTCTCTTATCGCCGCCGCGTCCCGCCCCCGCCCCACCGGTTCTTCCGGTGGCGGCGGGGTTCGGTTTTCCGAGGCGAAGGTGGGGTTGGACTGTGAAACTTCCACCCTGAATCCGGGGCGACATGCGCAACCTGATCTGTGTTCTGGGAATCGGGAGGTGTCGGAACCCGCTCAGATCGTCCCGAAAAAAGGAGGCCCACGGATTCACCGACACTGTCCCGGTCTGGGGGAAATCTCCGGTCTCCCGTGGTGCGCCCCCTTCGTCACTGCTGGCTGGAGTGAAGCACCCCGCGGTGAACAACCACAGAACCGACAGCGTGGAGTGGGACGCCACCTCTCCAGCAGGATCCCGAGCCCGAATCAGGGCGGAGCACATGATGGTGGCCGTCGTCGTCGGAATGCAGCTGGAAGATCAACCCCTCACTACCGGGAGCCCCCATCCCCCGGAGTCGGCCGTCCGACGACGGGGCCCCCTCGGACTCCCGGATGCGTTGCCCCTCACCGGAGGACCTGACATCGGTGATCTCGTGAATCTCTGGATCGGCGATATATCCGCACTCTCCCAGGGCCTGCCCCATCTCATCGATCCATTCCGCCAGTTCAAGGAACTCCCCCGGAATGGTGAAGTGATCGGGGATTCCGGCGGTCAGTCCCACTCTCGGGCTCATGCGCCGAGGATAATGGCGGGGAAGTGAGTCATCGGGGCAACCGTCGCCATTTCCCCAACATGGGCGGCTTCCGGGCCCCGTCGTGGGGAGTCCGGAAGCCGCCCATGGGCTGGGGTGATGATCAGGAAGCGAAGGGGATGGCGCCGACGAGGACGCCGACGACCAGCATGGCCAGGGAGACGGCCACGGCGCGCCAGAGCACCTTCTTGTGGTGGTCACCGAGGTTGACGTTGGCCAGGGAGACCAGCAGGAGGATGGCGGGAACCAGTGGGCTCTGCATGTGGACCGGTTGGCCGGTGATGGAAGCCCTGGCCATCTCAGCGGGGCTGATGCCGAAGTTTGCGGCGCTTTCGGTCAGGACCGGCAGAATGCCGAAGTAGAAGGCGTCATTGGACATGAAGAACGTCATCGGAATGGACAGCACACCGGTGATTACGGCCAGGTACGGACCCATAGAGCTCGGGATGACCGCGGTGATCCAGGCTGCCATCGCGGTGACCATGCCGGTGCCGTCGAGAACCCCGACCAGGACGCCGGCCGCCAGAACCATGGAGACCACACTGACGATGCTGGGGGCGTGGGCGACAATCTCACCGGTCTGAGCCTTGATCTGCGGGAAGTTGATTACCAGGGCAAGGCCGGTGCCGACCATGAACACGTAGGCCAACGGGAAGATGTCCATCACCAGCAGCACCATGACCGCGACGGTCAGGAGCAGGTTGAACCAGGTCAGCTTCGGGCGGAGGGTCGTGCGGTGCGGATCGAGTGCCGTGTCGGCCATCGTGGGATCGTCGTTGTCGACCAGTCCCACTGCGGAGTGCTCCTCAAACTCGACGCGGGTGTCGGTATCCACACCGCCACCACCACCGAAGGGGGTGTGGCCGGGGCCGCCGTCACGGGACGAACCTGAACCGCCGGCGCCCACGCTGCTGTCACCACCGAAGCGGGAGGCATCGATCGTGCCGCCGAGGCGTTTGCGCTCGGCCAGGCCCATCCACCAGGCAAAAGCGAGGCAGAGGGTGACACCCACGAACAATGAGGGCAGCATCGGAACGAAGATGTCCGTGGCGTCCACGCCGAGGGCGGCGGACGCGCGGGCGGTCGGGCCGCCCCAGGGCACGATGTTCATGGTGCCGTTGATGAGGCCGGCAGTGCAGGTGAGGATGACGGGACTCATGCCGAGACGCAGGTAGATCGGCAGCATCGCTGAGGTGGTGATGATGAAAGTGGTGGAACCATCGCCGTCGAGCGAGACGATGCCCGCCAGAACCGCGGTACCGACGACGACCTTCGCTGGGTCGTTGTTCAACAGTCGGGTAATGCCCCGGATCAGCGGGTCGAAGAGTCCGACGTCGATCATGATGCCGAAGTACATGATTGCGAACATCAGCAGCGCGGCTGTGGGGGCCATGTCTCCGATGGCGTCGAGAACCATGTCGCCGAGGCCGAGGCCTGCGCCGGCGATGAGACCGAAGATCGTCGGTACGAGAATGAGGGCGACCAGGGGGGTCAGCCGCCCGATCATGATCAGTGTCATGAACGTGAGGATCATGGTGAAACCGAGGGCGACGAGCACACCGTCTGAGAGGGTGTGGCTCATCGCGTACTCTGCGGCGAGAATAACGGGGGCTGTGGTAGTCATCGACAATCCTTGGAAGAGGCCGGAATGGTTCGTGAAATCTGACGTCCACGACAGACTAAGTGTTCTGCGCCACACCGTCTCGCTTGGGTGCATTGACTCACCTAGAGTGCATTTAAAGGATTCTGTGCATTTTGCTCACGCGCCGTTGTCCCTCATCCACGTCTTCACGTCGCCCCAGCTCCATCTGTTTTCCGTCCCGACCGGACAAGTCGGGATCATGGGGTGAAGGGCGGGGGCTGCACCGCACCCGGAAACGATCACCGAGGGGGGGAGACCATGCGCTTCGGCACGAAGGTACTGCTGCTGCAGCTGCTCACGGTCGCGACCGTGGTGGCGGTGTGTGCGATGATCTTCACCTGGTTGGCCGTCGAGCAGCTCAAGGCGGAGGCAGAGTCCTCGGCGCTGTCGATCGCCCGCACCGTGGCCGCGGAACCGGAGGTCCGTAGTGAGGTCGCCCGGCGGATGGGTGCCCCCGAGACATCCGAGGAGGAGCTGGCCTCCGGGGTTCTGCAGGCCTATGCCGCGGACATCACCGCGCGCACCGGTGCGTTGTTCGTCGTGATCGCGGACGTCAACGGAATCCGGTTGGCGCACCCGGAGAAGGAGCGTCTGGGCGAACAGGTGAGTACCAGTTACGAGGAGGCGCTACGGGGGCAGGAGGTCATCGCCTGGGAGGCTGGCACCCTGGGGGAATCCGCCCGGGCGAAGGTGCCCGTGTATGCCCCCGGCACGATGGACCCGGTCGGTGAGGTCAGCGTGGGTTTTGAACGGACGAGCGTGTTCGATGACCTGCCGAGGTTACTGTTCGGGGTGTCAGCGGCGGCGGCCGTGGCGCTCGCCGTCGGAGTCGGCGCGTTGTTGTTCATGCGGCGCCGCTGGGAGCAGCTCACCCTGGGCCTGCAGCCGGAGGAGCTCGTGTCCCTGGTACAGAACCAGGCGGCCGTCCTCGACGGCGTCGACGACGGCGTCATCTCCCTCGACCTGGACGGGATCGTCCGCGTGTGCAATGAACCTGCCGCCCGGATGCTCGGGTTCACGGCGCCGGAGGGGCGGGCATTCACCGATCTCGGCCTTCCGATGGACGTGGTGCTCGCGCTGCGTCGAGGGGAGGCCCGGGACGGGGTGGTATTCGGTGACCGGGTGCTCTACCTGGATTCTCGGAGTGTCGAGAAGGACGGTCAGCGGCTCGGGTCCGTGATCATCGTGCGCGACCGCACGGACCTCGTGGGTCTGAGCGAGCGGCTCGGATCCGTCCGCGCGATGACCTCCGCACTGCGGGTCCAGCGCCATGAATTCGCCAACCGCATGCACGTCGCCACCGGTCTGTTGGATGCGGGCCGGGTCGCGGAGGCCGGGGAGTTCCTGCGGGAAATGCGCGACCGCGGGCCGGTGAACTACCCCCTGACGGGCGGCGAGCTGCTGGCCGAGCCCTTCCTCCAGTCCTTCCTGGGTGCGAAGTCCATGGAGGCCGGTGAGCGGGGCGTCACCCTCCGGCTCGGGGAGGAGACGCTGGTGCTGGGGACGGTCGCCGGGGTGGAGGACACCGCCACTGTGCTGGGCAATCTTGTGGACAACGCGATCACGGCGGCCGCGGCGGTCCCGGTGGCCCTGCGAGAGGTGGAGGTCACTCTCATGGACGAGGGGGGTGACCTGGTGCTGGTCGTCGCCGACACCGGGACAGGGATAGCGTCGGACACCGACGTGTTCGACACCGGTTTCACTGGGCCCGCCCGGTCCGCCGGTGGTGACACGATCCACGGGCACGGCATCGGACTCACCCTGTGCCGGGAGCTGGTGAACCGCCGTGGCGGGGACCTGTGGATCATTGATCCCGGTGGACAGGGGAGCGGCCTCGGGGCGGTGTTCGGTGCCCGGTTGCCGGGCGTGATGGAGGCCGGGACGATCGTGGGGCGGCGGCACGACCAGGAGAAGGACGGGAACGGATGGCAGTGAACAGGGACTGGCGGGTGTTGGTGATCGACGACGATTTCCGGGTCGCGGGCATCCATGCGGAGATCGTGCAAGGGACGGCGGGTTTCACCGTCCTGGATTCGGTGCGGACGATTGCCGGGGCCCGGGAGGTGATCGTCCGGGACGCCCCGGATCTGCTGCTGGCCGATGTCTATCTGCCCGACGGCGACGGCATCGAACTGGTCCGCTCTGCCGGCGTGGACGCCTTCGTGCTCAGCGCCGCTGACGAACCCGCCACGGTCCGCCGCGCGTTGCACGCCGGCACCCTGGCCTACCTGGTCAAGCCGTTTCCCCAGCGGAGCTTGGTGGAACGGCTCGACCGCTACGCCCGCTTCCGCCGCGTGATCTCCGGCACGCGGGGACTGGGACAGGAGAAGATCGACCAGGCCCTGTCGATCATGCACGGCACAGAGGAACCGGTGAGCGCATCCGGGTCAGCAACGGAGCAGCTGATGTTGGACGCGCTCAGGGACGGGGAGTTCTCCGCCAGCGAGGTCGCGGAGCGCGCTGGAGTCTCCCGGGCGACCGCGCAGCGCCGCCTGGCAGCGATGGCGGGCCGGGGCGTCTTGGAGGTGCGCCTGCGCTACGGCTCCTCGGGCCGTCCGGAGCATCTTTACGCCCGGATGGACGCGGCGGGCAGGTAGAAGCCCGATCTCAGCGCCGGCGGACGACGACCACCAGGTTGCTCACCAGGAATTCCCGCACCAGCGGAACACGCACCAGCCACCACGCCCACGACGGATGGTAGCGGGGGAAACACAATTCCACCGAGGCCAGACCGCGATCCGCCAGGCCGCGGGCCCAACCCAACCCCTCCGCGCATGAGACGTCGAACAGGGACTCACCGAACACGTTCTTCGGCGGTCGCCCGTGCCGGCGCGTGTAGCGGTCACGGGCGAAGCCACCGCCCACGTAGTGCTCCCACAGCCCGGTCTCGTGCCCGCCGAAAGGGCCCAACCAGATGGTGTAGCTGAGCACGACAAGCCCACCGGGGCGGGTCACGCGCAGCATCTCGTCGCCCATCGCCCACGGCTCGGGCACGTGCTCGGCGACGTTCGAGGAGTACACCACGTCGAAGGCTCCGTCGCGGAAGGGCAGCGCCATCCCGGAGCCGCGTACCGACGCCGCGACCTCGATGCCGGCGGCCGACATCTCACCGACGTCCGGCTCCACGGCGACGTAGCGCGCCCCGCGGTGTTCGAAGGCGTCGGCGAAGTATCCGGGCCCACCGCCGACGTCGAGCACCGCGTCCCCGCTCAACTCTTCCCCGGTGACGTCGTGGCGCAGCGCCCCGAGCAGCCCGGCGGTGTCCTCGGCGAGCTCGCCGTAGAACAGATCGGGCCGGGTCTGTTCCTGTCGTACCGAGCGCAGCAGGCGCAGCGAACGGGTCAGAGTGGCCAGGCGGCGGGTGCGGGGGAAGGTCATGGCGGCAGTGTCCTCGAGGGGGTGGGGCGGGATGAATTACAGGATGCCAGACCGGGCAGTGGTGACCGTGAGGGGTGGGTTCCCCGATAGGCTGGGACAGGACATGAAGATCCTTCTGCTGTGCTGGCGCGACTCCACCCACCCGCAGGGTGGCGGCTCGGAACGCTACCTCGAACGGGTCGGGGAGTACCTGGCCTCCCGCGGGCACGAGGTCGTCTACCGCACCGCCGGCCACACCGACGCCCCGCGGCGTTCGAAGCGCAACGGGGTGCGTTATTCGCGCAGCGGCGGCAAGTTCACCGTCTACCCGAAGGCGCTGGGGGGCGTCCTGCTGGGCAGGTTGGGCATCGGCACGCTGGGCCGCCTGGATGCGGTGGTCGACACCCAGAACGGCATTCCCTTCTTCGCCCGTCTGGTCACCGGCGCGCCGACGGTGCTGCTGACCCACCACTGCCACCGCGAACAGTGGCCGGTCGCCGGTCCCGTCATCGCCCGGTTGGGCTGGTTCCTGGAACGCCGCGTCGCCCCGCTGGTCTACCGGAGCAGCCCGTACGTGACGGTCTCCGGGCCGAGCGCCGACGAGCTCGTCGAGCTGGGGGTGGATCCTGAGCGCATCCACCTCATCCGCAATGGCGTGGACCAGGTGCCGGAGCGCTTCCCGCGGGTGGAGACCACGGGCCACCAACACCTGGTGACCCTGGCCCGCCTGGTGCCGCACAAACAGATCGAACACGCCATGGACGTCGTCGCGGCCCTGGGGGAATCCCACGACGTGGTCCTCGACGTCATCGGCTCCGGCTGGTGGGAGGATGAGCTGCGCGCCTACGCCGAACGCACCGGGGTGGCGGACCGGGTGGTCTTCCACGGCCAGGTCGCCGAGGAGCACAAGCACGGCCTGCTCGACCGGGCGTGCCTGCACCTGATGCCGTCGCGGAAGGAGGGCTGGGGCCTGGCGGTCATCGAGGCCGCCCAGCACCGCGTGCCCACCATCGGTTACCGCAGCTCAGGAGGCCTGCGGGACTCGGTGCTCAACGGGCAGACCGGCATGCTGGCCGAGGACCGGGAGGAGCTCATCGAGCTCACCCGGGCGCTTCTCGATGCCCCGGACTCCCGCCAGGACCTGGGGCTCGCCGCCTACGTGCGGGCCAAGACCTTCTCCTGGGAGCGCACCGGCCGCCAGTTCGCGGAGCTGCTGGAGGGTCTGGTGGATGCGGGGCCGGGCAGAGCGCCCCAACCCGCAGAAACCGACGGACAGGAATGATGCCCTGAGATTCAGGCGTCGGGTTTTCCGGCCCTGCCGTTCCTGCCCGTTTTCGGGGCGGGTTTCTTTCCGGGCTTCTTTCCGGGTTTTTTCCCGCCATGGCCACCTCCACCGTCACGGCCACGGCCCCCGCCACCAGCGGGTCCGTGGGATCCGGACGCTCGCTGCGCACCCCGCCCCGTCATCCGCAGCACCAGCACCCCGATCGGCACGGCCAGCCACAGGCCCAGGAGCGCCACGCCCAGGGGCGCGACGTTGCGCTGGGCGTCGGTCTCCAGGACCCGGTCGTCATCCACGATCACGGCGACGCCGAGTTCCTCCAGGGCGTCCATGTCCCGCCACGTCCACGCCTCCTGCGCGGCCACCCAACGCTCTGACGGCGGGTCCACCAGCATCCCGTCCACGGTCAACGCCCCGGATTCCACCAGGGACAGAGCCTTGACGTAGGGGTCGACGATCACGCGGCCGTCCGCGAGCGTGACCAGCCCCGGGCGGTCGGGGAAGAACACGTCACGCCCGTCCGCATAGGCCACGAAGTCCCGGTCGACCTGCAGCTCGACGGGACTCAGCTGCTGCAGGGCCCGTGGGGCGTCGGGGACCTGCAGCACGGCGAGTCCCAGGGCCGCGCCGGCCAGCCACTTCGGCCGCAACCCGCCGGCCAGGGCGGCGTAGGCGGGCAGTGCCAGCATCACGAGTTTCTGGGCGTCGCGCAGCAGGCCCGCACCGGGAATGGTGGCCACGGCCCAGGCCAGCGCGTCGGGAAGCAGCCAGGCCGCGACCGCTCCGCCCAGGCCCAGGACACCGAGCACCAGCAGCACCGGCGGGCAGCGGCGGAGACCGAACAGCAGGACGGCGAACAACAGGATCCCCGCCACCGCAGAACCCGCTTCCCGCGAGGCGGGCACGGCCTCGGCGTTCCAGATCCCGCCGAGGCCCAGCAGCGCCCCCAGGGTGCCCACGAAACCTTCGGCGCGCGGGGCGAAGGCCGCCACCGATTCGGGCTCCGCGACCGCCGAGGAGGCCGACAGCAGACCCGGGATGATCCACGGCAGGCAGGAGACCACGCCGACGCCGAGCGTCCACCAACGGTGGCGGCGCGCCGTCGCCACGCCGGTGAGCAGAGCGAACAACCCACCGGTGGGCGTCAGCGAGGCGACCCACATCGCCAACCACGCGATCCACGTCCGCCCGGAGAGTCCGGACGCGGCGATCAGCGGCAGCAGCCAGGCGGCGATGACCAGGGACCAGTGGCCCTGCAGAAGACGTTCGACGACGAAGGGGTTCCACAGCACCACGGTGATCGCCGCTACGGTCGCCCATCCGGAACCCCGCCGCTGCCGGGCCAACCAGGCGGCGCCCACCGCCCCTGCCACCGCGGCCGCGACCAGCAGGATCCGCGCCACCCAGGAGGCGGGCACGAGGGTTCCGATGAGTGCGAGCACCCCGTCCTGGGGCACGTTGCGGGCCGGCAGGTCACCGAAACCCAGCGCGGAGGGCGACAACGCGGGGGAGTCGAGGACGAGCATGTCGCGCAGCGCCAGCTGGCCGGGCGCCCACAGCGCCCAGGTCAACAGGCCGATGAGCAGGGTCGCCCAGGCGGCCGGCAGGATCCTGCGCGCGGTGCTCAGGACACCCGCCCCCGCTGTTCCAGGCGTCGGCGCACCACCATGGCCGCGGCGGCGGCGATCAGCACGAAGGCCAGCGCCTTGCATACGGTGGCCAGGATCTGCAGGACGCGCAGTCGCTCGACGACGGGCGCGGCCTGATCGTGTTGGGCGGCCTGCGTCGTCTCATCCCAGTGGGCGACCGCGTGGTACATCGCCCGCGCCGGGGAGGGTTCGTCGGCCAGCTCCCGGGCCTCCTGCGGGCTGGCGGCGAAGTAGAGGTGGAATTCCTCCTCGGAGTCGATGATCACGCCCGATTCCGGCTCCACCCACAGGGTGCGCACCACCGTGTAATAGGGATCGAGCACCACCGTGGTCTCCGCGTCGCGGCCGAGCCGTTCCAGTTCCTCATCCGAGTAGAACTCCCCGGCCGGGCCGTTGACCGTGAACCCGTCGAGCAGGGCACGTTGCTCCTCGTCGAGCAGGTTGAGCAGCTGCCGGCCGGCGGGCTGGGGATCGTCGGGCTGCGCCCAGCCACGGGCGATGGCCTCGGTCAGGGGGAGGGCCTCCGCGCGGTGGTGGAACTGGTAGGTCTCCAGCCCGTTGTGGGGCACCTCGTCGACGTAGTCGATGGGAATGGTGCGCTGGGCGACCGGGTCGAAGTAGTCGTAGGAGCGTCGCTCGGTCTCGAAGGGGAAGAAGTACTGCAGACCCTGACGGGCGGTCTCCCCGGTGCCGAGCTCCGTGTCCACGCCCGTCACCCGGGCGGTCATGCGGGCGACGGGGTCCGCGACCGGGTAGGTCGAGCTCCTGGTCACCCGCAGGTGGTCGGTGAGCTCTGCGGCGGTCTCGCCGTCGGCGAGCACCTCGGTGCGGGAATCGATCTCCGCTTCCCGGCGGTTGTCGGTCGGGGAGGTGGTGGTCTCACGGCGCAGCTGGGATTCGATGGCGACGATGAAGCACGACAGGGGCAGCTCGGAGGTGTCCTGCGCGGCGCACTCCTCCCGGCCGGCGTTGGCGGCGGGGACCCGGCCCTCGGAACGGGCGGCCTGGTCGAGGACGAGGGCCGGGGCGGGTTCGGTGGTGTAGCTCTCCGCCAGGTCGGTGGACAGCGGGGTCATCAGGTTGATGATGGGCGGGGCCACGAAGTTGCCGAGGATCACCGCGATGATCGCGGCGGCGAGAATCAGCAGAATCCGCCGCCCGGCGCGACTGCGGTTGCGCAACTCGGTCAACAACTCGGTCAGCGCCTTCCTTCCAGTAACATCTCCGGGAGAAACTTCCGGAGAAAGGGGGTGACGACCCGTGACGGGATCGGCACCCGCGTCAGCCACCGCCTCATCTTACAAAGGTTCCTACATCTTCCCGTTGGAGGGGCTGCGCGCTGTGGCGGCCCTGGGCGTGGTGGTCACCCACGTGGCTTTCCAGACCGGGGTGGACCCGGCGGGTTTCTTCGGATCCATCGTGGCCCGTTTCGATTTCTTCGTCGCCGTGTTCTTCGCCCTGTCGGCTTTTCTGCTGTGGCGCCGTCACC
>CAYSIP010000072.1:0-11373 GCA_964431055.1 uncultured Corynebacterium sp. | reverse complement strand
GTCCTTCGTGCCGGTGTGGCAGAGGGTCACGGTGGAGTTCTCGCTGCGTCGGGTGAGCATCAGGCCGATCGGGCGGCCGACGGTCACGCCACGGCCGATGACCACGACCTTCGCGCCGTCCAGCTCGACGCCGAAGCGGCGTAGCAGGTGGATGGAGCCGTTCGGGGTGCACGGCAGCGGGGCCGGCTCATTGAGCACCAGCTTGCCCAGGTTGACCGGGTGCAGGCCGTCGGCGTCCTTGGCCGGGTCGATGCGCTCGAGCACGGCGTTCTCGTCGAGGTGCCTCGGCAGCGGCAGCTGCACGATGTAGCCGGTGCACGCGTCGTCGGCGTTGAGCTCGTCGATGACGGCGTTGAGCTCCTCCTGGGAGACGTCGGCCGGCAGATCCTTCCGGATCGAGTTGACGCCGATCTTCTCGCAGTCTCGGTGCTTCATCTTCACGTAGGAGTGGGAGGCCGGGTCGTCGCCGACGAGCACGGTCGCCAGTCCGGGCACGATTCCCTTCTCCTTCAGGACCGCCACGCGCGTGGTCAGGTCCTCGAAGATCTCGTCCTGGTAGAGCTTTCCGTCAAGTTTGATCGCAGTCACGAATGCCATTATTCCATCTACCCGGGCATAAACTGCAGCCCATGACCGAGCTGCATGTCATCTTCGACAATCCGGTGATCCCGCCCAACACCGGCAACGCCATCCGCATGTGTGCGGGAACCGGCGCCCACCTGCACCTTGTCGAACCACTCGGCTTCGATCTGAGCGAGAAACACCTGCGCCGGGCGGGGCTGGACTACCACGACCTCGCCGACGTCACCGTCCACCCGGACTTCGACGCCTGCCTCGAGGCGCTGCCGGATTCCCGGGTCTTCGCCTTCGACACGAAGGCCACCACCTGGCACACCGCGGTCGAGTACCGGCCGGGTGACGCCCTGCTCTTCGGCACGGAGCCCACGGGGTTGCCGGAGGATCACCTGACACACCCGCGGATCACGGGCGCGGTGCGCATCCCCATGATCCCGGCGCGCCGGTCGATGAACCTGTCGAACTCGGCCGCGGTGGCCACCTACGAGGCGTGGCGTCAGCTGGGGTTCACCGGCGGGGTGTGACCACCATCGGTGCCGGTCATCATGTCCGGCAGGCGGCGGCGGCGCAGAATATCGAGCAGCGCCCGGCCGTCCTCTTCCGTGAGATCCTCGCCGGACATCTGCACGGGCCCGCGCACCAGGTCCAGTCGGACGGTGCACAGTCCGAACAGCTGCTGCAGGGGTCCGCGGCTGAGGGTGACCTCCTGGATGTGGGCGGGCTCGATGACGGACACGCGGCGGCGGACGCGCCCGCGGTGGATGATCACGGCGTCGTCACGCAGGGTGACGGACTGCTGGTGCAGGTCGACGGGTGAGACCCAGCGGGCGACCGGTGGGGAGACGAACGTGGGGTGGCTGTGACCCTCGGGGCTGGCGAATTCGTCGACGGTCGCATCGTCCAGCGGGGAGACGAGCATCAGCAACGCGCGGGCCTGGTCCCGCGAGCCGACGGGCAGGATGGTGGAGGTGCCGGTGGTCTTGTCATTCTCGGCGCCGTAACCGGCGATGGACACCGACACCATCCACCAGTCCAACGGCCGCCACAGGGTCGGTTGCCAGACGGTGACCCCGTGGATGCGGGCCAGGGGGATGGACTGGCGACGCCGGTCGGCCAGCCCGTAGGAGATGTTGAGCACGGCTCGCTCCCCGACCCCGTCGAGGCGGGCGGCGAAGGTCCAGCTGCGGTCGATCTGATTCCAGATCACGGGCACGAAACCGACGATGACGGGGATCAACGAGGCCCGGCCCCACGGCAGGAGCAGGATCAGCACGGTGGTGAGCCCGCCGATGATCGTCGCCCCGCGCAGTGCGGCCGCAGTGAGGGAGCGGGCGATCGGGATGACGGGAATGAGCTCCTCACCCGTCTCGGTGCCGCGCCAGCCGGTCGCGGTCGGGGCCGGTTGTGCCGCCGGCAGGTCTTCGGGCGCGTCCTCGACCGGGGCGTCGGATCTGCCGTGGACGTGGGCGAGCAGTTCGGCGCGCAGCTCCTCCGCCTCGGCGCGTCTGAGGAAGGCGATCTCGATGACGGAACGGCCCCCGCCGGCGGTCTCCACGCGCACCGCGGCCAGCCGGAAGATGCGGGCGATGACGGACTCGACGACGTCGACGGCCTGGATGCGGTCGTAGCGGGCGGTGCGCAGCTGCCGGGAGAGCACGCCGCGTTTCAGGGAGACCTCCTCGTCGGTCAGGCGGTAGCCGGTGGCCTTCCACCACACCTGGGAGACCAGCCAGAGCAACCCGCAGGCGACGAAGAACCCGACGAGACCCGCGAGAATGGGCAGGACGTTACCGCCGGTGAGGAACGCCCACACCGCGGAAAACACCGAGAGGTTGATGTTGACCACGGCCACGGCCAGCAGCGCGAGGATCAGCGTCCAGAAGCGCAGCAGCGGCGTCAGGCGGTGGACGGGGCGGTAAGGATGCCTCTCGACTCCCGCGCCGGATTCGGTGTCCGGTTCGTTCACAGCCCACTCATCCTCTCCCGGGCCTTGACCGCCAACCGGTCCCGCAGGGCGTCGGCCTCCTCGGCGGGCAGGCCCTGCACCGTGGAATCCGAGGTCGCGGACGCGGTGTGCAGTTTGAGGGTCTTCATGCCCAGGGAACGTTCGATGGGACCCGCGGTGACGTCGACGAACTGGATGCGCCCGTAGGGCACGACCGTGAAGGTGTGCCACAGTTTGCCCTTGGTGATCAGCAGTTCATCGTCGGTCTCCCGCCACCCCAGCAGTTTCACCTGCGCGGGGATGAGCCACACCTGCCAGGCCAGCAGTGCGATGAACAACCCCGCCCCGATCCAGAACCATGAGCTGACCAGCACGGCGAGGACCGCCAGGACGATGGCCGGCACGATGATCCAGGGCAGACGCCCCAGGTAGCGGGCCACGGTGAGTTTGGGGGAGACGGGATTCACCCTCCCAGATGTACCAGATCATCCCCGCTCCCCGAGGCCGGGCGGGCATACCGGGACCCGCCTGCCCACGGGATACGCTTGGGCCATGACCGCCCTCGACTACTTCATCGCCAAAGTGCCCACCGGCGCGACCATCGCGGTGATCATCGCCCTGCTGTCGACCGTGCTGACCAGGGAAACCCCCTTCGGCCTGGGGGACGTCATCTTCTTCCTCGGTGTGTGGGTGGCCGGCACGGTCATCGCCGCCGTGATCCTGATGGTCATCGAGCTGATCCGCGACCGGCTCTAGGGGGTTTGGGGCTGGGCGCCGGAGCTGGCCGGGAGGCGGAAAGCGCCAGATATCAGCGGTACCTCCGTACCGCTTTTATGTTTCCGCAGGTCGCCTGTCCTGGCCCGCCCGGCGGTCAAGAATTCGTCACTATTCCGTCCGGTCCCGGGACCCCGGCCAGGAAGCTGTAGCTGGACACGGCGTGGAGTCCGGCGAAGGGGACGGCGGTCGGACCGGAGCGGGGAAGCCGCGGGGCGGAGCTGGGGCGGTGGTCGACGGGCACGGGCTCGGGGACCGACCGACCGGCCAGGAGACGCTCGAACTGGGACCAGTTCAGGTGCGCCCCGCCATGAAAGTCCATGCCCCGAATCCTAACCAGGCCCGAACAAGCTTGCCAATGCGGCACCATTTCGCCCGACCACGAAGTAGACAGAGCGGTACAGCGGATGCTAAGTTTCTCAACTATCGGACGTACCCCCCAACCTGAAGGACACGATCCCATGAAGTTCCGTCGCATTCTGGCCAGTTCAGCCGCCGCGGTCATCGCCGCCGTCGGCCTGGTGGCCTGCTCCGACTCCGAGTCGACCGATACCGGCACCGACACCGCCGCCTCCGACGGCCCGATCCGCATCGGCACCACCGACGCCTCCCAGCAGGCGTGGGCCGTGTTCGAGGAGATCGCCGCCCAGGAGGGCATTGAGCTGGAGATCGAGAACTTCTCGGACTACAACACCCCGAACCAGGCGCTGTCCCAGGGCCAGATCGACGTCAACAAGTTCCAGCACCTGAAGTTCCTCGCCGAGCACAACGTCGGCGCGGGCGACGACCTGGTGGCCATCGGCGCCACCGAGATCTACCCGCTGGCACTGTTCTGGCAGGGCCACGACTCTCTCGACGGCATCGAGGGCGAGGACGTCGCGATCCCGAACGACCCGTCCAACCAGGGTCGCGCCATCAACGTGCTGGTCCAGGCCGATCTGGTCGCCCTGCGCGAGGAGGGCATGATCACCCCGACCCCGGCCGACATCGACGAGGAGGCCTCGAAGGTCTCCGTCACCCCGGTCGACGCCGCCCAGACCCCCGCCGTCTACGGCGAGGGCCGCCCGGCGATCATCAACAACTCCTGGCTGGACCGCGCCGGCATCGACCCGGCCGAAGCCGTCTTCGAGGACGACCCGGATTCCGAGGAGGCCGAGCCCTACATCAACGTCTTCGCCACCCGCGCCGAGGACGCCGACGACGAGCGCCTGAACAAACTCGTCGAGCTGTGGCACTCGCCCGAGGTCATGGACGCCGTGGCCCAGGACTCCCAGGGCACCGCCGTCGAGGTGGAGCGCACCCAGGAGGAGCTGGCCGAGATCCTCAACCGCCTCCAGGAAGCCGAATCCGACCAGTGATTCACTGAGACACAGGTGCCACCCCGTCGCTGTGCCGCGGCGGGGTTTAGCATTGTCTCGGCATCAGCGTCCATCAGGGCGCCTGCAGCGATCCCGTCCGCCCACAGAATCGAGTGGTCCCCCAGTGACAGCATCACCTCACCCCGGAACCCGCGGTACCCGAGTCGAGTTCCGTGACCTCACCAAGGTCTTCACCACCGGCAAGACCCAGACAACCGCCCTCGACGGCGTCACCCTGACCGTCGAACCCGGTGAGATCATCGGCGTCATCGGCTATTCCGGCGCCGGCAAGTCCACCCTGGTCCGCATGGTCAACGGGCTCGACGTGCCGACCTCGGGCCAGCTACTGCTCGACGGCACCGACGTCGTCGGCATGTCCGAGGCCAGGCTGCGCAAGATCCGTACCGGCATCGGCATGATCTTCCAGCAGTTCAACCTCTTCACCTCCCGCACCGCCGCGGGCAACATCGAGTATCCGTTGAAGCTGGCGGGCATGCCCAAGGCCGAGCGAAAGACCCGCGTGGCCGAGCTCCTCGAATTCGTGGGCCTGGGCGACCGCGGCCGCAGCTACCCGGAGCAGCTCTCCGGTGGGCAGAAGCAGCGCGTGGGCATCGCCCGGGCCTTGGCGACGAACCCGTCGTTGCTGCTGGCCGACGAGGCCACCTCCGCACTCGACCCGGAGACCACCCGGGAGGTGCTGGGCCTGCTGCGCCGGGTCAACGAGGAGCTGGGCATCACCATCATCGTGATCACCCACGAGATGGAGGTCGTGCGCTCCATCGCGGACAAGGTCGCGGTGATGGAGGCCGGACGCGTCGTCGAATACGGCAGCGTCTATGAGGTCTTCTCCCATCCCCGCACCCGCGTGGCGCAGCGCTTCGTGGCCACCTCGCTGCGTAACACCCCTGACCAGGTCGAGGCCGACGACCTGCTCGCCCACGACGGCCGTCTGTTCACCGTCGACCTGACGGAGGACTCCGGCTTCTTCGCGGCAGCTGCGGCGCTGCGGGAGGCGGGGGCGTCGATAAGTATCGTGCACGGCGGTGTGACCACCCTGCAGCAGCAGTCCTTCGGCAAGATGACCGTGCGCATCAACGGGCCGCAGCGGGCCATCGAGGACTTCTACGCGACCCTCTCCCAGACCACCGACATCCAGGAGATCACCCGATGACCGTCACCACCCTCGCCGCCGACTGGGACCGGTTGGGCCCCACCTTCGCCCAGTCGATCGTGGACACCCTCGTCATGGTGTCGGTGACCATGGTCATCGGCGGCATCCTCGGCCTACTGCTCGGCATCCTGCTCTACACCACCCGCGACGCCGGCATCCTGCGCAGCAAGCCGGTCTACTGGGTGGTCAACGTGCTGGTCAACTTCATCCGCCCCATCCCGTTCATCATCCTCATCGCGATGTTCGCCCCGCTGACGCTCTCGGCGGTGGGAACCACCATCGGACGCGAGGCGGCGACGTTCGTCATGTGCATCGCCGCCACATTCACGGTCGCCCGCATCGTCGAGCAGAATCTCGTCGCCATCAACCCGGGGGTGATCGAGGCGGCCCGCGCGATGGGCGCAGGCCCCATGCGGATCATCACCACCGTGATCATCCCCGAGGCGCTCGGTCCCCTGATCCTCGGCTACACCTTCATCTTCATCGCCGTGATCGACATGTCCGCCATGGCCGGCTATATCGGCGGCGGCGGCATCGGCGACTTCGCCATCGTCTACGGCTACCGTGCCTTCGACACCGAGGTCACCTACGTGGCCGTCATCGTGATCGTCATCATCGTCCAGATCGCCCAGCTACTGGGCAACTGGCTCTCCCGCAAGATCATGCGTCGGTAGGTGTTTCGGTTTTTTCACGCGCCCGGCCCGGCCCACCCTTTCCCGGTGGCCCGGGCCGGGTTCTGTGATTCCAGGGGCGGGTGAGTCAGGGCGATGCTTCGGATTACCGATGACGAAAGTCACCGGGCAGCAGGAAACTCACCGCACCGGACTTCACCGGCGCCGGCGAGATGAGCTACCCGAGGGGCCGGACCGGCTCCGGAATCCCCCCCCTGGCGGGGGGTGGGAAAGTCGGTTTCCACCCCGATCGTTCCCCATAGAACTTTTAAAGCTTAGAAACATATTAGATTCAACCATGCAGCAATTAATAATTGAGTGTTTCACGCCGGCCTCAGCTCCCCCCGGGCCGCCGACGACCACAAGACCATCACCCCTGACGGCCTCCAACACCCTGGACAACACCCGGTTGGTCGTCAGTGAGACAGCAGGAGCCCCAGCACTTCCCTCCCCGCCCAGAAAGTGACGTCCCCATGAAATCCTCCTTCGGACTCTCCCCTTACGGCGTCAAGACCGTCGTTGTGCCCGCCGCAGGCATGGGCACCCGTTTCCTGCCGGCCACCAAGACCGTGCCCAAGGAACTGCTGCCGGTGGTTGACACCCCGGGCATCGAACTCATCGCGGAGGAAGCCTCCCAGCTGGGGGCCTCCCGCCTGGTGATCGTCACAGCCCCGGGAAAACCGGAGCTGATGCGTCACTTCGGCCAGTTCAGGGAACTGGTGGCCACCCTGACCGAGCGCGGCAAGGCCGAGCAGGTCGAACAGGTGCAGCGTGCCGCCAAGCTGATCCATCCGGTCGAGGTCGTCCAGGACAGACCCCTGGGCCTGGGCCACGCGGTCGGCCTGGCCGAGTCCGCCCTCGACGATGACGAGGACGCCTTCGCCGTCATGCTGCCGGATGACCTGGTGCTTCCGATGGGCGCCCTGGAGACGATGGCCAAGGTCCGGGCAGAGTTGGGCGGTTCGGTGCTGTGTGCCTTCGAGGTGGAGCCGGAAGAGACCTCCAGTTACGGGGTCTTCGACGTCCGGGACGTCACCACGGACGCGAAACTACCGGAGGGCAGGGTCAGGCGGGTCGTGGGAATGGTGGAGAAACCGGATCCGGCGGAGGCCCCGTCAACCCTGGCGGCCGCCGGCCGTTACCTCCTCGACCGGGCCATCTTCGACGCCCTGCGGCGGATTTCCCCAGGTCAGGGCGGGGAACTGCAGCTGACGGACGCGATTGAGCTGATGATCATGGAGGGCCACCCGGTGCACGTGGTCGTGCACGAGGGCACCCGTCACGACCTGGGCAACCCGGCCGGGTACATCCCGGCCTGCGTGGACTTCGGCCTCAACCACCCGAAGTACGGCCGCAGCATCCGCGCGTCGATCGGCAGGATCCTGGCGGACTTCGACGCGGAGGAGGCTGTCTCCGCCAGTTAGCCCAGCTTGCCGGTGAGCTTCTCCAGCCTCGCGAGGCTCTGCCCGTCGAGACCGGTGATCTGCACGGTCCTGCCCTTCTCGTGGTACTTGTTCACGATCGCGTCCAGGGTGGCCACGGTGGAGGCGTCCCAGATCTCGGCGGCGGTCAGGTCGATGATGATGTGACCGGCCTCGTCGTTGTAGTCGAAGCGGTAGACCAGATCGTTGGAGGAGGCCCAGAACAGCTGGCCGTGGACCCGGTAGGTGCGCACGTCCATCGTGCCGTCCTCGTCCAGGTCGACCTCGGAGACCTTCTCGACGGAAACCATGTGCGCCACCCGGCGGGCGAACATGACCATGGCGGTGAGCACGCCGAGAATGACGCCCACGGCCAGGTTCTCGGTGGCCAGCGTCGCGATCACCGTGACCACCATGACCAGCGTCTCGGACAGGGGCATCAACCGCAGGGTGCGCGGGTGGAGGGAGTGCCAGTCGACGGTGCCGAGGGAGACGACGACCATGATCGCCGCCAGGGCGGCCATGGGGATCAGGCCGACGATATCGCCCAGGGCCACCACGAGAATGAGCAGGAAGACGCCGGAGAGCAGGGTGGACAGGCGGGTACGTGCCCCGGACTCGCGGACGTTGATCATGGTCTGGCCGATCATCGCGCAGCCGCCCATGCCGCCGAAGAAGCCGGAGACGATGTTGGCCACGCCCTGACCGCCGGCCTCACGGGTTTTGTCGGAGTGGACGTCGGTGATGTCGTCGACGAGCTTGGCGGTCATCAGTGACTCCATCAGCCCGACGAGCGCCACCGCGAAGGCGGTGGGGCCGATGATCTGCAGGGTCTCCCACGTCCACGGGACGTCGGGGAAGAACAGGGTGGGCAGGGATTCGGGCAGCTCGCCCATGTCGCGCACATTCGGGATACCCCAGTCGGCGAGGGCGACCAGCGGGGTCAGGACGAGGACGACCACCAGCGGGGCGGGGACGGCGGTGGTGACCTTCGGGAAGAAGACCATGACCAGCAGGCCGATGACGAAGGCCGGGTACACCAGCCAGGGCACGTCGATCAGGTGCGGAAGCTGGGCGAGGAAGATCAGGATGCCCAGCGCGTTGACGAAGCCGGTCATCACCGACCGTGGGATGAAACGGATGAGCTTGGCCACCCCCACCAGCGCCATGAGGATCTGGATGACCCCGGCCAGCAACACCGTGGCCACGAGATAATCAACGCCGTATTCCCGCGAGATCGGCGCGATGACGAGAGCGACCGCACCCGTCGCGGCGGTGATCATGGCGGGCCGACCACCGGTGAAGGCGATGACGACCGCCATGACCACAGAGGTGAACAACCCGACGCGCGGGTCCACGCCCGCGATGATGGAGAACGCGATCGCCTCGGGGATCAGGGCGAGCCCGACGGCCAGGCCGCCCAGCGATTCCTTCCGGAGACGGGTGGGGGACGAGAAGGCGTAGCGGAAGGACGCGAGGACACCGGTCGGGGCGTCGGCGCCGTCGTCCCTCGGGCGTCCCGCCGCGATGTCCGCGGTGGTCTGGGTCACGGGGTGCTCCTGGTTCATGGGCGGGTGGAGGCCCGCGGCAGTGGGAAAGATAAATGGGTAAAAGAGGCCGTCACCCCACGACTGTCGGCCGGGGCCGGCGAAGACTCACCATAACGGCGGCATTTTTGTTGTTCAACTCAGTGGGAGGCTGGTCACGCCGCCGCTCGCCGTCAGCGCGCCAGGACGGAATCAGCGACCCACGCCTGCCCGCTCTTCGGTGCGTCACCGCAGGAGGAGACTATGCCCCCGACCTCCTGCCGCGTCAGCCGCACCTCCCAGACGCGGCCGTCGGCATGCGTGACGACGGGTGTGGCGTCCCCGTCCTCGGTGACCTCCAACTCGCCGAAGCGCAGCCCCTCCCCCGCCTCCAGCAGTTGGCGGGCCACGGCGAGTTCGGCGACCTGGCCGCGCGGGCCGTAGAGCCCGCGGCCGCGGTTGCCCGGATAAAAGTAGTCCCCCCGCAACGCGGATTCCACCAGCTCGACCGAGGCCGGCTCGTTCAACCGCCCGAAGCTGTAACCCCAGGGCATGAGCAGCAGGGAGGGGGAGAAGCGGTGTCCCTTGGTGTGGGAGGTCTCCCACACCCCGGCGGCAGGGAAACGCCGCGCCAGTTCCGCGGCCAGGGGCCGGCCCTTGATCGCGCAACACACGTCGCGTCGACCGTGGGTGCACACCAGCACCAGGGGCCCGTCGTACGCCTGCGCCCCGTTCCGGCCCGGGCCGGACAGGTCCAGGTCGAGGATGGCCTCCGGCCGGTCCACAACGAGCTTCTCGGTGCTTCCCTGATCGGCGAAGACCAGGTAGAGGTCATGGTCGTTGATCTGCCGCCCCTCCCGGCCCGGACGGCGGATGAGCTGCAGACCGGCCATCCCCTTGAGCTTCTTCTTCAGTTTGGCGGTCAGCTCGGGGCCGAAGGTGTCACCGTCAAGGACGTCGCGGCTCCAGCCCTGAGGCCACTCAAAGATGACGTAGGTGCGCTCGGTTTTCGCCGTACCCGGCAGCGGTTCAACCTGGACGTCGGAACAACGCACGACATCGGTGTCGGCGACCTGCACAAAGGTAGACATGACACCAGCCTAATGATTCCCCCGACCGGCGGGACCGGAGGGACTCGATGGGCGGACCGGGCACCGGGAGGTAGGTGAAAAAGAACTTTCGGGGGTGAGTTTACAACGATTCGTTCACGATTGGCCCCGAACCGCTTCGCTGGCTTCGCAGTCCTGAAATGTCGTTATACGGTGAATCTATGACCGAGCACCTGCGTATCCTTCCCCGGCGACGGGTTGTTCTCGCCACCGCCGCCGTGGTGACCGTCGGCGCCCTGGGACTCGCGTCCTGCGGCACCGGTGAATCCGGCGACACCGCCGCGGGCACGACCGAGACCGCCACCACCAGTGAGACGGCGCGGGAGACCCAGTCAGCCACCATCACCGGTGGCAATGACATCGCGGCCACCTCCGCCGACGCCGGCGTGACCCCGCTCGGAAACGCGGACACCGCCATGAAGACCCTGCGCCCCGAGGCCCCGGCCCAGCTGATGGTCACCGACGTGCGCGTGGCCAACCACGAGGGCTTCGACCGCATCGTCTTCGACCTGACCGGTGAGGGCACCCCGGGCTGGTTCATCGACTACACCGACGCCCCCGCCCAGCAGGGTTCCGGCCACCCGGTCGACTACAAGGGCGCGACCGCCCTCAACGTCAACATCGACGGGGTGACCTATCCCTTCGAGCTGGGCATGGAGGACCCTGCCATCGGCACCGTACCGGGCGCGGGGGATGTCACCGAGGTCATCAGTACCGGCACCTTCGAAGGTCGCGCCCAGTTCGTCATCGGCCTGACCGAACGACTTCCCTACTCCGTGCAGGTGCTCCAGGACCCGCCGCGGGTGGTCGTCGACATTCTCC
>CAYSIP010000071.1:4527-11430 GCA_964431055.1 uncultured Corynebacterium sp. | reverse complement strand
GGGTGGTGCCCAGGCCGTACTCGTCGTCGCGCTCGGCGATCCAGGAGAAATAGGCGTTCAGCGCCGCACGACGGTCGTCCAGGCGCTCCGCGCCCAGGCCGAACCACCGCTGGGAGGGGGCCACGCTGGAGTCCAGGATCATCCGCCCGGTGTGCTCCGGGAAGATCGTGGCGTAGGTGGACATCAGCGGCCCGCCGTAGGACAGGCCGTAGAGGTTCAGTTTCTCCTCCCCCAGCAGCTGCCGGGCGACGTCCAGGTCACGGGCGGTGTTGTCGGTGGTGATGCTGCCGATCAGGCCCGGATCGGACAGTTCACAGGCGGCGTGGACCGCGCCGGCGCCCAGGCCGGCGACCGCGATGGCGGGCACGCCCTCCACCGCGCAGTCGGCGTCCCCGGCCCACGCGAGGCCGCGCGGCTGGACGGCCACCAGGTCGTACTGGCGCATGACCTGCTCCGGGAAGACGATCTTGCCGTCCGCGCCCTCGCCGCCCTCGCCGCCGTCAGCCAGGTCGGCGGGGCCGGCGAACATGTCGAGGGCGCTGCCGCCCGGGCCACCCGGGTTACCGGCGATCACGCCCTTGCGTTCCGCCGGGGTACCGGTGGCGGGGATCCTGCTCATCGTGATCGGCAGGCTGCCCGCCTCCGGGTCGCTGTAGTCCCGCGGGACCTCGAACTCGGCGCACTGGGCGGTGGCGTCGGTGAAGGTGCCTGCCGGGCAGGGGCCCCATTCCAGGTTCCCCTCCCCCGGCTGCGCACCCGCGGCCATCGGGCTGAACAGGGCGGCGGCAGCCATCGTGGCCGTGGCCAGCACGGTGGCGGAGAACTTTCGGGCGGTCGTCATCGCTGGGACGTGTCCTTTCCTGGGGGATTCCCTCTCATACGGGTGCGCATGCGGGAATGACCCCGGCGGCACGACCCGGCGCCCACGCCGCTGATCAGTGCCATCCGGGGAGGCGATCAATGGGCAGACTCCGTCAACCGTAGCGCCCGGGCCACGGGAGAGCCACACGTATGACCGATCAGATCATGGTGATCAGCCAGGCGAGGACCACCAGTCCGATGAGAATCCACAGCGACTGCGTGACGCGCGACTGCGGGTACTTGCGCTTCCGCTTCGGCAGCTTCTGGTCTTCCTTGCGCAGTTCCTCGGGATTGGCCATCGGTTCCTGATTTCTTCTCAAAGGGGTGATGTGGGGTTCAAGTCTACGTCCCGGGTCGGGTGGAATCAGAATCCGCGGCGGCCGGGGAATCGCCGGCCACGCCCACCCCGAGCCTGGCCCAGAACCCCGTCCACGCGAAGGAGGAGGCGTCGACCAGGCGCAGCAGCAGGCTGGCGAAGACCGCGGCCAGCGGCACGGCCACGAGCAGGACCAGCGGCACCTGCACCCACAGCGAGGCGGTGGTGAGGAACTGGGTGATCGAGTTCAGCCAGGTGGTGAGCATCGTCGGCTACCGCACGTCCGCGCCGGCCAGGCCACGGCGGCGCAGGAGCGGGCCGACGTCCTTGGCCCGCCCGCGCAGGGCCTCGAAGGCCTCGCCGTAGTCGGTGGACGCGCCCTTGGAGAGCACCAGCTCCCGGAACCTCTCCCCCGCCTCCCGCGCGGCGTCGTCGGTGCCCTGCGCGCCGGCGGCCCCGGTCTCCGCGAACCAGTCGAAGCCGTCGGCGTCGAGTGCCTCGGCCCACAGGTAGGAGTAGTAGCCCGCGGAGTAACCGCCGGCGAAGATGTGGTTGAAGTAGGTGGAGCGGTAGCGGGGGGCCAGCTCCTCCACGTCGAGGCCCGCCTCGGCCAGCGCGTTCTGCTCGAAGGCCTCAATATCCGCCCGGGAGGAGCCGACCTCGGCGGCCTGCTCCCGGGTCAGGGAGTGCCAGGCCAGGTCGATGATGGCCGCCGCCAGGTACTCCGAGGTGGCGAAGCCCTGCCCGAACTGGCGCGCCTCGATCACGGCGTCGAGCAACCGGTCGGGGATGACCTCCCCGGTGTCGACGTGGCGGGCGAAGTTGCGCACCACGGCCGGGTCGAAGGCCCAGTTCTCGTTGATCTGGGAGGGGAACTCCACCCAGTCGCGCGGCACGGAGGTGCCCGACAGGGTCGGGTAACGCACGTCGGAGAGCAGCCCGTGCAGGGCGTGGCCGAACTCGTGGAACAGGGTGGTCACCTGGTCGATGGTCAGCAGCGGCTGCGAACCGTCCGCCGGCTTGGCGATGCCCAGGACGTTGACCACCACGGGGCGCCTGCCCAACAGCTGCGACTGGTCGACGAAGGAGCTCATCCACGCCCCGCCCCGCTTGGAGGGGCGGGCGAGGTAGTCGGTCAGCAGCAGGCCCAGGCCCGTGCCGTCGGCGTCCGTGACCTCCCACACGGCGACGTCGTCGTGGTAGCCCACCAGGTCCTCGCGGCGGGTGACGTCGATGCCGTAGAGACGTTTCGCGGCGAAGAACACGCCGTCGACCAGCACGCGGTCCAGCGGGAAGTACTGGCGCAGCTCGTCCTCGTCCAGGTTCAGGTCACGCTCGCGGACCTTCGTCTCCCAGTAGGGCCAGTCGGCGCCGGTGACCGGCTCCCCGGCCTCCTCCCCGGCGAGCTTGCGTTCCGCCCCCGCGTTCGCCGAGGCCGCCGGGGCCAGGTCGAAGAGCAGGTCACGCGCCGCGTCGGCGCTGCCGGCGGTCTCCTCGGCGATGACGTAGTCGGCGTGGGTGTCATAACCCAGCAGCCGGGCCCGCTCGGCGCGCAGGCGCACCGCCTCGAGCAGCACCGGCACGTTGGTCTCCGCGCCACGCGACTGCGAGGCCTCGTAGAGCCGGGCGCGGGCGGCCGGGTCGTCGAGCACCGCCTGGTCCGACTGCACGGTCGGCAGCTCCAGCGGCAGGACATAACCGTCCGTGCCGGTCTCACGCGCGTAGGCCGCGGCGGCGTCGATACGCGCCGTCGACAACCCGGCCAGCGCGGCGGCGTCGTCGAACCGCACCGCCAGCTTCCTGGTGTCGGCCAGCAGGTTGCGGCCGAACTGCTCGGAGAGCACGCTCAGGCGCTGGTTGAGCTCGGACAGGCGCGCCTTGCCCGCCTCATCCAGGGCGGCGCCCCGGCGTTGGAAACGGCGCAGCAACAGATCATGGAGGCGGGCCGACTCGGAATCGTCGGGGACCTCGACGTCGCGGAGGCGGGCGTAGAGCCGCGCGTTCTGGTAGATCGCGTCGGTGTGGGCGGACAGGCGCGGCACGATCTCGGCGGCGACGGCGTCCATCTCCTCCGTGGAGTCCGTGCCCTGCAGGTTGAAGAACCAGGCCGCCACCCGCTCCAGGGTCTGACCGGCGGCCTCGAGCGCCTCGACGGTGTTCGCCCACGTGGGCTCGGGCGCCTCCACGATCGCGGCGATCTCCGCGTTGTGCTCCTCGAGGGCGACGTCGAAGGCGGGCAGGACGTGTGCGAGGCGGATCTCCGCGAAGGGCGGCAGCTCATAGGGCAGCGGGGAGGGGGTCAACAAGGGGTTCTTCTCGGTCATGTCCCCGATGGTAGTTGGTAGCGTTATCCGCATGTCCGCGCCCGCTCCCGCCGCACCCGTCACCGTCACCTGCCCGGCCGGCCCGGTCACCGGCCTCGACGACGGCTCCGTCCGCCGCTTCCACTCCATCCCCTACTCGGAGATCCCCGGCGACTTCGAGGACGCCGTCCCCGCCCGGCCCGCCGCGGCCATCGACGCCACCGTCCCCCGGCCGAAGGACATCGCCCTGTCCGTGACCACCCCGGCCGGCGCCCGCGCCGACGACGACCTGCCCGTCATCGTCTACATCCACGGCGGTCGCTTCGAGTACGGCACCCACGAGGACCCGCGTGCCGACGGCCGCGCCAACGCCGGCCGCGGGGTGGTCACCGTCCAGCTCGGTTACCGCGTGGGCCTGCCCGGGTTCGCCCGCTTCCACGACGACGAACCGCACCATTACCGCGGGGTCGACGACTGCCAGCTCGGACTCGAGTGGGTGCAGCGCAATATCGAGGCCTTCGGGGGTGACCCCACCAACGTGACCCTCTACGGCCAGTCCGCCGGCGCCACCACCGCCCTGTGGCTCATGCGCCGCGACCACTACCGCGGCGCTTTCCGACGCGTCGTCGCCAGCTCGCCGTGCTACCCGCGCGCCAGCTTCGAGCAGCGCAAGGGCTCCCTGCGCAGGGCACTGGGCAAACCGGTCACCCGGGAGACGTTGGCGGCGATGCCGCCGGAGAAGCTCGCGCGCGGCTACCGGCGTTTCCGCAGCCGCCACGGCATGGACATGGCGCTCGGTCCCTCCCCCTTCGACGGCACCCAACTGACGGACGTGCCGCTCGTGCTCAGCTCCATGCGCGACGAGTTCTACCACATGCCGGCTGGCGTGAAGATCGACCGTTCCCCGCTGCAGGTCCGCCTGGTGCGCATGATGGCCAAGGCCATGGGCGTGACCGGTTCCGTCGACGCATGGCTGGAGGAGGCCCGGAAGATCGACCCTGACCGGCTGGCCGGGCGACTCATCGGGGATTCAGCCAACCGGCGGTGGGTCTCCCAGGCCGGTGACGAGGCCCCGGGGGTGAGGTGGGTGGTGGAGTTCACAAGCGATCATGGCCCCGCCCTGCACTGTTCCGAGATCCCCCACCTGTTCGGGGTGCAGCAGGGTCGTACTGCGGAAATGTTGAATACCTGGCTCACCGACTTCGCCCGCGGTCAGACCCCCGACTGGCCGCAGTACCGCCCGGAGAACAATCGCCCGGTGAAAGTAGTTAACTTGGACACTACATCGGTTGCCCTTCATAATGACCACATGAAGATGCTGAGGGAAGCTTTTCACCCCTGGGCATCCTGACAAACTAGTAAGGAGCGGATCCCTGTGAGTGTTTCGATCACGAATCCTCTGTTCGACCGTTGGTTCCGCAGCCCGATCACCCCGAACCCCGGCGACTCCCGGGATGACGAACCCGACGAGTTGACCGTGGTCTCCGGCACCCCTTTCAACGGCGGTGAGCACCTGATCGTCTCGGCACCGGGTGGCCTCGTCCAACTCTTCGTGGACGCCGAGGGCAACGAGATCCTGGCCGACCACGCCACCGACTACGGCCGGGCGCTGGCCGAGGGCACCCCGCTGAGCGGAGGCACCCTTCACGGGGAGATGCCCGCCGGGTTGACCGGGCGTCTGCTGCCCGGGGAATGGACCAACTCCCCGCTCGTCTTCGCCGACGACTCGGGCACCGACCGCGTGATCGTGAAGGTCTACCGTCGCCTGGAGCCGGGCCCGCACCCGGAGGTCGAGGTGCTCTCCGCCATCCCCAGCCCGTTCGTGCCCGCGCTGCTCGGTCACGTCACCACGGAGATCGACGGGGAAACCTATGTCCTGGCCTCCGTGCAGCAGTGCCTGGAGGGTTCGGACGGCTTCGCCCACACCGCCCTGCACGCGGAGGCGCAGATGGCCTCCAGCCGGGTCTCCTCCCGTTTCGGCGAGACCCTGCGGATGGTCCACGACAGCCTGGCCATGGCGTTCCCCACCTCCACCGTCCCCATGACCGTGGTCTCAGACCGCCTGGAAAAACGCCTGGACTCCTTCGTGGCGCGCGTGCCCGAGCTCAGCACGCCGGCCGAATGGGTCCGGGTCTTCTACCAAGATCTGTCCGGCGAATGCGAGGTACAGCGCATCCACGGCCACCTCACGCTGCACCAGACCCTCTTCGACGAGACCAACTGGAAATTCCTCGACTTCGAGGGCGATCCCTCCCACAACTTCGCCCAGCGGAGAATCCCCCGCTCCCCGCTGACGGACCTGGCGGGCGCCCTGCGTTCCCTGGACTACGCCAGCAAGGGGCAATTCACCTGGATGGATATGACCACCGACGCCATCCTGGAGGGTTACGGCATCTCCGAGGACTCGCCCCTGCTCAATGCCTGCATCATGGACCGAGCCTTCGAGGACATGGTCCGCGACTCGGAGCAGCAGACCGGGCTGGTGGATCTTCCGCGGCAGTCCCTCGCTCGCCTACGCGCCCAGACCGGCGCGTAACTGCGGGCTCGCCAGCTCCTCCTTGAGCCAGGGGCTGAACGCGAAGGGTGCGGCATCGACGGCGGAGATCAGCTCGCGGGGGTCCACCCACGCGAGTTCCTCGATCTCCGCGGGATTCGGTTCCGGCCGGGCCCCCGGGGCCAGGCGGGCGATGAACACCGGGCAGATCTCCCACTCCACGATGCCGCTGGCGTCGACCGCCCGGTACTGGAAATCGGGCACCACCTCGATGATCTCCGTGATCGCGTCGGGGGCGTAGCCGAGTTCCTGCACGGCGCGGCGGCGAATGGCCTCAACGTTGTCCTCCTCCGGGCCGGGATGGCCGCAGAAGCTGTTGGTCCACACCCCCGGCCACGTCTTCTTGCTCAGGGCCCGCCGGGTCATGAGCAGCCGGCCCTCCCCGTCGAGGAGGAAAGTGGAGAAGGCGAAGTGCAACGGGGTGTCCTCGGTGTGGACGGTGGCCTTCGGCGCGGTGCCGGCGGGCTGGCCGTTCTCATCGGCCAGGACCACCAGTTCAACGTCGTGATTCATGCCACCACTGTAGCCGGTGGGCAGGGCCGTTCCTACCCCCTCGCCCAGGCGCCGATCACCCCCGGCACCACGGACCCGCGTTCACCCAGCAAGGCCGCGACGTTCGCATCCTCCTCCACGGTCGACGTCACGCTCCGCACCTTCGACGCCTTCCCCTGCTGACCGGCCGCGCCCATCGGCGCACCCATCATCGGCATCATGCCGCGCATGCCCGCCTGGCCAGCGCCCGTTGCCCCTGCCCGCGCCCCGGTTGACCCCGGATTCTGTCCGGGTGACCCCGTGCTCACGGTCCCACCCGGCGCGCCGCCACCGGGTATCCCGCCTGCACGATTGCCCACGCCCGCGGTACCGGCACC
>CAYSIP010000071.1:2940-4427 GCA_964431055.1 uncultured Corynebacterium sp. | reverse complement strand
GTGGCGGCTCCCGGGGTGGCGGCTCCCGCAGCGGGGAAACCACCGGGAAGCCCGCCGCGCGATGTGCCGGGGTTCACCGGTCGGGTCGAAGCTCCGCTGACCGGCGCCCCAGTGGATGCAGCGCCTCCGGGGAACCCTCCTGCTGACGTCATCCCGGGAAGCATCGGGGTGGCGCCACGGGCGGTGGCGGCACCGGGAACCGCACCCATTCCGGCCGGCATGCCCGCCATCGGCGTACTCGCCGTCGCCGCGGTGGTCCCGCCGATGACCGGGCGGCCGCCGGCCGATGGTGCGGCACCCGTCATCGGAGCCACGGGCGCGACGGGCCCCAGCGGACCGCCGATGCCGGCCCCGGGCCCCGTCGCGGTTCCGGTTCCGGTTCCCAGGCCGGAAGGAAGCCCCGACCCGCCGATACCCGGCGCGCCCATCCCCGCACTGGCGGTGCCCGTGCCGATCTCCCCCGCCTGCAGCATCCCCGGTGCGTCGAATACACCGGGTGCGCCGGGGGTTGTGGGCGTCATGCCCGGCAGCGGGTTGACCCCACCCACGGAGGAAAGGTCACCGGTGTGCGAGTCGATGGTGGAGAATTGCGCGGCGGTGCCCACCCGCTGGAGTGCCCCGAGTGTGTCGGTCACGGCACTCACCCCCGCCGGCCGTAATCCCCCGGCGTCGTGTTTCTCCCCCGTGCCGTCCACGTCGGTCATGCCCAGGGCGACTTCCCCACCGCCCCCGGCACCACCCTCCATGGACATCAGGTTTCGGATCGGCGGGACGCCCTGCGCCACCGTCGGGGTGAACGCGACCGGGAAGGAGGCCAGGAAGGCCTGTTCCGCGGCCGTGCGTTGGACGGGGTCGACGATGGCAGCCAGGGAGGCCCGCGCCATGTTCACCTGGTGCGCGCCATGGGACTTGATGACCGCGAGATTCTCCACCGACTGTCCCATCACCTGGGAATTCTGGGCGAAGGTCTCACCGGCGTGGGCGACCTCGGAGATCTTGCCGACGGCCGCGTCGATGACCTCTCCCCCGTTGCTTCCCGCCAGTCCCTGCGCCACCGAGTGCAGCCCCTGCGCGATGGAGGCGATGTCCCCCGACAGCGCCTTCCACGTCGCGGCGGCCGCCGTGGATTCCGCGATCTTCGTCGTGGAGAATTCCGCCGCGAGCTGTTCCAGCGACATCGCGGGCGTGACCACCGGCGGGGTGAAACTGAAGTTTTCGAAGCGCGGGGACGGCCGGGTGGGAAAGGACACGGCGTCGCTGCCGACGGCCCCTCCCTCATCCGCCAGGTCCATGCCCCGGGAGACGAAGGCGTCCTGCCCCGTCAACGCCGCATAACTGGCGGCGAGTCCCTGGCTGAGCCACTCGATCTGTTCGGCGTAGGAGTTCAGGACGGACACCGCAGAACCCGCGCCTCCCGTCAGTACCCCGCCGTGGCCGCCCCCGAGCTGGTCCAGACCCGAGACGCCGGAATAGCTGCCGTCAAGGCG
>CAYSIP010000071.1:0-2840 GCA_964431055.1 uncultured Corynebacterium sp. | reverse complement strand
GAAAAGAACACGTCACCGATTTCAGTGGACTGTAGGTCGGCTCCGAGACCATCTCCCCCAGCCCTGCCTCGTCGAGGACGTCCCGCGGTATTTCGGTGCAGGGATCGAACACCACGAATTCGTCGTGCTCGGGATTGAACTCGCCCAGCTCCACGATCGGTTCGACGGCGTCCCCGTCCTCGGCAGCGTCCACAGCCTCGACGGTCTTCGTCCCGCCAGTCGACGGTGGGTCGGCGGGGACGTCGTCAAGCGGTGCGCAGGCGGTCAGTGGCAGCACCATCAGTGCCGCCACCACCGCCGGCGCAGGCGACGGCCTGGCTCGGGTGGGCATGGGTGATCCCCTCGGGTGTCCGGGTCAGACCCCGGTCGGGGCCCGGAGCGCGCGTCGGGAAGCGCGCTCACCGTACTTCGACTGTGCGGGGAGCCGCCCGGTTCCCGGGGGATCAGATGTTGAGGTTGCCGCTGAAGATGACGTTGCCGACCTGCAGCTCGGCGTCCCACAGGTTGCCGGGGGCGACGTCGAAGGCGTAGCGCACGTTCGTGGTGGCCAGGGACCCCAGCGGCAGGTCCAGGCCGTTGGTGATGCCGGATGATTCGTCGGACATCGGGTCGACGTCGATGGTGCCGCCCGTCCCGTCGGAACGGCTCAGGGTGGGATCCCCGATGGCCTCCGGGGGCAGGGGTTCCTCGTTGAGGTTCTTCACCGCCAGGGTGATCACCGTGCCACCGTTGATCCCGAAGTTGGCGCCCTGGTAGGTCCACTCGACCTCGAGCCCCGGATCCTCGACGGTCTCATAGGGGCTATCTGCCTCGACGGGATCAGCCTGCGCAGTCTCTGCCACCGGGGTTTCAGAGGTGGTGACTTCGAGGGTTTCCTCAGGGTCACCGTCCCCGCCGCCGCAACCTGCCAGGAGCAGTGCGGACACGGCCAGGGGAACACCGACGCGGATCAACTTCACGATGCGGCCTTTCGAAGATGGTCGACGGTTGCTGGACGAGGGGAGCACCTGGAATACAGTACCGCCGATCCTCCCGGGCCGGGGGCACTCCATGCCGGTGGCATAATGAGTGATTCGCCGGTCACCCCCAACCTGCACTCTGATCGTTCTACCTGAAGTGAGCACAGTGACGTCTCTCGCCCGGATCCTCCGCAGCGCCTCCGCGTTGTGGCCGTTCTACCTAGGAGTCATCCTCGCCGCCACCGCCGTGGCGGGGCTCTCGTTGGTCTCCCCGTTCATTCTGCGGGAGGCCACGAACACGATCGTCTCCGTCCTCAACGGTGACGTGACGGCGGCGTCGGTGACGATGACCATCCTGTGGCTGGCCGTCGGACTGTTCGTCGCCGACCTCGCCAACAACGCCATGGGCAATGTCGGCGGTTATATCGGCGACGTGATGGGCGCGCGCATGCGCCAGATCCTGTCCACCCGCTACTACGCGAAGCTGCTGGCCCTGCCGCAGCGGTACTTCGACCATCAGGTCACCGGCACCGTCATCGCGCGGTTGGACCGTTCCATCACCTCGATCACCCAGTTTTTGCAGTCCTTCGCCAACAACTTCTTCCCCATGCTGATCACGGTGGTCGCGGTGCTGGTGATCACGTCCTGGTACTACTGGCCGCTGACGGTGCTGCTGGCGTCCCTGTTCCCGATCTACATGTGGCTCACGGCCCTGACCAGTAAACGGTGGCAGCGCCTGGAGGGTGAGAAGAACGAGCAGGTGGACCTGGCCAATGGCCGCTTCGCCGAGGTCATCGGTCAGGTCAAGGTGGTCAAGTCCTTCGTCGCCGAGGTCCGCGAACTCGCCTCCTTCGGTCGCCGCTACGGCAGGACGGTCAACATCACCCGTCCCCAGTCGAACTGGTGGCACACCATGGACACTCTGCGCGGGGCGGCGCTGAGCCTGATCTTCTTCGCCATCTACCTGGTGTTGTTCTACCGCACGCTGAACGGGCATTTCACCCTCGGCGACATGGTCCTGCTCATCCAGCTGGTCAACATGGCCAAGCAGCCGGTGTTCATGATGAGCTGGATGGTCGACTCCGCCCAGCGGGCCATGGCCGGGTCCAAGGACTACTTCGCCGTCATGGAGGAGGACTTCGAACCCACCGCCAACCGCCAGTTGATCGACGCGACGCTCGCCTCCGGTGTCCCGGAGCTCGACGACCGCGTGCTGGCTCCGCTCGAGCCGCTGCCGGACCGCCCCGTCATCGCCTTCGAGAACGTCACCTTCGCCTACGAGAACAACGATCCGGTGATCCGCGACGTGTCGATCACCGCCCGGCGCGGCCAGCGCATCGCCCTGGTCGGCGAGTCCGGCGGCGGTAAGTCCACCCTGGTCAACCTGCTGCTCGGCCTCTACCCGATCAGTTCGGGCCGCATGCTGGTGTGCGGCCGGGACACTACGGAGCTCAGCGCCGAGCAGCTGCGCGCCAGTGTGGGCGTGGTGTTCCAGGAGCCTGCGCTGTTCTCCGGCACGGTGCGCGAGAACATCGCCTACGGCCGCCCGGGGGCCACCGAGGAGGAGGTCATCGCGGTGGCCAGGCGCGCCAACGCGCACGACTTCATCACCGCTTTCCCCGACGGTTACGACACCGTCATCGGTGAGCGCGGCCTGCGCCTGTCGGGCGGGCAGAAGCAGCGGGTGGCGGTCGCCCGCGCCATGCTCAAGGACGCGCCGGTGCTCGTCCTCGACGAGGCGACCTCCGCCCTGGACACCAAGTCGGAACGTGCCGTCCAGGCCGGCCTGGACGAGTTGATGAAGGACCGCACCACCCTGATCATCGCGCACCGCTTGTCGACGATCGCGGACGTCGACGTCATCGTCACCCTCAGCGGCGG
>CAYSIP010000070.1:0-11549 GCA_964431055.1 uncultured Corynebacterium sp. | reverse complement strand
GGCGTCAGGTCCACGTGCGCCTCGCCGTTGAACTTCACCAGCTTCTCCAGCACCACGGTGCGGGCGGGCATGTTGATGCCCAGCGCCAGGGTCTCGGTGGCGAAGACCGCGCGCAGCAGGCCCCGCACGAACAACTCCTCGACAATGTGCCGGAAGGCCGGCAACATGCCCGCGTGGTGGGCCGCGAAACCCCGGGTCAGGGCCGCACGCCACTGCTGGAAGCGCAGCACCTCCAGGTCCTCCTCCGGGATGCCCTCCACACCCGCGTCGATGATCCGGCCGATCTCCTCCGCCTCCTCCTGGGAGGTGAGCACCAGCTTGGAGCGCAGGCACTGCATCAGGGCGCCGTCACAGCCGGCGCGGGAGAAGATGAACGTGATCGCCGGGAGCATGTTCATCCCCTGCAGGACGCTGATGACCTCCGGGCGGCCCACCGGGCGGTGTCGGTCCTCGGGGCGTTTGATGCCGGAGCGCCGACCGGCGGACCGGGCCCGGAAACCGCGCCCGGACTCGTAGTCGGAGCGACCCTCAGCCGCCTCGGCCTCCTGGAGACGTTCGATGCGCCGCTCCAGTTCGTGGTTGACCTGCCCGCCGGTGTCCGGCTCGAACAGCGGGTAGATCTTGCGGCCGACCATCATCCACTGCTCGAGCGGGACGGGGCGGTGCTCGGAGACGATGATCTTCGTGTCACCGCGCACCGTCGACAGCCAGTTGCCGAACTCCTCCGAGTTCGACACCGTGGCCGACAGGCCGATGATGTTGACCGACTCGTCCAGGTTGAGGATGACCTCCTCCCACACCGCGCCGCGGGAACGGTCAGCCAGGTAGTGGATCTCGTCCATCACCACGTGGCTGAGCCGGTCGAGCGCCCCGGACTCCGCGTAGATCATGTTGCGCAGGACCTCGGTGGTCATGACCACGATCTCGGCGGTGGCGTTGATGGACACGTCCCCGGTCAGCAGGCCCACGGCCTCCTCGCCGTGGACGTCCACCAGGTCGTGGTACTTCTGATTGCTCAGCGCCTTGATCGGCGTGGTGTAGAAGCACTTGGTGCCCCGGGACAGCGCGAGGGAGACCGCGAACTCGCCGACGATCGTCTTGCCCGCGCCCGTCGGGGCGCACACCAGCACCCCGTGGCCGTCCTCCACGGCCCGGCATCCCGCCACTTGAAAATCGTCCAGGGGGAAATCCAGGTCGGAGGTGAACCGGTCCAGGTGCGTCTCGATCATGTCTCCAAACTACCGCCTAGAGAACATCATCGAAGTAACTCCCTCCCTCGGGCGTCGTGCCATCGGGGTTCGTGGCACCCGCGGCCTGGTCCAGCTGCCGTCCCGGCCGCTCCACCGGGGCGGGCGCGGCCACCGGCTGTGGGGCGTCGACGCCACCCGGGCCGGTGCTCAGCGGGGAGGCCGCCTCGTCGTCGAGGTCCATCCATTCGGGGCGTCGACGATCGCGGCGCTTGTCGTTCCAGCGGCAGAACTGCAGCGCGATCTCCACGAGCAGAGTCAACGCCATGGCCAGGACCACCATCGAGAAAGGATCCTGACCCGGGGTCATGAAGGCCGCGAAAATGAACAGACCGAGGATGATGATCCGCCGCTTGTCCTTGATCGCCTCATACTGGAGCACCCCGACGATGTTGAGCATCGCGATGATCAACGGCACCTCGAAACTGACGCCGAAGATCAGGAGCAGGGCCAGCAGAAAGTTGTAGTAGCGCTCACCGGTCAGGGCGGCCACCTGCGTCTCATCGCCGATGGTCAGCAGGAACTCCAGGCCGTAGGAGACGATGTAGTAGGCCAGGACCGCGCCGCCGACGAACAGCGTGACGGCCAGGAACACGAAGGTGAACGTCCAGCGACGTTCCGTCTTGTGCAGGCCCGGGATGATGAACGCCCAGATCTGGTACAACCAGACCGGGGAGGAAAGCACCAGGCCGGCGAGCGCGCCGACCTTCAGTCGCAGCATGAACATCTCGAACGGGCCGGTGGCCAGCAGGCGGCACTCGCCGTCGTTGGTGAAGTCGGCCCGGTTCTCCGGGGGCAGCTCACAGTAGGGGCCGCGCAGGATCTCCCCCAGCGGCATGAGGCCCAGCGGGGCGCTCTGGTACCAGATGAAACCGACGATGGTGCCGACGAGCAGCGCCAGCAGGGAGATGATCACCCGACGGCGCAGTTCCTGCAGGTGGGCGACGAGGGACATGTCGCCGGTCGGCGATTTCTTGCGCCGGCGCCGGAACCCTTTTCGGCCCTCGGGCTGCGGCTGCGACGCCGCCCGGGTCACGGAATTAGTCATGCTGGATCACCCTCACCCCACGTGCGGACACTGTACTGAGAACACACCGGGGTTGAAGGGCACCTCCTCAGGTGCCCTTCAACCCGACGATGGCGGTTACTGGTTCTGCTGATTGGGGTTGGGCTGCTGTGGGCGCGGCTGCACCTGCGGGTCCACGGTCGGCTGAGCCACCGGCTGGTTCTGGGGCTGCTCCCAGAATTCCTGCTGACCGGCGGCGATCTGACCCGGCTGCGGCTGGGTGGGCTGCGGCTGGTCGTCGTTGCCCATCTCCTTGACCTCAGACTTGAAGATGCGCATGGAACGACCGATGGAACGGGCCGCATCCGGGAGCTTCTTCGCGCCGAAGAGGAGAACCAGGACGACAACGATGATGATGAGCTCGGTGGCGCCGATATTAGGCATGAGGACCTTTCGAGAAGTTTGGAGAACGACAGCGAAGCTGCGGCAGGTTCTATCGGACTGTCGGTTGATCATACGCGGCCAGGGCGGATTTCGCTCTCCGGCCGACGGCGTCGGCCAGTGTGTTTGGCCCCACAACGACCAGCCGGTCGCCCTGCCCCAGCGTGAAGCGGATGAACCAGTCGCTCGAGCCCACCGGCATGTTGGCGTGGACCCAACCGTCACCGCGATCAGCGCCCAGCGTAATGGGATAATAGTCCGCCAACCAAGTCGCATCCGCCCGGACCAGCAGTTCCGCCCGTTTCGTCACTGTCGCGAAAGCGAACGGATCCGAGGAGTCGAACTCGAACTCGTCCCCGTGTGGATTCGCCGCCTCATCGAGGACGGAGAGCTCCCGCATCCGGTCGGCCCGGAAATTCCGGTGCCCGCCGACCGCCTCCTCCCACGCCGCCAGATAGGTCTCCCCGCCGTGGACGAAGATGCGCACCGGATCGACCGTGCGTTCGCGTTCGGTGTCAGAGGACGCGGAGCGGTAGATGAACCTCACCCGCCGCCCGGCCTCCATGGCCTCGCGCAGCGTCGCCTGCGGACCGGTCTCCTCCGGGTCGTCGTCGGCCAACGAGTCGTAGATGGCCACCGCCCGCTGATCCATGATCGAGCGGAGCTTCTGCGCGGCGGAGAGCACCGCGTCCCGGTCGATCAGCCCCGGCATCGTCTCCAACGACTCCAAGGTCAGCAGCAGCGCCCCGGCCTCCGTGGGGGTCAACCGGAGCGCCCGGTCGAGGCCCTGGTTGTTGGTGATGTCGACCTTGCGGTAGTCGAAGGACATCTCGACCAGCTCCTCCGGCCACGTGCCCACCCCGGAGCACACCAACCGGTTGAGGTCGGCCATGATCTCACCCGGGTCCCGACCTAGGTCGCGGGCGGCCTCCAGGACGGTGTGCCCGGGATGGGACTCGAAATACGGGATCAGGTTGAGCGACTGCACCAGCGCGTGCAACTTCTCCGGGGAATCCCGGCGTTCCGATTCGGTGGCCATGGGTTCTAGAGCACCTCCTGGAGCAGTTCGATGACCTCCCGGCGGACGTCCGCCGGTTCCAGCACCACCGCGTCGGGGGCGAAGCCGGCGGCGGTGCGCACCAACCAGTCCCGTTCGACGTCGCGCAGCGCCACCGTGCCGTCCTCGCGGATGTCACCGCCGTCGACGAGCTCGCGGGCTCGGCCCCCGGTGACGCGGATGACGGCGTCGACGCGCTGGCGGCCCGCACGCAGCGTCTCCTCCACGATCTCCTGCAGCGGGGCGGTGGGCTCGGTGTGGGTGGCGGCGTCGGTGCTGCGACGGATCCCGCGGATGCGCAGCACCCGGAAGCAGCGCGGCGCGGCGCGGTCGACGTCCCAGCCGACGAGGTAGACCCGGTCGTTCAGCGGCACCAGGCCCCAGGGGTCCATGGTGCGGCGCTGCGGCCGCGAGGTCGGGGTGGGCAGATAGTCGAAGACGATGCGCAGCTTATGGCGTGTCGCGGTCATCACGTCCGTCAGCACCGACGAGGGCAGGCGGTTGAGGTCGCTGACCGCGGTGAGCACCGGAGCCTCCGCCAGGTCACGCGTGGCGCCCGAGGCGGCCAGCTTCGTCCAGCCGGAGCGGGCGAACACCCCCAACTCACCGGCCTGACCCATCTCCCCGGCCAGGCCCAGGACGGCGGCCTCCTCCGGGGTGAAGGTCACGGCCGGCAGCTCGTAGTCGTCGACCTGCAGCCGGTAGAGGGTCCCGGTCTCCGCCTGCACCGTCTCCACCGGCACCCCCGCCCGGCGCAGGGTGATGATGTCACGGCCGAGCTGCTTGTGGAAGGCGGCGTCGGAGCGGTCCTCGTAGCCGGGCACCTGCGCGCGGATCCAGTCCGGGGTGAGGAAACGCCGACCACGCTGGTCGGCACCGAGGAAGGCGAACGCGAGGTTCGTCAGCCGGCGGATCGCCGCGTCCGTGCGGAGGCTCATTTCCCTTCGCCGTACTGTCCGGCGTGGTCGTCCATGTAGTCGAGGAGCTCATCGACGCGGGCGTCGACGGCCGAGAACGGGTCGAGCAACTCCACCGAGCGTGGCTCCGGGGCGTTGACCTTCAGATACACCCAGTCGGCGCTGACGGGGGCCCCGAGACGTTCCGCGTGGGTGAGGAAGCGGCCGCGCAGATGGGCGCGGGTGGTGGCGGGGGGCTCGAGCACGGCGGCGGCGATGTCCTCGTCCGTGGTCCAGCGGGACACCAGGCCCTTGGACTCCAGCACCGGGAACAGACCGCGGCCGGGGCGGATGTCGTGGTAGGTCAGGTCCACCTGGGAGAGCTTGGGGTGGTTCCAGTCCTCCCCCAGGCGACCGCGGTAGCGGTCGAGCAGCTTGCGCTTGATCACCCAGTCGATCTCGGTGTCGACGGCCGAGAAGTCCCGCGTCTCGATGGCGGTCAGCGTGCGCTGCCACAGGTCGACGACCCGGGCCAGCTCCTCGGTCGGTGTGCCCTGGTCGGGGCGCTCGTCCAACCAGCGGGCGGCGGCCGCGCAGATCTCCTGCTGCACCTGCAGGGCCGTCACCGTGCCGCCGTCCTTCAGCTCGAGCAGCGTGGAACCGGTCTCGTCGCGGGCGATGTCACGGATGTGGCCGATGGCGTTGTCCAGCTCGAAGTCGGGCAGGTGGACCCCGGCCTCGATCATCTCCAGCACCAGTTGGGTGGAGCCGATCTTCACGGCGAAGGTGGGTTCGGCCATGTTGGAGTCACCGACGATGACGTGCATGCGGCGGAACCGCTCGGAGTCCCCGTGCGGTTCATCGCGGGTGTTGATGATCGGCCGCGAACGCGTCGTGGCCGAGGACACGCCCTCCCACACCTGGTCGGCGCGCTGGGAGACGACGAAGCCGTGCTGGTAGCCGTGGCGTCCACCGCCGACCATGCCCGCACCGCAGATCAACTGGCGGGTGATCATGAAGGGCAGCAGCTGCTTGCCGAGCTTCTTCAGCGACATGTGCCGGCCGATGAGGTAATTCTCGTGGCAGCCGTAGGAATTGCCCACCGAGTCCACGTTGTTCTTGAACAGGAACACCCGGGCGTCGATGCCGTCATCGGCCAGCGCCTGTTCCGCGCGCACCGCCAGATCGTCGACCATCCGGTCGCCGGCCTTGTCGTAGTTGAGCAGCTGGGTGAGGCTGTCGCACTCGGCGGTGGCGATCTCGGGGTGGGAGCCGACGTCCAGGTACAGGCGCGAGGCGTTCGGGGTGAAGATATTCGAACTGGAATAGCGGTTCACCACGGGGCGGAACAGGTACCTGGCGATCTCGTCCGGGCTGAGCGTGTGCTGCCCATCCTGGGTGACCGCGGTGATGCCGTATTCCGTCTCCACGCCGACGATGCGGCGTGCGTGGACCTGCGCCTGCGCCTGAGTCATGTGGCCTACTGCCCACCCTTCTGGACGTAGGAGCGGACGAATTCTTCCGCGTTGGTCTCCAGCAACCCGTCGATCTCGTCGAGGAGGTCATCGGTGCCGGTGGTGTCCAGCTGCGCCTGGCCGGCGCCGGTGGTCAGCTCGTCGTCGTGGTGGTCGCCCCCGCCGCCGGCGGTGGTCTGGGACTGGTTCGAGGACATGGATGTCACCTTTCTCGTGGGTTCTGGTCGTCTCGGTCGCCGCTAGTGCTCGTGCGGCTTGTTGATGCGCGCCCTGTTGTGGTGGGTGGTGTAGTGCTCGGCCGGGATGCCCGCCTTGTCCAGCTCGGTGATCAGTTCCTCGACGTCCGCCGCGGCGTCGATGATGTGACCGACGTGCTCCCGGTCGAACCGGTCGACCGCGGTGATGGCGATCTTGGCCGAGCCCCCCTCATACCTGAGGATCATCGTCTGCCAGCTGGCGGCGATGACGTTCTCCCCGAACTTGGCGGAGATCGCGCCGCGGAACCAGGCCCGGGAATCCGCCGGCGGGGTGTCCGCGGCGTGCGCGATCTCCTCATCGGTGGCCAGGGTCCGCATCCGTCCCTTGCGTACCAGCGCGTGGTAGAGGCTCTTGGCCGGGTCGATGTCGGTGTACTGCAGGTCAATGAGCTTGAGCTTGGCGTCCGAGATGTCGACGCCCCGGTCGAGGTAGGACTTGATCAGCGACCACTTCGCCGTCCAGTCCAGCAGGTGGGAGGTCTTCAACGGGTCCTCGGCCAGCAGCCCGACGACCTCGTCCCAGGTGTCCAGGACGCGGCGGTCGACGTCGTCGACCGGGGTGACCCGGGCCCGGTACTCGGCCAGGACCTCCAGGGCGGTGAGCTCCCGGCCGTCGACAAGCTTCAACCGGTGCGCCAGGCTCAGGTCACGGGAGACCCGCTTGAGCTCCTCGACGGGCTCGACCAGGCGCAGGTCGGAGAAGTCAACGTCCCCCTCGATCGCGTCGAGCACCAGCTTCGTCATGCCGAGCTTGAGGAAGGTGGCGGTCTGGGACATGTTGGCGTCGCCGACGATGGTGTGCAGGCGGCGGAAGTGCACGGCATTGGCGTGCGGCTCGTCGCGGGTGTTGATGATGCCGCGGTTGAGGGTGGTCTCCAGGGAGACCTCCTGCAGGAAGTAGTCGGCCCGCTGGGAGATCTGGAAACCGTCCCGCTCCCCCTCCATCCCGAGGCCGACCCGGCCTGCGCCGATGACCACCTGACGGGTGACGAAGAACGGGATCAGCGCCTGGGTGAGGAGGTCGAAGTCGGTCTTGCGCGAGTACTGGTAGTTCTCGTGCGCGCCGTAGGAGGCACCCTTGCCGTCGACGTTGTTCTTGTAGAACTTCAGCGGCGGGCACGGGTCCTGGTTCTTCAGGACCGACACGCCCTGCTCGTGCAGCTCCTGCACGTTCTCGACGGCGCGCAGCAGCACGAGATCACCGGCGGCGTCGTAGACCATCGCGTCGTAGGCGTTGGAACACTCCGGGGAGGAATACTCGGGATGCGCGTGGTCGACGTAGAAGCGTGCGCCGTTGGTGGTGACGACGTTGGCGATGCCGACCGCGTCGGGCTCGACGACGGGCACCGTGCGGTAGCGGCGCAGGTCGAAACCACGGGAATCCTTGAGCGGGGACTCCTCCTCATAATCCCAGCGTGACCGGGCACCCGTGTTCATGGCGGCGTAGGCCACGACGGCGTGGGTGGAGGTCAGGATGGGACTCACCTCCGGATCGGACGGGGTCGCGATCCCGTATTCGGTTTCGGTTCCCATAAAACGAGTCATGGGAATCACCCTAACCGACCACGCGGGCGTGCATCACACGTACCCCGTGCCTGCCCCCGATCCGGCTCCATTCATCGGGGTTGGAGGTGTTGGGGAGGTCCTCGCTCTCATGCTGCTCGGTCTCCACGGCCTCCAGGACGTGACGCACGGCCACACCCCCGGTGTCCACCCCCGCGATGTGTTCCTTGATGGCCAGCTTCTTCGCCCGGTCGACGATGTTGGCGATCATCGCCCCGGAGACGAAGTCGGAGTAGGACAGCATCTCCACCCCACCGTCGGCGAGGGTGAGCTCCACGAAGGGCTTCGGCTCGAACAGCGCCTCGACGCCGGCGTCGATGAGCTCGCCGACCGGCACCGAATGCGGCACGTCCTCGGTGAGGTAGCGGGAGAAGATGTCGCGGGCGCCCGCCTTATTGGGCCGCTGCACCCGGATCTTCACGTCCAACCGGCCCGGGCGCAGCAGCGCCGGGTCGATGAGCTCCTCGCGGTTGGTCGCGCCGATGATGATGACGTTGGTGAGGTTCTCCACGCCGTCGAGCTCGGTGAGCAGCTGCGGGACCACGGTGGTCTCCATGTCGGAGGACACGCCCGAACCACGGGTGCGGAAGATCGACTCCATCTCGTCGAAGAAGATGATCACCGGTCGGCCCTCGGAGGCCAGCTCCCGGGCGCGCTCGAAGATCAACCGGATGCGGCGCTCGGTCTCACCCACGAACTTGTTGAGCAGCTCAGGGCCCTTGACGTTGAGGAAATAGGAGGCGGAGCCGTCCCCGATCCGTGAGGACAGGGAGTTGGCGACCGCCTTGGCGATCATCGTCTTGCCGCAACCGGGCGGGCCGTAGAGCAGCACCCCCTTCGGCGGGGACAACCGGTAGGTGCGGTAGAGGTCCGGGTGCGCGAAGGGCAGCTCGACGGCGTCGCGGATCTGATCGATCTGGTCCTCGAGCCCGCCGACGTCGTCGTAGGTGACCTCGGGGACCTCCTCCAGCGACAGCTGGGAGACCTCCGTCTTCGGGATGCGCTCGAACGCGAACCCGGCGCGGGTGTCCACCAGCAGGGCGTCGCCGGCGCGGGCGGTGTCCAGCAGCGGCTCGGCGAGGTGGACGACCTTCTCCTCCCCGTTGGTGGCGGAGACCAGGGCGCGGTGGTGGCCGATGCGCTCGGTGAGCATGGCCAGGTCGCCGGATTTCTCGAATCCGCAGACCTCGACGACGACGGAACCGTCCCCCAGACGGACGAGGGCGCCGGGGACGAGGTCGGCCGCGTCGACGTTCGGGGAGACCTTCAGGCGCATGCGCCGGTTGGAGGTGTAGATCTCGGCGTCGCGTCCCTTCTCACCGTGGGCGAGGAAGATGCCGTAGGTGGAGGCGGGTTCGCCGAGGCGGTCGATCTGGGCGGCGAGGTCTTTGAGGCGTTCCCGCGAATCCTTGAGCAGTTGGGAGAGTTTCGCGTTGCGGGAGCCCAGGGACTGGAGCTGACGCTTGAGGTCCGTCACCTCGGTGAATGCAGAGGTGGTCGAGGAGGTGTCGGGTCCGGTGTCCATGGGCCCAATCTAGCGCAGGTCCGGGCGTGGATCGGTCGTTCACCACTGTTCGGGGGCGGGGGCCCGGGCCCGGCGCGCCTGGTCCGCTTATCGGCGGGCGCGGCGCTGTGGGCGGGGCGGGGTGACGCCGTCGGCGAGGCGTCGGGCCCAGACGAGGAAGGCGGTGTGGGCGTTCATGCGATGTTCGGGGCGGGTGGCCAGACCCTCGACCTTCCATTCACGCACGAGGGATTCCCAGGCCTTCGGCTCGGTGAAGCACTGGAGTTCGCGGATGCCCTCCATGACCTTCATCAGCTGGGGCACGGTGGCGACGTAGGTCATGAACACGCCGCCGGGGATGAGGATGTCGCGGACGACGTCGAGGCATTCCCAGGGTTCGAGCATGTCGAGGATGACCCGGTCGACGGGGCCGCCGAGCTCGTCGGCGGAGACGTCCTTGAGGTCGCCGAGGCGGGGGGCCCAGGTGGCGGGGCGGCCGCCGAAGAATTCGTCGACGTTGTTCTCGGCGAATTCGAGGTGGTCCTCGCGGATCTCGTAGGAGATGAGTGTGCCGCGTTCGCCGATGGCGCGCAGCAGCGACATGCTCAGTGCCCCGGAGCCGGCGCCGGCCTCGAGGACGCGGGCGCCGGGGAAGATGTCTCCCTCGAGGATGATCTGGGCGGCGTCCTTGGGGTAGATCACGGCGGCTCCGCGGGGCATGGACAGCACGTGGTCGACCATGAGGTGGCGGAAGCACAGGTAGTCCGCGCCCATGGTCGACTTCACCACGGTGCCCTCGTGGGCGCCGATGACGTCGTCGTGGGCGATCTGGCCCTTGTGGGTGTGGAAGGCCTCCCCCGGTTCCAGGACGATGGTGAAGTGTCGGCGTTTGGCGTCGGTCAGCTGGACGCGGTCACCGGGCTGGAAGGGGCCGGAGTATGCCATGAGGGCCTTTCGGTCGGGGAGGTCATTTCGTGCTGAGCGGGGTCAATCTACCAGACCGGGAGGATCTCCCGGGGTGTGGGACCGGGCGGCGGTGAAACCGTGTGATGCGTCTCCCCGGCGCGCCTCGGACCATGTTTTCGGGCACGGATTGTCGGGCGGACGGGGGGTGGCGGCCTCCCACGATGATCGACACGAACGTGAGGGGGGACGGCATACGGGCATGGAACCGGGCGATTCAGCTCATCGAGGAGAACCTGTCCGGGCCGATCGACGTGGGCGAACTGGCCCGGGTGGCCTTGACCTCGGAGTATCACTTCCGGCGGGTGTTCGCGTCCCTGTCGGGACTGCCGCTCTCGGAGTACATCCGGCGGCGGAGGACGGTGGCCGCGGCCGAGAGATCGTCGCCGGGCACACCGTCCTGAACGTCGCCCTCCGCTGCGGCTACGGGTCGTCGGAGGCCTTCAACCGGGCCTTTCGGGCGATGCACGGGCTCACGCCCTCGGAGGCGCGGCGCCCGGGGGCGGTCCTGCGTTCCCAGCCTCGGTTGAGGTTTCGCCTACGTATCGAAGGGAGCAGCGAGATGGAGCACCGCATTGTGGAGAAGGGGGCGTCCCGGATCGTGGGTTTCAGGACCCGCCTACCGCTCGTCCGTGAAGGCCAGGACGAGGCGATCGCCGAGTTCGGGCGAAGCCTGGACCGGGCGGCCGTCGAGCAGCTGGCGGAGTTGTCCGACACCGATCCTGCGGGTGTGGTCGCGATCATGGACAACCTCGAGGACCCGGGCGCGACGGGCAGCGAGCTGGATTACTGGCGGGCCGTCGCCACCACGCGGCCGGTCCCTGCGGGGATGGAGAGTCTGGGGGTCCCGGCGGGCCTGTGGGTCGTGTTCCACACCGAGGGGCGTTCCCCCGGGCCCTGCAGCGTCTGTGGGTCGATGCCGCCACCGAGTGGTTCCCCGCCAACCCGTACCGCTGGGCCCCGGGGCCGGAGATGCTCAGTGTGCGGCCGGTTCCGGAGGGCACGCACGGCAGCGGGCAATTGTGGATTCCGGTCGAACCGGAGGGAAACACGCCCCGGTAGGACTTCAGCCCACCGGTCAGTGGAAGATCAGGTAGGCCTCAAGGGCGTTGACGAACCACAGCTGGTCCTGCACGCCGG
>CAYSIP010000069.1:0-11593 GCA_964431055.1 uncultured Corynebacterium sp. | reverse complement strand
GCGCCGATGGCGGACAGGAACAGGCCGAGACCGTCGGTGGACGGGCCGGTGAGCGTCTCGATGGCGTGCTCGGGGTGGGGCATGAGGCCGACGACGCGGCCGTCGGCGCTGCTGATGCCGGCGATCGAGTTGACCGAACCGTTGTGGTTGTCCGTGTAGCGGAAGACCACGCGGCCCTCGCCCTCGAGCTCGGCGATGGTCTCGGCGGAGGCCTGGAAACGGCCTTCGCCGTGCTTGGCGGGCACCAGGATCCGCTGGCCAGACTCGAAGTCACGGGTCCATGCGGTGGAGTTGTCGGTCACCTCGAGCCAGGCGTCGGTGCAGTGGAAGTGCAGGCCCTCATTGCGGGTCAGCGCACCCGGCAGCAGGCCGGCCTCGGTGAGGATCTGGAAACCGTTGCAGATGCCCAGGACAGGCATGCCCTTGCCGGCGGCCTCGACGACGGAGCGCATGATCGGGGCGATGGCGGCGATGGCGCCGCTGCGCAGGTAATCGCCGTAGGAGAAACCACCGGGGACGACGACGGCGTCGACGCCACCCAGGTCGGTGTCGGCGTGCCACAGGTTGACCGGCTCAGCGCCGGCGAGACGCACGGCCCGGAGAGCGTCGACATCGTCGAGCGTGCCCGGGAACGTGATGACTCCGATCTTGGCGGTCACTGAGCGACCTCCACGCCAACCACCTCGAAGTCCTCGATGACGGTGTTGGCCAGCAGCGTCTCGGCAACCTTCTCGAGGTCGGCGGCGGAGACGGAGTCGTCCACCTCCAGCTCGAAACGCTTGCCCTGACGGACGTCACTGACGCCGGCGACACCGATACGCCCCAGGGCGCGGTGGACGGCCTGACCCTGGGGGTCCAGGATCTCCGCCTTCGGCATGACATTCACAACAACACGGGCCACTGTATTCCCTTATCTTCGCCGGAATTGGTCGGGTTTTAGTCTAGCGGGCCAAAGCAAAACTCCCTAAAGGTCTCCGCCCTGCTCGGGCGCCCGGTCAGACCCCAGGGTTAAACCGGAATCACCACCGGGTATCCGGCGGGTGAATTCTCATCCACCTGCCGGTAAAGGTGCGGGTGGCGGAAATCCCTCCCCGGCACAATCCCGCGCCATCCATTAGGACTATCACTGGCTCATTGCCTCATTCCCCTTCCCGATGACGCCCAGCCGGTGCAGACCAGCCGTCTCCACCGGGCCCCGGCGGAGTCGGGCTTTTCCGATGGTTCCCGCGAATCCTCCTCAGAAGGCTCCTCACATGTCTCTTCCCTCCTCCCCCGCCCGCCGGGTGACCGCCCCGACCCGCGGGCGCGTCCTGGCCGCCGGGGTCGCCGCCGCGACCGCGGCCAGCGTCCTGCTCGTCCCCACCGCCACCGCGGCACCGGACGGCAACGACGTCGTCATCAACGAGGTCTACGGCGGTGGCGGCAACTCCGGCGCCACCCTCACCCACGACTTCATCGAGCTGTTCAACCCCACCGATGAGGCCATCGAGCTCACCGGCATGACGGTCGAATATTTCTCGGCCGGAGGTAACTCCGGCGGTTCCCTCGTCCTGAACGGATCCATCCCCGCCCAGGGTCATTTCCTCATCAACATGGCCGAGGGCAACGGGGGCGAGGTCACCCCGGCCGCCGACGCCACCGGCCAGGTAAACATGGCCGGCAAGAACGGCGCCGTGAGGCTCTCCGATGCCGACGGCACCGAGACCGACCTCGTCGGCTTCGGCAACGCGAACCTCTCCGAAGGCGGCGCCACCCCGGCCCTGAGCAACACGACCTCCGCGCAGCGCTCCCCGGAAGGCGTCGACACCGACGACAACGCCGCCGATTTCACCGTCGGCGCCCCGTCCCCGACCAACACTGCGGGTGAGACTTTCGGCGAGGGTGACGCACCCGCCGCCCCTGAGGATCCCGTCGATCCGATCGAACCCGATGAGGTCATCCCGATCGCCGAGATCCAGGGCACCGGCGCGGCCACCCCGCTCAACGGCCGGACGGTGACCACCGAGGGCGTCGTCACGGGCGTCTACCCGGACGGCGGCCGGAACGGTTTCTACCTGCAGACCCCGGGCACCGGTGGTGAGCTGCAGGGGGCCGGTGACGCCTCGCACGGCATCTTCGTCTACCTGGGCGCATCCGACGCTTACCCCGAGATCGGTGAGTCACTGACCGTCACCGGCCAGGCCGGCGAGCACTACGAGGTCACCCAGCTGAGCAACGCGACCCTCACCGCCCCGGCTGAGGCGTTCGCCCCGGTTGAACCGGTCGCGATCGAGCACCTGCCGGCCGGCGATGACGCCCGGGAGGCCTACGAGTCCATGCTCGTCCAGCCCACCGGTGATTACACCGTGAGCGACAACTACGCGCTGAACACCTTCGGCGAGATCGGCCTGGCCCCGGGCACCGAGGCCTTCCGACAGGGCACCGACGTCCACGCCCCGGACACGGACCCCGACTCCCCCGTGCAGCAGCTGATGGCGGAGCAGGCCGAGCAGGAGGTCCTGCTCGACGACGGCCGCTCGCCGAGCTATCTGACCGCCGCCCCGGACGTCCCGCTGCCCTACATCTCCCAGGACGGCGGCGCCACGATCAAGTCGCTGCGCACGGGCGACCTCGTCGACTTCCAGAACCCGGTGGTCGTCCACTACAGCCACAACTCCTGGCGTTTCCAGCCGACCACCCCGATCACCGGCGACAACTCCGCCGCCGAGCTTCCGATCGCCTGGGAGGACTCCCGCGCCGCCGAGTTGGGCGCGATGGACACGGTGGAGGGCGACTACTCCATCGCCTCCTTCAACGTGCTGAACTACTTCACCTCCCTCGGCCGGGACGAGGAGGGGTGCGAGGCCTACACCGACCGCGACGGCAACCCGGTCGCCACGAACTACTGCGACGTCCGCGGCGCCTACTCCCCGGAGGCCTTCGCCGACCAGCAGGAGAAGATCGTCGCGGCCATCAACGCCCTCGACGTCGACGTCCTCGGCCTGGAGGAGATCGAGAACACCGCCACCGTCACCGGCGAGGTGGAGCGCCGCGACGAGTCGCTGAACAAGCTTGTCGACGCCCTGAACGCCGCCGGCGGCAACTGGGCCGCCGCGGAGTCCCCCGCCGAGCCGGGCACCGACGAGGACTACATCCGCGTGGGCTTCATCTACAACCCTGACACCGTTGAACCGGTCGGTGAATCCCGCATCTTCGACGACCGGGCCTTCACCGGCACCGCCCGCCAGCCGTTGGCCCAGGAATTCGCCCCGGTCGGTGATCGCGAGGAGTCCTTCGTCGCGGTGGTCAACCACTTCAAGTCCAAGGGTTCCGTCACCCGCGGCGACGCCGACGCCGGCGATGGCCAGGGCAACAACCCGAACGTGCGCGCCAGCCAGTCCGAGGCCCTGCTCGGGCACCTGAACGCGCAGGAGGACTGGGAGGGCACGCCCACCTTCATCCTCGGCGACATCAACTCCTACACCGAGGAGACCGCGATGACGGTCCTGGAGAACGGCGGCTTCACCAACATCAACAAGTCCCACGCCGGAAACGAACCGACCTACCAGTTCGGCGGCCGCCTCGGCTCCCTGGACCACGCCCTCGGCAATGAGGCCGCCATGGAGCTGGTGCGGGACGCCCGCGTGTGGAACATCAACGCCGACGAGTCGATCGCCTTCGAGTACTCGCGCCGCAACTACAACGTCGTCGACTTCCACGACGACTCCCCGTTCCGTTCCTCCGACCACGACCCGATCAAGGTCGGGTTCACCCTCGGCGAGCCTTCGGAGCCCGCCGAGCCGGGCCGCAGCGGTCTGAGCAGCGCCCTGGGCAGCAGTTCCGGCAGTCGCTAAGTTCGTCCGCGAAGCCAGTCACCCCGCCGAGCCTGAGGATCCAGGTGCGGCGGGGTGACTACGTGTGTGCGGGGCCGGTCTCAGTTCGGCAGGTGCTGCTCGATCAACCCGACCAGCTCCGGGTCCTGGGGAGTGGTCCTCGAGCGGAACCGGCCGAGCACCTCACCGTCGGGGGCGACGAGGAACTTCTCGAAGTTCCACTTCACGTCGCCGCCCTCGCCCTCTGCGTCCGCGATGGCGCTCAGCCGCTGGAACAACGGGTGCGCCTCCGGGCCGTTGACCTCGACCTTGGAGAGCAGCGGGAAGGTCACGGAGAAGTTCGTCGTGCAGAACTCCCGGACCTCCTCGTCGGTCCCCGGCTCCTGGCCGCCGAACTGGTCGCAGGGCCCGCCGAGGACGGTGAAACCGCGGTCGGAATAGGTCTCCTGCAGCTGCTGGAGGCCCTCGTACTGCGGGGTGAACCCACATTCCGAGGCGGTGTTGACGATGAGTACGAGCTGGCCGGGCGCGAGTTCGCCCAGCGTCGTGCCGGATTGGTCGTTGAGGTTCAGCCGGATGTCGGTCAGTGCGGTGTCGGTCATGTCCGCCAGGCTAGCTCTACAGCGGGTAGCGCTGCTGCGGGTTCTCGATGGTGATCCACTTCTCCTCGGTGAATTCGCGGATGACGCTGCGGCCGTCGAAACGACCGTAACCGCTGTTCTTCATGCCCCCGAAGGGGGCGTTGGCGTCGTTCTGCACGGTGGCGCCGTTGATGTGGACGTGGCCGGCCTGGATGGCCATCGCCGCCTGCAGGGTGCGGTAGGAGTCGGTGCCGTGGACGGCCGCGGCCAGGCCGTACTCGGTGTCGTTGGCGGTGGCGATCGCCTCGTCATAACCGCTCACCCGCACCACCGTGGTGACGGGGGCGAAGGTCTCCTCGTGGTAGACGTCCATGTCGGGGGTGACGTGGTCGAGGACGGTGGCCGGCAGGGCGGCGTTGTCGGCCCGCTCGCCGACCGCGATGCTCGCGCCCTTGCCCACGGCGTCGTCGATCAGAACGTTGATCCGCTCGCCGGTCTGCGGCTGATAGACGTAGCCGATCTGCACGGACTGGTCCTCGGTGGGATCCCCCGCCCTGAGCTCTCCGACGCGGGCGGTGAACTTCTCCATGAACTCATCCGCGATGACCTCGTCCAGGACGATGCGCTCGGTCGACATGCAGATCTGGCCCTGGTACATGAACGCGCCGAAGACGGCCGCGTTGACGGCGCCGTCGACGTCGGCGTCATCAAGCACCACCAGCGGGGCCTTGCCGCCGAGCTCGAGCAGCACCGGCTTGAGGTGGCGGGCGGCCTTCTCCGCGATGATGCGGCCGACCTTGGTGGAGCCGGTGAAGTTGATGCGGCGCACGGCGGGGTGCTCGATCATGGCGCCGACCACGGCGTCAGCATCCGCCGGCGCGTTGGTGATGAAGTTGGCGACGCCCGCGGGCAGACCCGCGTCGTTGAGGACCTCGACCAGCATCTGGTGGGTGCGCGGGCTGCCCTCCGAACCGCGGAAGACCACCGGGTTGCCGCAGACGATCGGGTAGGCCAACGAGCGCATGCCCAGCACGCCGGGGGCGTTCCAGGGCGCCATGCTCAGCACCACGCCGGCGGGCTGGCGCACGGTCATCGACAGCACACCCCGGTCGTTGGGCATGGTCTCGCCCACCAGCTGGGAGGCCAGGCCCGCGGCTTCGCGGAGGCACTGGGTGGTGAGGAAGACGTTGTACCCGGCCCAGTCCGCGGGAGCGGACACCTCCGCCATCATCGTCTCGATGAACTCCTCGGAGCGCTCCTCCAGCAGGTCCGCCGCCTTGAGGAGGATGGCGCGGCGCTTCGTCGGGCCGGTCGCCGCCCAACCCGGGAAGGCCTCCGCGGCGGATTCGACGGCCGCGATCGCGTCTTCGACGGTGGCCGCGGCGCCGGTGGTCACCACGTGGCCCTTCTGCGCGTGGAGGCGCTCGAAGGTGGCGTCCCCGGTGGCGGGACGGGCCTCGTGGCCGATGATCAGCTGGGACTGGAGGGTCAGGGTGGTGGTCATGGGGGAAAGGCTCTTTCCTCAGGCAGTGACGGAACGGATCTAGATAAGTGATGCGTACAACATCTGTGGTGCACTATACCGCCCCGTCACGTCCGGACCGCAAGAACGGAGAACCTCAGACAGCGGTGAAGATCCCGTAGTCCCCCGGCTCCGCCCCTGACTCGACCGCGCGGATGGCGGCGTGTCGGAAATCCCTGGCCACCTTGCCCTCCAGCAGGTTGCGCCCGGAGATGGACAGTCGGATGGAATTGCCCCGTGAGGCGCCCCGCTCGGCGGCTCGGATGACATTGCGTCGCCACCACTTCGCGGCGCCGAAACCCTCGCCGACGGAGAGGTTGCGGCACTGGTGGAAGCTCCCGTCCGGCAGGTGATGCAGCCCCCGGGTCGAGGCGGCCAGGCGGAAACCGAACTGCGGCAGCACCTCGAGGGTGCCCGGCGACAGATGCCAGCGGGGCGGGGCGAAGATGTCGGTGTCGAAACCCAGCCGGGACATCTGCCGCGTCGCGCCCGCCAACCGCAGGCGGGCCTCATGGGCGTCGAGGTTGGCGAACTCGGCGCGACGGCCCTGGACGGCCTGGTCGAAACCGTTGAGGATGATCACCCGGCCCGCCTCCTGCTGGGCGAGCAGCCACTCGTGGGTGCCGGTGTCGTGGGCCAGCCGCCAGTTGCCGTCGATATAGGGCGCCACCAGCAGGGACACGGGGATTCCCGCCTCATCGAGGGCGTCGACCATCTCCGTCACCGCTGACCGGGTCTCGTCGAAGATGCTGGAGATCGATACCAGGAGATGGCCGCGCATGCGCCCGATTATCCCACGGCGCCCGCGCCCTGTCGCGGCGGGCGCCCCAGATCACAGCGTCCCCGTGTCACTCCGTCACGCCCGCCGCCTTGTGCAGGGTCCAGGCGTACTCGAAAGCGGTCTGACGCCACTTGGAGTAGCGGCCGGACACACCCCCGTGGCCGGCGGACATCTCCGTCTTGAGCAGGAACTGCCCACCGGTGGCGCTCGCGCGCAGCTGCGCGATCCACTTCGCCGGTTCGACGTAGAGCACCCGGGTGTCGTTCAGGGAGGTCACCGCCAGGATGTCGGGGTAGTCCCTGGCCCCGATGTTCTCGTAGGGGGCGTAGGAGGCCATGTAGTCGTAGACCTCCGGGTCGTGGAAGGGATCGCCCCATTCATCCCATTCGGTGACCGTCAGCGGCAGTTCGGGCTTGAGCATGGAGGTCAGCGGGTCGACGAAGGGGACCACGGCCTGGATGCCGGCGAAGCGGTCGCCGGCCAGGTTGGCCACGGCGCCGACGAGCATGCCGCCGGCGGACCCGCCCTCGGCCACCAGCTTCGACGGCTCGGTCAGACCGCGGGCGATCAGGTCGTCGGCGACGGCGATGAAGTCGGTGAAGGTGTTCTTCTTGCTCAATTGTTTGCCGTCGTCATACCAGCGCCGACCCATCTCACCGCCGCCGCGCACGTGGGCCACGGCGAAGATCATGCCGCGGTCCATGAGGCTCAGCCGCGCGATGGAAAAGCCCGGGTCGATGCTGGACTCATAGGAGCCGTAACCGTAGAGCAGGGTGGGCTGGGGCTTGTCGACGTCGAGGTCGGCGCGGTGGACGACCGAGACCGGGACCCGCTCCCCGTCGGGCGCGGTGGCCCACAGCCGGTAGGCGGTGTAGTCCTCCCGGTTGTAACCGCCGAGGACCTCCTGCTCCTTGAGCAGGGTGAACTCACCGGTGGCCACGCGGTAGTCGAAGAGCTGGGCCGGGGTGGTGAAGGAACCGTAGGAAATGCGGATGACGGGGGCGTCCCATTCCGGGTTACCCAGGGAACCTGCGGTGTAGAGCTCCTCGTCGAAGTCGAGTTCGCGGAATTCTCCGTAACCATTCTCGGGCAGGACCATGATGGCCAGGCGGCCGATCGCGCCGCGTCGATAAGCGGCGATGATCTGGTGCTGGAAGGTGTCGACCCCCTCGATGCGGACGTCGTCGCGGTGGGCGATCAGCTCGGTGAGCTCGCGCAGGCCGGGCAGGTCCGGCCCGCGCAGGGCGGCGCACTCCCCGACCGCGAAGTTCGGGCCGGTGGCGTTGTGGGTGACCACCCAGCGGTCCTCGCCGTCGATGACGGCGTGGTCGACCGAGTACTCCACGCCGGGTTCGCGCTCCCACAGGACCTCGAACTCGGCGGTGGGGTCAGCCAGGTCGATCACGCGGGTCTCGGAGGTGAGCTTGGAGGCGGACTCGATGAAGATGTAGCGCTCGCTGCGAGTGGCGCCGACACCGGTGAAGTAGCGCTCGTCCTCCTCCCGGAAGACGAGGACGTCCTCCTCGACCGGGGTGCCGATCTTGTGTCGCCACACAGTGTCGGGGCGCCAGGCGTCGTCGACGCGCTGGTAGAACAGGTACTCTTCACCGGCCCAGGTGGCGCCGTAGAAAATGCCGGTCAGGCGGTCCTCGAGCAGTTCACCGGTCTCCAGGTCCTTGATGAACAGGTCGAAACGCTCGTCGCCCTCCGTGTCCACGGAATAGGCGAGGTAGCGTCCCGAGGTGGTCACGCTCGACGCGCCGAGGGAAAAGAACTCGTGGCCCTCAGCCAGCTCATTGAGGTCGAGCAGGAGCTGTTCGCCGTCGGGGCGGCCGGTCTCCGGGATGGTCGGCGGGATCCAGGGATCATCGGTGGCGGCGACGGGCAGGCGGCAGGAGTAACCGTAGTCCTTGCCCTCCTCGGTGCGCCCGTAGTACCAGAAATCACCGGAGCGGACGGGGACGGACATGTCCGTCTGCTTCACCCGGGACTTGATCTCGGAGTAAATGTTCTCCGCCAACTGGTCCAGGTGTTTCGTCTCAGCCGCGGTGTAGTCGTTCTCCGCGTTGAGGTGGTCGAGGGTCTCCTGCGCGGTTTTGTCACGCAGCCACTCGTAGTCGTCAACGAAATCGCGACCATGGAAGGACCTGGTCACGGGGTGTCGGGGGGCCAGCGGGGGTTTCACGGGTTCAGCCATGTCCTCCGATGGTAGTCACCCCCCGGACCACGGCTACACGCAGCAACCGACCCAGTCGGCGAACTTCTGCCCGCTGAGGCGCTCGTAGGCCTCGACGTAACGTTCGCGGGTGGCCTCCACCACGGAGCCGGGCAGCACCGGCGGCGGGGTCTGGCTGTTCTTGTCCCAGCCGGACTTCGGGGAGGTCAGCCAGTTGCGCACGTACTGCTTGTCGAAGCTGGGCTGCACCTTGCCCTCCTCATAACCCCCGGCCGGCCAGTAGCGGGAGGAATCGGGGGTGAGCACCTCATCGGCGAGCACCAGGGTGCCGTCGGCGTCGAGGCCGAACTCGAACTTGGTGTCGGCGAGGATGATGCCCTTGGCCTCCGCGAGGGCGGCGGCCTCCGAGTAGATGCGCAGGGTCGCCTCGCGCAGCTCCTCGGCGCGGGCCTTGCCCAGCTTGGCGACGACCGCGTCGAAGGAGACGTTCTCGTCGTGGTCACCGAGCTCCGCCTTGGTGGCCGGGGTGAAGATCGGCTCCGCGAGACGGGAGGACTCGGTCAGCCCGACGGGCAACTCGATGCCGCAGACGGTGCCGTCCGCCCGATACTCCGCCAGGCCGGAACCCGTGAGGTAACCGCGGGCCACGCACTCGAAGGGCAGCATGTTCAGCTTCTTGACCACCAGCGCACGCCCGAGGACCTCCTCGGGGATGCGGGGATCGTCGATCGGCCCGGCGAGGTGGTTGGGGAAGTCGATGGCGTTGAAGAAGAACACGCTCATCGCGGTGAGCACGCGGCCCTTGTCGGGGATCTCGGGCTCGAGGATGTGGTCGTACGCGGAAATACGGTCAGAGACCACCATGAGGAGGGTCTCGTCATCGATCTCGTAGATCTCGCGGACCTTCCCGGCGGAGAGGTGGTTGTACTCGGACAGCTCAGGGCGCATAGCCATGGAGTTTAGACCCGCCGGGGGTGGTTGGGTAATCGAACTGCGGAGCCGTCCGTTGCGGCCTCTCACCGGGCCTGATTCACTGGGAAGGCTTGTAACTGATGAGGTATCTGTGATTTCTGAGACGGGAGTTGTGTGGGATGACTGGTAAGACATGTCGGCGGTGGGGTGCGGCGGTGATCGCGGTGGCCCTTGCGGTGGCCGCGGCGCCGGTGGCGCAGGCGGATCCGGAGCTTCGCTACCGGACCGTCGACGGCGAGCGGCACTGCACCATCGCGCCGTCGGCCGTCGACCGCGACAAGCTGCGCGACTACCGGACCGCCCTGATCCGGGACTTCCGGGCGGTGGTCCACGACATCCGCTCGGACATCCGGCTCAAGCGGCAGTTCACGGAGCTGGACGCCCTGATCGACCGGCACGGCCGGCTGGACACGGCCCGCTACCCCACCGAGGACCGGGCGAGGGCCACCGCCCTGCGCGACGAGATCCACCGGGAGCTCACCGGCAGGGGATTCACCCCGGCCGAGGTGGAGGTGATCATCGCCGTGCCGCACTCACCGGGGGTCGAGCTCCCGCTGCTCACACCGCAGCTGGCGTTGCCCGAGACGATGTTGGACGCCTACGTATGGAGCGGGGACCGAGCCGAGGTGGAGTACCAGCGGGAACAGAACTGGCCGGACTGGCCGGAGCGGCCCGACCCGTTCGAGTCGAACTACTACGCCCTGGTCGGGCCGTTCTCCTTCGCCGACGACACGCTGCTCTCCCGCGCCTTCCAGGGGTCCGCGGCGGGCAAGCAGGACCGGACCGGGGAGGCCGCGCGAGAACTGCGCAACGGATATCACCTGCCCACCCTGCAGCGGATCCGCGGGAACTGCGTGGAAGGGATGCGCACCGGCTCCGACGTGGGCGAGGCCCAGCCCCAGCCCGCCCCCGACAGGCAGGGCTCGTCGGGCAGTTCCTCCGGCGGACTCGGGGATGCGCTGGAGACGGTGTCCCTGTTCCTCCCCGGCCACTGAGGGTCCTACAGAATCTCGCCGGGGCGGTAGGCGGCGGCCTGCGGGTGGTTGCCCACCACGTCCTGGATGCGGGAGATCACCCGGGAGACCTGGGAGTCCGCGGCGCCGATGAAGGCCTTCTTGTCGGCCAGGGCGGCGTCGAGATCCGCCTTGCCCAGCGGCAGGCGGTCATCGGCGGCCAGACGGTCGATGAGGTCCTGGTCGGCGCCGTTCTCACGCATGTTCAGCGCGACGGCGACGGCGTGCTCCTTGATGACCTCATGGGCGGTCTCCCGGCCGACGCCCGCGCGGACGGCGGCCATGAGGATACGGGTGGTGGCCAGGAAGGGCAGGTAGCGCTCGAGCTCCCGGTCAATCATGGCGGGGAAGGCGCCGAACTCCTCGAGGACCGTCAGGAAGGTCTCGAACATGCCGTCCAGGGCGAAGAAGGCGTCGGGGAGCGCGACACGGCGGACGACGGAGCAGAATACGTCACCCTCGTTCCACTGCTGGCCCGCCAGGTCGGCGACCATGGTGAGGTAACCACGCAGGATGACCTGCAGGCCGCCGACGCGCTCGCAGGAGCGGGCGTTCATCTTGTGCGGCATCGCCGACGAGCCGACCTGGCCCTCCTTGAAGCCCTCGGTGACGAGCTCGATGCCGGCCATCAGGCGGATCGTGGTGGCCAGGTTGGAGGGACCGGCGACGAGCTGCACGACGGCGGAGAGCGCCTCGAAGTCGAGCGAGCGCGGGTAGACCTGGCCGACCGAGGTCA
>CAYSIP010000068.1:0-11654 GCA_964431055.1 uncultured Corynebacterium sp. | reverse complement strand
CATGTGTGCCCACCGCCCTGTCACCGCGCCGGATTTCCTACTTTCCCGTGCGCACGGTTCGGTGCGCACCCAGGGCAGCGTGGAGACCTTCACAGACCCCTGGGCCGCCGTGGAGGCGCTGCGCGCCGGGCGGGTGCCGATGGTCGTCGGTGCCCTGCCTTTCGACCGGGACGCCGAGGCTGCGTTGACGGTGCCGGAGAAGATCATCCGGGAGGACGGTCCGCTGGAGCCGCACTCCCACTACCGGCAGGGTCCGGGTTCGGTGCTGCACGCCGAGATCTCCGGGGTGGACCCTGAGCCGCAGGAGCATCTGCGACGGGTGGAGGCGGCCATCGGCACCATCCGGCAGTCGAAGCTGGACAAGGTCGTTCTTGCCCGGGCGGTCGACATCGCCTTCGACCCGCCGGTGGATCCGTTGCTGGTGGCCGCCCGCCTGATCGACAACTCGTTCAACCGGGACGGTTTCATCGCGGACCTCAGTCCGGCCGGGCGCAAGGGAAACATGCTCGTGGGTTCCTCGCCGGAGGTGCTGGTGAAGAAACAGGGTTCGACGGTCTCGGCCTATCCCCTGGCGGGTTCCGCACCGCGCGACGCCAACCGGGACCGTGATGCGGTCATCGGCACGCGTCTGCGCACCTCCGGCAAAGATCTGGAGGAGCACCGCTTCGTGGTCGACCATATCCGGGACGCGTTGGCTCCGTTGTGCGCTCGGCTGGACATCCCGGCCCACCCGGAGGTGACGAAGACGAACGAGATGTGGCACCTGGCCACCCCGATCGTCGGGACGCTGAAGGATCCGTCGACGACGGCCCTGGAGCTGGCCCTGCGGGTGCATCCCACGCCGGCGATCTGCGGCACGCCGACGGATGCGGCGGAGGCGTTGATCCAGACCGCGGAGTCGGATCGCCGTTTCTATGCCGGGGCGGTCGGCTGGTGCGATGACTCCGGTGACGGGGAGTACATGGTGGCCATCCGCTGCGCGGAGGTCGACGGTGACGGCCGCTCGGCCCGCGCCTGGGCCGGTGGCGGCATCGTCGCTGATTCGGTGGCGGAGGATGAGCTCGAGGAGACGACCGCGAAGCTGCGGACGATCCTGCGTTCCCTGGGCCTCTAACCGGCCCGGGCCGCCACCAGGACCACGTCCCTGTGGTGATGGGCGCCGGCCCCGAGTCGGACGTCACGGTCTGTCGTCGTCAGATGGATGACGGTGAAGTCGTCGCCGAGTAGTTTGGCGACGCGCGCGGGCGGGACGAAGCCGCGTGGGTTGTCGTCGCCGAAATCGTGGTGGACCCACAGCAGGACGCCGCCGGGGGAAATGAGTTTCTCGACGTCCGCGATGGCTTCCTCCCGCACCGGAAGGTAGCTGCAGGCGACGAGATCGAAGGGCCCATCGGGGGAGAAATCTGCCAGGGTGACCTGCTCGACTCCCGCGGTGAGTCCGCGGGCGTCGATGAGCGCACGGGTGCGCTCCACGGCGGCGTCGACAGGGTCGATGCCGGTGGCCTGCCAACCATGCTCGGCCAGCCAGGCGAGGTCAGCGCCCTCCCCACAACCGACGTCGAGGGCCGTGCCGGGGTTCAGCCGGCCGGCCTCACGGGTGAGCGCCAGGTTCGGATGTCCGGACCAGCGCTGCCCCTCGGGATAGAAGGACGCGGAGTCCTCCTGGGAGCGCTCAGGCACGCTCAATCGGATTGCCCAGCTTACCGATGCCCGGGATCTCAACCTCGATGTAGTCGCCCGGGACCATCTCCTCGGTGCCCGCGGGCGAACCGGTGCAGATGACGTCGCCCGGCAGGAGGGTCATGGAGGCGGTGATGAACTCGATGATCTCACCCATCTTCATGATCATCTGGTCTGAATTGGAGTCCTGCTTGACGGCGGTCTCGCCGTCATGGGTCAGGCGGGCCTTGATGGGCAGGTCGTCGATGTCGATCGAATCGATGTCGGTCTCGATCCAGGGGCCGAGCGGGCAGAAGGTGTCGATGCCCTTGGCACGTGCCCACTGGCCGTCAGCGAACTGCAGGTCACGGGAGGAGACGTCGTTGACGATGGTGTAACCCAGGACGACGGACTTCCAGTCAGCGGCCTTGACATTCTTGCAGGGCTTGCCGATGACCACGGCCAGCTCACCCTCGAACTCGACCTTGGTGGCGAACTCGGGGATCTTGATGGCGGCCTCGGGTCCGACCACGGAGGTCGGGGGCTTGAGGAACAGCGTCGGCGGCAGAGAATCCGCGGACTGCTTGAACACCTCGGCCACGTGGTCGGCGTAGTTGCGGCCGATGGCCACGACCTTGCTCGGCAGCATCGGGGCGAGCAGTTTCACGTCCTCCAGCGCCCATTCCCGGCCGGTGTAGTTCGGCTCGGTGAAGGGGGTGCCCTCAATCTCCTTGGCGATCAACTTCTCGCCGTTGTCCTCGTTGCCGTCGATCACGGCGAAACACATGCCATCAGGGGTGGCTACTCTTCCAAAACGCATAACGGTCATCCTACAAGCCCGGACGGACGGCGGCGATTCGGGGTCGACCCAAAAGGTCCCGGCAAGCTGCGGTTTTAGGATCATGACTTCACAAGGTGACCCGTCCCCGTCTTTATGCCCGGATAATGTCGTGAAGATGGCCCTGGCAATCCAGTTGAGATTTGCCGGAACCCGACGCGGCCTGCGATACCCCGAAAGGGTGAGAGGTACGATCAGCGCCATGCCCCAGACCGTCCCGCACGCGAACCCCGAGCGTGAATTCTGCACTGTCGGCCATTCCAACCTGGAGCTCGATGACTTCCTTGACATGCTTCGAACAGCCGAGGTTGACCTGATCGTCGACGTCCGTCGTCTGCCCGGCTCACGGAAGTATCCCTGGTTCGATCAGGAGAACCTGGCCGGGTCCCTGAGGGGTGCGGATATCGGGTACCGGCACGAGGTCGCCCTCACCGGTCGACGCCCACGTCAGCGCGACATTCCCGACGAGGTCAACGGTTTCTGGGAGAACCGCAGCTTCCACAACTACGCCGACTACGCCCTGTCCGAGGAGTTTCAGGCGGGGTTGGACCGGCTGCGCTCCGTCGACGCCGTCCGCCCGGCCGTGCTGTGTTCCGAGGCCGTGTGGTGGCGGTGCCATCGCCGCCTGATCTCCGACCATCTTCTCGCCCACGGCGAACGGGTCCTCCACGTCATGGGACCGGGCAAGATCACCCCGGCGGAACCCACCGTCGGCGCCGTGTTCGGTGATGACGGGGCCGTGACCTACCCGGCCACGTCCCTCAATGCCTGAAAGTTCGAGTGCGCGGTAATCGCCAGATACAGCTCAGCGCAGGCCAGAGCATCCGACAAGGCATTGTGGCTGCGGTAGAACGGCAGGTTATAGCGATGCCGCACCCGGGGAAGCCGCAGATCCTCGCCCCGTGGGTAGGTGCTCATCCGTTCCATGCGACGCCGTTCCAGCGCGAAGGTGTCGATCACGGGCACCTCCAACCCGACGCCGAAATGTCTGCGGCAGGCGTGGGAGAGAAAACCGGTCTCCAGCGGCGCGAAGTGGGCGAGCAACACCCGGCCGCTCAGCGCGGTGAGCAACTGCTCCAGAGCCGTGGGCGTGTCCATCCCCAGAGCGACCTGATCGTCGGTGAGGTGGTGGATGGTGGCGGATTCCCCCACGTCCGTCTCCCGGAGGACGGCGTAGCCGGCCCCCGACAGGTCGACGGTCCGCCCGTCGACGGGAACCCAGCCGATGGACAGCAGCTTGTCCCGCTTCGGTTTGAGGCCGGTGGTCTCCACGTCGACGGCCAGCAGCGGCAGTTCCCCCAGCGGGGTCTGCGGGTCCGGCGGCGGGGCGGCGAGGAAATCGGCGAGAGGACCGGTGGCCTTCCCCCGCCGGAACAGCGCCATCAGATGCTCCTGACCGGGTATTTGTTGGCCAGGGCGGTCTGCATGTTCTTGATGATCTGGAAGCTGTCCCGCAGGTGGTCCCGGTCGATCTTCGGCAGCTGCTTGGGGTCGATGTTGTAGTCGGGAGCCACGCCGACCCGTAGTTGTTCCGTCTGGTGGCGGAACGTGATGCTGCGCAGGTATTCGAAGGCGTCGAGAAGATCCCTGGCCCCCTGTTCGGACACGCTCACTCCGGCGGCCTGGGTGAGTCGCTGGCGGGTCCCGAGCGCCTCCAGGCCGGCGCTGACCGCGAAGAGCCGGGCCATCTGGACGATGCCGGCAGTGCCGCCTTTCTTCACGTTGAGGGTGTTGGCGTACCGGCCGGAACGGTCGACGACGAGCCCGCGGAAGAAGGTCAGCGGTGGTTCTCGACGGGCGGCGAGACTCGCCAGGTGGACGTGCAGACGACGCGATCCCTGCCCCATGCGCACGGCGGAGGAGTGGACGGTCTCGGCGAGTGAACGGTCACCGTAGATCGCCCGGAAGTCCCAGAAGGTCTGCGCATGCAGCAGGGCGTCGGCCTCCGGAGCGGTCACCCAGGTGTGGAAGGTGTCCTCCCATTGACTGACGGTCCGGCGCCACTGCGGGTTGGACGCCATCATGTCACCGGGACAGAGTACCTGCCCCGCGGTGTCGAGCCCCTGACACACGAAGCTGCTGAGTTCGGCGAAGTACTCGCCGTGCTCCGCCTCGTCGTAGTCGTCGGAGATGACGAGCGCGTTGTCCTGGTCGGAGGCCAGGCCCATCTCGCGGCGCCCCTGGGACCCGAGGACCACGAAGGCGTACGGCACCGGTGGGGCCCCCAAGCGTCGCTCCCCGATTGTGAGCAGGCGACGGGCGAGAGCGTCAGCGACGATGGTCATGAGACCGGCCGTCTCCTCCGCCGAGGCGCCCCGGTCAATGAAACGCGCGGCGACTTCGGAGGCCTTGGAATAGGAGTCGACGAGCTCTTCGGGTGAATTACGGCGTGACAGGTCGGCGGTGAGATAGATCGGGTCGTGGCGCAACAACCGCATGATGTCGGCCGTGGTGACAATGCCGGTCACCTGCCCCTCGTCCACGATGGGCAGGTGGTGGATGGACAACTCCGCCATGAACAGCATCGCCTCGAAAGCCAGGCTGTCGGAGCTGACGGTCCGCGGGTCGGGGGTCATGATCTCGGAGACCGGCAGGTCGATATCGAGGCCGGCGGCCACGACCCGGCTGCGCAGATCCCGGTCAGTGATGATGCCACGCAACCGCCCATCCTCGATGATGAGCAGGGAGGAGACGTTGTCCTCCTCCATCACCTGCGCCGCCTCCCGGATGGAGGTGCGCGGCGAGGTGCTCTTCGGCTCCGGGATCTTGAATTCCCCCAGTTTGGTGCGCAGCACTTCGGAGGAAGCGCTCTTACGCAACTCCTCGGCCGCGTTGCGGATCCGCCGGGACTGGGAGGAGAAATAACGCATGATGTCCGGGTTGCGTTCGGCCAACGCCAGGAAATCTACCCGGGGCAGCTCGATGAGCAGGCTGTCCTCCACCGCGACCATCATATAGCGCGAGGAGTTTTCCCCGGTCAGGGTGGAATATCCGAAACAGCTGCCCGTGTCCCGGCGATCGAGCAGCAGATCGTTCGGGCCGAGGACATCCACCGCCCCCGAGCGGATGACGTGGAGGGAGTCGTTGGTCCCACCCAGCTCGATGACCGTGTCACCCCGGCGCACGTAGCGCATGGTCATCAGAGACGGCAGTCGGTCGAGTTCCTCGTCCGGCAGCCGCATGAAGGGCTCATGCCCGGCGAGGAAATCACGGACCTCATCGAGTTCTATGCTCATGGGTCCAGAGTAGGAAACCCGTCCGCTCGGCGGACGGGTTTGGGAATTTCGGGATTTTCGGGCGCCCCTACTGGTAGGAGACGAACCAGGGCCGGGGATCGACGGCGTAGGTCTGCTCCGGGGTGAACATCGGGGCGTCCTCGTCGATGAAGTTCTTCCACGCCATGAAGTAGGCGTCCCGGTCCAGGTCCTGGAGCATCACGTTCCAGGTGTCGAATTTCTGCTCTGGGGCGCCGTTGCCGTCCGCGTGCAGCACGAAAGCCAACTCCGGGTGGTCCGTGTTGATCTGCTCGCGGTCACGCAGCATCTGCAGCTGGAACTGGTGCAGGACGAACGCCTTCTGCGACAGGCCATTCTCCCGGACCAGGTTCGCCAGCCACTCGGAGACCTCATCAACCTCCCGGGCCTCGGCGTGGCCGATACGCTGCATCGGCTGCTCGCCGGGTTGCAGATTCCACTCCGGATCAAGAGCCAGGCCCACGTTCGGGTGCAGCAACAACTCCTCGTAGAGCTTGGCCTGTTCCAGGAAGGAAGCCTGGCCCGGCTGCAGGTCGAGCACCGCGTAGCCACCGGCGTCGATGATGGCGTCGACGTAGGGACGCAGATCCTCGACCGAGAATTCGTTGGAGTAGTTGCCGTCCTCACCGGGGAATTCGGAGGCGACGGTCGCGATGATCTCAAAGGCCGGGATGACGGGCTCATCCACCAGCGCCTGGTAGTTGGCCACGTGCTCCTCAACCCGGGCAACCGCCTCAGCCGGGGGCTGCTCCCCCATCACGCCGAGGGCAGGGCCGGAGGGGTGGCCGTAAAAGGCGATCATGCGCCTACCCGGGAACACCAGGCCGCCGCCGCCGGGAAGCTCGCCGTTCTCGGCGAGGTCGACGAGCTCGGCGAACTCCTCATTCGTGCCGAACTGCTGGCCCAGGGCAAGCACATCCTGGTCCATGACCATCGCCATGGCTTCGCTGGTGATCCGGGGGTCCGGGACCTCAAGCACGGAGACGTCGGCGCCCGCCGCCCGGGCTGTCGCGACAGCTGCGGCGCCGGAATCGGCGGTGGCGAGCATCGGGGGCATCCCCAGGGGGTGCTCGATGTGCTCGACGTCCGGCAGGCCCGCCGGCGTCTCATTCTCTGCGGGGGCACCGACCCACCCGGCGGTGAGCAGTTGCGGAGCAGCCGGGTCCAGACCCGCTACTGCGGCAACGAGGTCCGCCTCGGTGGCGACCTGGTGCGTGACAACCTCCCGGTCGGTGGCGGCGCCGTCGATGATCTCGACGTCGCCATCCTCCCCCGGCGCACTGACCTCTCCGACGGTGATGACCGACTCCGCCCCGAGGCGCTCGATCTCCTCGGTGAGCGCCGCCGAGTCAGCGGAGGCGGAGAGCATCGGCGCGCCGGCCGCCACCGCAATGGAGGCCGCACGCAGCTGGTCTTGGGCCGCGGACCCGCTGAGCACCACGACGCGGGACTCTTCGAACAACCGCTTGGAGGCGTCGATACCGGAGCCGTCCGCATCGGAGATCACCTCAGAATCAGCCAGCTCGAGGGTGGGTTGCCCTTCCGCGGCCTGGGAACTCACCTCCCCGTCCTGATCGGAGGATCCGGATGTGGTGCATCCGGCCAGGAGAGTGATTGTCGTGGCCGCCGCAATTGCGACAGTCAGCTTCCTCATACGGTTCTCATCTTCCTCGTCGAAGGCAGGCACCTGAAAATTTCCTGACCGAGTGTACGGGGCCGTGGACCCTGGCCCGGACAGCCACGCCCGACGGGCGGGCAGCCCCGCTGGGGGTGGGGGTAGGCAGGGCGGCAATTAATATCGATCATATGTTCGCAAGGATGAAAATGAAAACCTGGAATATTTTCACCCTTTTCACCACTCCTGCCGGACATTACCCCCGTTATGGGGGCTGTGTCAGGATGGCCGTATAGCTTCAATTTCGAACATGATGGCTAATCAGTGTTCAGGTTTTCGCCCCACGAACAGCCACCTTCAAGGAGGTGCACTGCCCACCGTGACCACGATAAACCCACCCGCCTTTTATTCCGTCAGCAACGTGTTCGACCCCGACGCGGTCGAGGGAACCGATCTTCGCCGGGCCGACTATCGATTCTGGAAACGCAAAGCCGTCGGCCTCGACCCCGACCGGGACTGTGATGCTCTCGCAAGCGCACTGTCCCGGGTGACGGGAAAACCCCGGCGTTACAACTACAACGCGCTCAATGCCCTGATCACGCTTTCGGAACTCCCCCACCTGCAGTCACTGCAGGAGGAGCTCTTCCACCTTGACCTGCACCGGCTGCAGGCCATCGATCGCGCGTTGGCACCCGCAGACCGCGACTACTTCGATGAGGTGGACCGACAGCTGACTGAATTCCTCACCCCGACGAAGCCGAACCAGCACCTGCCGGGACACAAGAGCATCGTGGCGAAAATCAACGCGATCCTCTCCACGCTGGACGACACGATCGCCGTCGAGGATGACGAGACAGACCAGCCTGTGGAGTCCTATTCCCTGCAGTTCCACGATGACGGAACCGCCGAACTCAGCGCCCGCATCACCCCGGCGGCGGCAGTCGCCATCGACGCCCGGGTCCGGGCCCTGGCAGAAGCCGCGAAGAGCACGCTCGCGGAAGCGTTGGTCCAGCTCCTGTTGGGAGAAGAGGGCGTGAGGGTCACCCTCAACCTCTACCGGGCCATGGACATCCCCGACGCTTCCGCCCACCTGCCCGGCGCAGGATGGCTCGATCTGGCGACCAGTGAGGAATGGGCCGCCCGGGCCTCCCAGATCCGCGACATTGACGAGGTCGCCAACCTGACCACCGATTCCTACCGGACGCCCGACGCCATGCGCGCCTTTGTCGTGGGCCGCGACGGGGTCTGCCGCGGCCCCGGTTGCGGGAAATCGGCTTCAACATGCGAGATGGATCATCGCATCAACCACGCCGATGGTGGACCCACCACCCCCGCCAACCTGGCTGCACTCTGCCGGCGGGACCACAACCTGAAGACCTCCGGGCTGGTGTTCTACCTCATGGAGCCACATACCGGAAACATCATCTGGCTCCATGACGACGGCAGCTGGGTCTGCACCGAACCGGAAGGACCGCTGTCACGGAAATCCCGGCTGTGGCTGCAGACCCTCCACAACCGCCGGGAGGAGCGCAACAACCGCGCCCGGCAGGAAGCCCAATTCCGGAAGCGTGCCCGGGAGCGGGACAACGGAATTCCCGAGGAGGACACCCCACCGCCGTTCTGATCCCTTCAGGGCAGAGAAAAACCGCCGTCCATCAAGGGGCGGCGGTCAGTTCCAGGCCTGTTACTTCAGGACCGAAGCGATGCGGTCACCGACTTCGGTGGTGCGCACCTCACCGCTGCGCGTGGCGACGTCGTCGGCCACGGCCTGTTCGATCCGCACCGCGTTGTCCTCATCACCCAGGTGGCGCAGCATCAGTGCGACGGAGAGGATGGCCGCCGAGGGGTCCGCGATCCCCTTGCCCGCGATGTCCGGGGCGGAACCGTGCACCGGTTCGAACATCGAGGGGTTGGCGCGGGTTGCGTCGATATTGCCGGAGGCGGCCAGACCGATGCCGCCGGTGACCGCGCCTGCCAGGTCGGTGAGGATGTCGCCGAAGAGGTTGTCGGTGACGATCACGTCGTAGCGGGCCGGGTCGGTGACCATGTAGATGGTCGCGGCGTCGATGTGGTTGTACTCGACGGCGACCTCCGGGTACTCGACGGCGACCTCATCCACGGTGCGCTGCCACAGCGAACCGGCGTTGACGAGCACATTGGTCTTGTGGACCAGGGTCAGGTTCTTCCGGCGACCCATGGCGCGGTCGAAGGCGTCACGGACGACACGTTCGACACCGTATCGGGTGTTCTGGGAGACCTCGGAGGCCACCTCGTGGGGGGTTCCCACGCGCAGGCCACCGCCGTTTCCGGCGTAGAGCCCCTCCGTCCCCTCGCGGACGACGACGAAGTCGATATCACCGGGCTCGGCCAGCGGCGAGGTGGAGGTCGGGTAAAGCTTGGCTGGTCGCAGGTTCACGTGGTGATCGAGGGCGAAACGCAGTTTCAGCAGCAGACCGCGCTCGAGGACGCCCGGCGGCACCTCACCCGGGGCGCCGATGGCGCCGAGCAGGATGGCGTCGTGCTCACGCAGGGAGGACAGGTCCTCGTCCGTGAGCAGTTGGCCGTTGCGCAGGTAACGACGGGCGCCCAGGTCATAATCGGTGGTCTCGATGTCGTCGCGGACAGCGCGCAGAACCTTCAACGCCTCCTCCGTGACCTCGGGGCCGATACCGTCGCCGCCGATGACTGCGAGTTTCATAATGTGGGATTCCTTTCTCACCAGGTGAACTTTGGGCTGAGCTTACCAGCCGGGCCACCCCGAGGTCACCGGTTGGATCAACAGCAGCGTCCCCGCGGGTTCACGTCCTGGTCCGCCCACCGTGCCCGCCAGTATTCCCGTTCGGTGGGAACGGGCTCAGCCGGATGAATCTGGCGCAGCTGTGCGGGGTAGCGCGCATAGTCGTTGTCACCCATAAGTTCCCGGATGTACCAGGCCATCCTCTTGATCGCGGCGAGCATCGATGATCTTCCGCGGTCGGACAGCCACCGGATGGTCGCGCTGTATCCGCTATCCGTCTCCCTGAGGGCACGATGAAACGCCGTTATGCGAGGAATCACCCAGCGTGTCACCTAGAAAGATGACGAAGTCCACGCAGGGAAGAGGCGGGGACGGGGGCACTCCCTTTCCGGGGGCGGAAAACCATCACCCCCGCGCCGTCACGGGCACGGGGGTGATGGTTGTGGTGGAGCGTCCGGGACTAGTCCAGGTTGAGCTGGATGGCCTGGGCGTTGAGCTCGGCGGTGATCGCGTCGACGATCTCCTCCGGGATCTCAGACTCGACGCGCAGCACCAGGACCGCGCCATCGCCCTTGGCTGCCTGGGTCAGTGCGGCGGCCTCGATGTTGATGCCGGCCTCACCCAGCTTGATGCCGACCTTGCCCAGGGCACCCGGGGTGTCGGTGTAACGCAGGAAGAGGTTGCGGCCCTCGGCGCGCATGTCCAGGCCACGGTCGTTGAGGCGGACGATCTTCTCGACTCGGTCCAGGCCGGTGAGAGCACCGATGACGGAGGCGGTCTTGCCGTCCGAACCGATGGCCTTGACCTCGACAACGCTGCGGTGGGTGACGGACTCGGTGGCGGTCTCGACCTTCAGGTCCAGGCCGCGCTCCTCGGCGATGGTGAGGGCGTTGACGAAGGTGACGGGCTCCTCGATGATGCCGGAGAACAGACCGCGCACGGCGGACAGACCCAGCGCGGAGACGTCCTCGGAGGACAGCTCGCCGCGGGCCTCGACCTCGAGGGAGACCGGGGCGGACGGCAGCAGCTTGCCGGCGAGCAGGCCCAGCTTGCGGACCAGATCCAGCCAGACGGAAACCTCTTCACCGACCTTGCCGCCGGAGACGTTCACGGCGTCGGCGACGAACTCACCGGCCAGCGCCTTGAGCACGGAGTCGGCGACATCGGTGCCAGCGCGGTCCTGGGCCTCAGCGGTGGAAGCGCCCAGGTGGGGGGTGACGACGACCTCGTCCAGCTCGAAGAGCGGGGAATCAGTGCAGGGCTCGGTGGCGTAGACGTCGAAACCGGCGCCGCGGATGTGGCCGGACCTGATGGCGTCGGCCAGGGCCTGTTCGTCGACGAGGCCACCGCGGGCCGCATTGATGATGATCTGGCCCTTCTTGGACTTGGAGAGCAGCTCGGCGTCGAACATGCCGGCGGTCTCCTTGGTCTTCGGAAGGTGGATGGTCACGAAGTCGGCGCGACCCATCAGCTCATCGAGATCGACCAGTTCGACGCCCAGCTGGGCGGCACGGGTCGGGTTCGCGTAGGGGTCGTAGGCGATGATCTCGG
>CAYSIP010000067.1:0-11672 GCA_964431055.1 uncultured Corynebacterium sp. | reverse complement strand
GTGGCCACGTGCGGGATGCCGTGGAGTCTGCCCGCCAGGTGGCCGCCGAGGCCGGCGTACCAGGTGTGGGAGTGGACGACGTCCACGTTCGAGGCCGCGGAGGCCATGCGCAGACCCGTGGACAGGGTCTTGATCGCGGGGTTGGCGTCGGCCAACTCGGGATCGACGCCGTGGACGAACACCCCTTCCATGTCGCGGGGGGCGCCCATGCAGTGGACGTCCACCTCCACGAGTTCGCGCATGAAACGGGTCAGTTCCGTGACATGGACCCCGGCTCCGCCATAAACCTCTGGCGGATATTCTCTCGACAGCATTCCGACTCTCATGACAACGAGCGTAGCGACGCAGGCGGGCACGTGCAGGGGGCCTCGGGGGTAGCGGGACACGAACACCGATCGATAAATCACCCCTTTCTGACGCTTCCTGAGCGAAATTAGACCGCAGGCAATAAGTTGGGGCGTGTGAGGAGCCAACCGAATGTCTTAGCTATCGTTCTCGCCGGCGGCGAAGGGAAGCGTCTGTTCCCGTTGACCGAGGACCGGGCGAAGCCCGCCGTCCCCTTCGGCGGCACGTACCGATTGATCGATTTCGTGCTGTCGAACCTGGTCAATGCCGGCTATCTGAAGATCGCGGTGCTGACGCAGTACAAGTCACACTCGCTCGACCGCCACATCTCGCAGGCCTGGTCACTGTCCGGGCCGACGAGCCAGTACATCGCCTCGGTGCCTGCGCAGCAGCGTCTGGGCAAGCGCTGGTTCACCGGTTCCGCGGACGCGATCCTGCAGTCACTCAACCTGATCTACGACGAGCAGCCGGAGTACGTCATCGTCTTCGGCGCGGACCATGTCTACCGCATGGATCCGTACCAGATGGTCGAGGAGCACATCGCGTCCGGCATGGACTGCTCCGTGGCCGGTATCCGCGTCCCGCGTCAGGAGGCCACCGCCTTCGGCTGCATCCAGTCCGACGACGACGGCACGATCACCGAGTTCCTGGAGAAACCCGCCAACCCGCCGAGCACCCCGGATGACCCGGACGTGACGTTCGCATCCATGGGCAACTACGTCTTCACCACGCGGGCGCTCATCGACGCCCTGCTGGCGGATGAGAACAACCCGGACTCCGACCACGACATGGGCGGGGACATCATCCCGTACTTCGTGGAGCGGGGCCAGGCGCACGTCTACGACTTCTCCACCAACGAGGTTCCCGGGGCCACCGAGCGCGACCAGGGCTACTGGCGCGACGTCGGCACCATCGACGCCTTCTATGAGGCGCACATGGACCTGATTTCGGTCCACCCGGTGTTCAACCTCTACAACCGGATGTGGCCGATCCACTCCACGGACACCAGCAACCTCCCCCCGGCGAAGTTCACCCAGGGCGGCATCGCGCAGTCCTCCATGGTGGCCCCCGGTTCCATCATCTCCGGTGGAACGGTGCGCAACTCCGTGCTCGCCGGTGACGTCCACGTCTCCGAGGGCGCCACCGTCGAGGGCTCCGTGCTCATGCCTGGGGTGCGCATCGGCAAGGGCGCCGTGGTCCGCCACGCCATCCTGGACAAGAACGTCTACGTCGGGGAGGGCGAGATCATCGGCGTCGACCGGGCCCGCGACGAGGCCCGCTTCAAGATCAGCCCCGGCGGCGTCGTGGCCGTCGGCAAGAACCAGGTGGTCTAGCACCACCCACGGCTCGTCGGCCGGTCCGCTTCCCGGAGGGGGAGGGGGCCGGCCGTTGTCCTGTTTCCGGACGCGGCGCGGGTCAGATCTTGGTGACCAGGGTCAGGCCCGCCCCGAGGGGGAGGCGGGTGACCAGCGCGTGGTCAAGGGACCGGACCTGCTCGTCGGCCTCGCGGGCGGCGATGGTGTCGCGGTCTCGGCGGGAGTCATCGGCCAGGGTGCCGTCGAGAAGGGCGTCGGGAAGCACCAGTGTGCCGCCGGTCTGCAACAACGGCCAGGACGCGGTGATCACGGCCGACAGCTCCATGGGCGGGACTTCGGCGTAGACGAGCTGGTAGGAGTCGGTGGCCAGACGCCCCATGACGTCCAGTGGCCGCGAGGGCAGGAAACGCACCCGGGACGGGGAGTAACCGGCCGCGCGGAAAACAGAACGCGCCTGCTTCTGATGCAGGGCCTCCGGGTCGATGCAGGTCAGCGTCCCCCGGTCCCCGAGCCCGCGCAGCAGGTAGAGGCCCACGACGCTGGCGGCGGGGGTGATGGCCACCGCACCTGCGGTCTTCTCCGCGTTCGTGGACGCCGTCAGGGTCGACAGTAGCTGACCGGTCACCTCGTCGGGGACGGCCAGGCCGAATTCGGCGGCGTCGTGACGCGCCTCGGCGAGGGCCTCGGGGGCGTCCGTCGTGGACTCGATGTAGGTGCGCAGTGCGTCAAAAGCCGTGTCAGTCACGTCACCGAGTCTAGGGAACGGGGGCCTTGCGCGGGCCGGACACGCAATCCCCACCGGAAAGTTGTGACTGGTGGGAGAGCTGGGGAGGAAGTGTCCTGATCTGCGACACGGCGGGGGTGTGGCTTCACAGTCACTTTTCAGAGGGCTGTCTAGAGTTATCCAGTTGAGTACGGCACAATACATGACATGACGAGAGTTGAGCGTACGTCCGAGATCCCCGGCCCTCAAGAGACCGAGGAGCTGACCGGCACCGCTGCTTTCGACGCGGGACACGGTGACATGCCCGGCTGGGGGGATCTCGTCGCTGAACACGCGGACAGCGTCTATCGTCTGGCCTTCCGACTCTCCGGCAACCAGCATGACGCCGAGGACCTCACGCAGGAGACGTTCATGCGGGTGTTCCGTTCGCTGAAGAAGTACCAGCCCGGGACCTTCGAGGGCTGGCTGCACCGCATCACCACCAACCTGTTCCTCGACATGGTGCGCCACCGGAACAAGATCCGCATGGAGGCCCTCCCGGAGGACTACGAGCGGGTGCCCGGCAACGAGATGACCCCGGAGCAGGCCTTCAACGTGGCCAACCTCGACCCCGCGCTGCAGGCCGCGCTGGACACTCTCGGCCCTGACTTCCGCGTCGCCGTCGTCCTCTGTGACGTGGTGGGCATGACCTACGACGAGATCGCCGACACCCTCGGCGTGAAGATGGGTACGGTTCGCTCGCGCATCCACCGCGGCCGTTCCCAGCTTCGCGCCAGCATCGAGGCCGCCGCCCGCGAGAGCGAGGACGCGAAGCTGCTGCTGCCGACCCGCTGATCCCGAAAGGAGTAGCCTGACGGTGAAGAGGTGAGGAGGTCCGAAGTCCAATGATGGAACCGAGACCGCGTCAGCGATCCGGGTCACCGAATAAGACGACGGCCATAAATGGCGGCGGGGCGCGTTCGACCGGGAAAGACGCCACGCTCAACGGCCGGTCGACGCGCCGACCCAAGCTCAGTAAAACCCGGGCACGGTCCCGCAGACCGAGGAAATTCGCCTCCGTGGAGCATCTGTCCCCGGAGGCTGTCGCCGCGTTTGTCGACGGTGAACTCACTGACGGCGCCTGCCACCGCGCGCGCGTGCACCTGGTGCACTGTCCCGAGTGCCGGGCCGAGGTCCACCATCAGCGGGGCGCGTCGGAGTGGCTGCGCGGATCCAACATCACCGAGGAGGTCCGGGCGCCCAGCGACCTGCTGGCCAGACTCGCCGGCATCGCGGTGGCCCCGCCCCACCCCGGTCCTGACGTCGAATCGACCCCGTTTCCCCGGCCCGAGGGCTTCCTCGACAAGGTCGAGGTTCTGATGCGTGCAGTCAAGCGCAATCAGACCCATAGAGGGGGCTGACCGCCGGGGTCGTCCGGGAACGGGTGAGGGACAACCCGCCGGTGGCCCGGGTTGAGCGGTAACCGCCCCGGCGGACTAAGGTGGATATGTGTTTTCGAGTATTGGTTGGGGTGAGATCTTCACCCTCGTGATCGTCGCCCTGCTCATCATCGGGCCGGAGCGGCTCCCTGGTCTCATCCAGGACGTGCGCGCCGCGATTTTCGCCGCCCGCCGGGCCATCAACAACGCCAAGGCTGAGCTCAACGGAGAGCTGGGCCCGGAATTCGAGGAGTTCCGCAGGCCCATGGAGCAGGTCGCGGAGTACACCCGGATGGGCCCGCGGGGGGCCATCACCAAGGTCTTGTTCGATGGCGACGACGAGTACCTGGACGCCTTCGACCCCAAGAAGATGATGGAGGAGGACCCGCAGGCGGGCTCCCGACGTCCACCGCAGCAGGCGCAGGAGCAGCAGGTCCAGCAGGCGCACCCCCAGCCGCCGACCGGTCGACCCGGGACCGGCCAGAATGGCGGCTCGGGGGCCGCGCAGGGCAACTACGCCCAGGGTGGCGGCTTTTCCTGGGCGGATATCACCTAGCCGGCTCCTCCCTGGACAGGCGGCGCCAGGTGCTCGCAGGCGTGATGTCCCGCAGCCCCTGACCGGCCCAGGTCCGAATCCGGCCATGACGACGGCCCCGGGACCAGTTCAGTCAGGACCCCGGGGCCGTTGTCACACCCGATGGTTACTTACGCGTGACGCCCAGGCCGAGCGGCCTGCCCGCCAGGGAATCGCGGCGCACGACCAGCTGCTCCGCGATCGCGCGGATCGCCTGCCCGGCGGGAGAGTCCGGCTCGGAGACTGCCACGGGATTGCCGTCGTCGCCGTGGACCCGCAGCTGCGGATCCAGCGGCACCTGGCCGAGCAGGTCGACCTGCCCACCGGTCAGGGCCGTGAGGCGGTCCGCGACGTGCTGGCCGCCGCCCGAACCGAAGACCTCCATGGTGGTGCCGTCGGGCATGACCATGGCGGACATGTTCTCGATGACGCCGCCGACCCGCTGGCGGGTCTGCTGGGAGATTGAGCCGGCGCGCTCGGCGACCTCCGCGGCCGCGGCCTGCGGAGTGGTCACGATCAGCAGCTCGGCGTTGGGCACCAGCTGCGCGACGGAGATGGCGACGTCACCGGTGCCGGGCGGAAGATCCATGAACAGCACGTCCAGATCGCCCCAGAACACGTCGGCGAGGAACTGCTGGATCGCGCGGTGGAGCATGGGGCCACGCCACACGACCGGGGCGTTGCCCTCGACGAAGTGGCCGATGGAGATCATTTTCACGCCGTGGGCGATCGGCGGCAGGATCATGTCGTCGACGACCGAGGGCGGCTGGTCGGAGCCGAGCAGGCTGGGCACGGAGTGGCCGTAGATGTCGGCGTCGAGCACTCCGACGCGCAGGCCCTGGCGGGCCAGCTCAACGGCCAGGTTGACGGTCATGGAGGACTTGCCGACGCCGCCCTTGCCCGAGGCCACTGCGTAGACGCGGGTGGTGGAGTCGGGCTGGGCGAAGGGGATCGTGGGCTCTGCGGCGTCGCCACGCAGCGAGGTGCGCAGCTCACGGCGTTGCTCGTCGCTCATCACGTCCAGGGTCACGGCGACGGCGCCGACACCCTCGATCTCCTCGATGGCGGCGCGGGTGTTGTTCTCGATGGTGGACTTCATCGGGCAGCCTGCGATGGTGAGGTAGACCTCCACCGCGACGTCGGAGCCGGCGATGGCCACCGATTTGACCATGCCCAGCTCGGTGATCGGCTTGCCGATTTCTGGATCCTCTACGCGGGAGAGCGCGCTGCGGACAGCGGATTCGGTGATTGCAGACATCACCTATAGATAGTAGTACGAGCTGTCAACGTCCCCTATTTACACCCGGTTCCTCAGATTCGTCCACGACGTCGCCCTGGATCGGTTCAGACAGTTCCCCGGCGGAGTCGATGGCGTCGGCGGAGGCGTCGTCAAGTTTGGCCTCGATGCGTTCCATCAGGCCACGGAGGTCATCGAGCTCGTGACGCAGGTAGTCGCGGGAGACCATGTCGCCGATCGCCAGACGCACGCCAGCGAGTTCGCGGGCGAGGAACTCGGTGTCGGCCTTCGTCTGTTCGGCCCGACGCCGGTCGGCGGTGATGGTGACCTTGTCCCGGTCCTCCTGCCGGTTCTGGGCCAGCAGGATCAACGGCGCCGCATAGGCCGCCTGCGTGGAGAACGCCAGGTTGAGCAGGATGAACGGGTAGGGGTCCCAGTTCCACCAGAAGCCGCCGACGTTCAGCGCGATCCAGATGATCACCAGGACCGTCTGCCACATCAGGTACTGGCCGGTACCGAAGAAACGGGCCACCTTCTCGGCCGCCGACCCCACGGCGTCGTCGTCGAAACGCGGAAGACGCTTGCGGCGCGCGCCCAGCGGGGTGTCCAGCTCCGAACGGAAATCAGCCACGGATGTCCTCCTTCCGGTGCGGGACGCGGGGACTGCGGGGGCGCAGTCCGGAGGCCCGCCAGTCCTCGGGCAGCATGTGGTCGAGCAGATCATCGACGGCCACGGCACCCAGCAGGTGGCGGTCCTCGTCGAGGACGGGGCCGCACACCAGGTTGTAGGTGGCGAAATAGCGCGCGGCGGTCTCCTGGTCATCGTCCGCGTACAGGGGAGGAAGGTCGGGGTCCAGGATGCCCGAGATCAGCGTCGAGGGAGGCTCCCGCAGCAGCTTCTGCAAGTGCACGCAGCCGAGGTATTTGCCGGTGGGGGTGGCCGTCGGTGGGCGGACCACGAATATCAGCGATGCGAGTGAGGTCGGCAGGTCGGGATCCCGGGCCAGCGCGAGCGCCTCCGCCACGGTGGTCTGCGGAGAGAGGATCAGCGGCTCCGGGGTCATCAGGGCGCCGACGGTGTCAGGGGAGAAGCTCATCAGACGGCGCACCGGGGCGGAATCCTCCGGGTCCATCAGCTCCAGCAGAACCTCCGCCTTGTTGTCCGGCAGCTCCTGCAGGATGTCCGCGGCGTCGTCCGGGTCCATCTCCTCCAGGACGTCTGCGGCGCGCTCGATGTCGAGGGTCTCCAATAGCTCCGCCTGCCGATCCTCCGGCAGCTCCTGGAGGATGTCCGCCAGGCGTTCGTCGTTGAGCTCCTGTGCCAACAGGTGCCGCTGGGTGGGCGGCAGGGCGTGGAGGTAGTTCGCCACGTCCGCCGGGCGCATCCGGTCGAAGGCGGCGATGGTCTCCGCCATCGTGTCCGACTGGCCCACCCCGGCGGCGGTGACGCCGTGGATGTGGTTCCAGGGCACGGTGTACAGCTCGGGGGAGCGGCCGAACTTCGGGCGGGTGCCGAAGACTGCTACCCGGGAGATCACCCAGTCCCGGGTGCGGGTGCGCTCCAGTTCGACGTCGGCGATCTCGATGGCGCGGCCGTGCAGGTGCTCGAACTCCGGATCGTCGGTGTGGACCTTGGAGCCGATCAGGTCGCCCATGACCGTCAGTTCACCGGCGCGTGCCTGGAAAGCGCGCATGGACACCGAACCGGAGGCGAGCGTGACGTCACCGGCTTCGACGGCGGCGATGCGCAGCATCGGCAGGAAGATCCGCCGTTTATTCACCAGTTCGACCACGAGCCCGAGGGCCCGGGAGACCTGCCCCTCCGGGCGGATGTTCACCACGACGTCGCGGACCCGGCCGATGGGCTCGGTGTCCGGGCCGCGGACCTGAAGGCCAGCGAGGCGACCGGCGTAGGCACGCGTTACTCCACTCATGGTGTCCAAGTCTAGACGCGCACACGGAACCTTCCCGCCCACCGGGACGTTCTCTGAGGGCAAGGACATTTTGACCGAAAGGAATTTTTCTTTATGACCAACCCGCAGAACCGCAGCTCCGGTGACAAAACCGCCCGGGGCCTCCGGCAGCGTCCCTCCGGTTGGCCGGTGGGCAGCTTCGACTCCTACACGGACGCGCAGGCGGCCGTCGACAAGCTTTCCGACATGGAGTTCCCCGTCAGCCAGTTGACCATCGTCGGCGTCGACCTCATGGAGGTCGAGCGGGTGACCGGGCGGCTGACATGGGGCCGGGTCATCGGCGGGGGCGCCCTGTCGGGCGCGTGGCTGGGCGTGTTCTTCGGTCTGCTGTTGTCCATCCTGGGGCTTGGATTCTGGACCCCCATGCTGCTGGGCGTCGTGATGGGCGCGATCTTCGGCATCGTCCTGGCCGTGGTACCCTACGCCTTCAGCCAGGGGCGCCGCGACTTCGTCTCCTCCACGGAGATCGTCGCGGGCCGCTATGACGTGTTGTGTGAACCTGAGCATGCGGTGCAGGCCCGCGACGAGATCGCCCGGATGGGTACCGCCCGCGGCGGACGACAGGTCGGAACGCCGGGGCAGGGGGAGTAGTATCTCAACGGGCCGGATAGCCCCGCCCCTTGAACCCGCATCCCTCTGAAGCCAGGAGCAGCATGTCCCGTCACCCGTTGCTTCGACCCCTGTTCGCCGCCCTCGGTTGCGCCACGCTCCTCGCGGTGTCATCGCTGACCGCCTGTTCACAGAACGAGCTGGCCCGCGACGAGAGCCCGCTGAGCGCGCAGCCCGTGACCATCTCCGTCAACTCCACCTCCATGGGACAGATGGTGCTGGGGGAGATGTACCAGCAGGTGCTCACCCTCCAGGGGCGGCAGACCAGCCTGAGTCTGGAGAGTGAGGTGGACGCCCTCGATCGGTTGTCCCGCCTGAACGAGCACGAGGCGGACCTGATCGTCGGCTGCACCGGGCATCTGCTCGCCCAGCTCCACCCGGCGAAGGCGGAGGAACTGTCCGAGGAGTTCCGCGCGGCCGGCGGCGACCCGAACTCCGCCGAACTCTCCCAGGAGACCTACGACGAGTTCGTCGGTTCGCTGCCGGGGGACCTCGCCGTCACCGATCCGTCCTCGGCGCAGGGGTGCAGCGGAGCCCCGGATACCCCCGAGCTGCCCCAGAACATCGTGCCCATCTTCCACAAGGAGCTCTTTGACCGTGAGGAGCTCAAGGCCATCACCGACGCCGGCCGTCTGCTGACCACCATGGATCTCCACGAGATGGCGGAGGAGGCCGAGCACCGGGGATCGGTGGCCGACGTCGTGTCCGAATGGGTCTCCTCCCAACCGATCTAGAGTCTCCCGGCTCACCTCAGCGAGTGGTGGCGTGGTTTGAAGCCCACCCCGATCCGCCGTCCCCGTGTCGCCCGCATCTTCCACGCTGTCCCGTCGGCCCCGCCCGACGGAGGCGTCGCGGCAGCCATCGTGGTCTTCGGCACGGCCGTCAGCCCGGGCGGAACGCTGCCGCGGACCTGTGGCGGGATGATCTGACCCACCGCAGACCACGACGGTGAAACACCTCGCCCCCGCGCCCGGAAAACCCGGGGCGGGGGCGAGGTGCGTTGCCAGGGGACAAGCTCCCCGGTCGGTGCGACTAGTCCTGTGCGAAGGCCTCGTCGAGCAGCTGCGCCTGCTCGAGCTGGTGGACCTTGGCCACGCCGGTGGCGGTGGAGGACTGGGCGCGGCGGGAGATGCGGCGCATCTCCGGCATGTCCGGGATGAGGTTGCGCAGGTGCTCGTTGTAGAACGGCCACGGACCCTGGTTGGCCGGCTCGTCCTGGACGAAGCGGATCTCCTCGGCGTTCGGGTAGTGCTCGAACGCCTCGCGCAGGCGGTTGAAGGGGATCGGGTGCAGCATCTCGATGCGGACGATGGCGACGTCGTCGCGGCCGTCCTTCTCGCGGCGCTTCTCCAGCTCGTAGTAGAGCTTGCCGGAGACCAGCATGATGGTCTTGACCTTGTCGGTGTCGCCGATCGCGTTGTTGTCGCGGTCAACCAGACGTGGGTCGTTGATCGCGGACTGGAAGGACGTCACCCCGGTGAAGTCCTCCACCGGGGAGGCCGCGGCCTTCATGCGCAGCATCGACTTCGGGGTGAAGACGACCAGCGGGCGCTTCATGGTGCCCAGTGCGTGGCGGCGCAGGAGGTGGAAGTGGTTGGCCGGGGTGGTCGGCTGCGCCACGGTCATGGAACCCTCGGCGCACAGGGCGAGGAAACGCTCGATGCGGGCGGAGGAGTGGTCCGGACCCTGGCCCTCATAACCGTGCGGCAGCAGGAGGATCAGCGAGGAGGTCTGGCCCCACTTGGCCTCACCGGAGGAGACGTACTCGTCGATGATGGTCTGCGCGCCGTTGGCGAAGTCACCGAACTGCGCCTCCCAGGCGACGACTGCGTCCTGGTTGCCCACGGTGTAGCCGTACTCGAAGCCCATGCCCGCGAACTCGGTCAGCGCCGAGTTGTAGACGAGGAACTTGCCGTCGTTGCCCTTGGCCTGGGCCAGTTCGTTGATGGGGTTGAACTCGTCGGCGGTGTTCGGGTCGTAGACCACCGCGTGGCGCTGGGTGAAGGTGCCGCGGCGGGAGTCCTCGCCCGCGAGGCGGACGAACTTGCCCTCATTGGCCAGGGAGGAGAAGGCGATGAGCTCGCCGAAGCCCCAGTCGATGCCACCCTCCTGGGCGGCCTGGGCACGCTTCTTGTACACCGGCGCGACACGCTGGTGGAGTTCGAAGTCCCCCGGGGTGTTGACGAAGGCCTGGCCGATCTCGGCGAGTTCCTCACGGGTGATGGAGGTGTCCAGGCCGCGGGTCAGTGCCTGCGAGGAGGTGATGCCGGTCTGCTCCTCCGGGCTGCCCTTGACGGACTCCTTGACCTCGTTGAACACGGACTCCATCTGGTCGTGGAAGTCGCGTGCGGCCTTCTCGGCGTCCTCCTGGGTGAGGTCGCCACGACCGACGAGGTCCTCGGTGTACTGGGCGCGCACCGACGGGCGGTTGCTGATGCGCTCGTACATCTTCGGCTGGGTCATCGACGGGTCGTCGGCCTCGTTGTGGCCGCGGCGGCGGTAGCAGATGAGGTCGATGAAGACGTCCTTGCCGAAGCGGCGGCGGTACTCGGTGGCCAGTTGGCCGACCCAGACGACGGCCTCCGGGTCATCGCCGTTGACGTGGAAGACCGGGCAGTTGAAGCCCTTGGCCAGGTCGGTGGAGTAGTGGGTGGAGCGGCCGGAGTCCGGGGTGGTGGTGAAGCCGATCTGGTTGTTGACCACGATGTGGACGGTGCCGCCCACGGTGTAGCCACGCAGGCCGGCCAGGTTGATGGTCTCCTGGACCACGCCGAGGCCGGCGAAGGAGGCGTCGCCGTGGAGCATCAGCGGCATGACGGTATAGCCGTCCTCGCCCTTGTCCAGGATGTCCTGCTTCGCGCGGGCGATGCCCACCATGACCGGGTCGACGGCCTCCAGGTGGGAGGGGTTGGCGGTCAGGGAGACCTTGATCTCACCGTCGCCGAACATCTGGATGTGACGTCCCTCGGAGCCGAGGTGGTACTTCACGTCGCCGGAACCGCCGATCTGGCCCTGCTCCATGTTGCCCTCGAACTCGTTGAAGATCGTGGCGAGCGGCTTGCCGACAATGTTGAACAGCACGTTGAGGCGGCCGCGGTGCGGCATGCCGATGACGACCTCGTCCAGGCCCTGGCCGGCGGCGGTGTCGATCGAGGCGTCCATGAGCGGGATGAGCGACTCGGCGCCCTCGAGGGAGAAACGCTTCTGGCCGACGTACTTGGTCTGCAGGAAGGTCTCGAAGGCCTCGGCGGCGTTGAGCTTCTGCAGGATGTACTTCTGCTCGGCGTTGGTCGGTTTGGGCATGCCGGCCTCGAGACGGTCCTGCAGCCACTCACGCTCGTCGCGGTCGAGGATGTGGGTGTACTCGGAACCGACCTTGAGGGTGTAGGCGGCGCGCAGGCGGGAGAGCACCTCGCGCAGCGTCATGGTCTCCTTGCCGCCGAAGCCACCGACGTGGAAGGTGCGGTCGAGGTCCC
>CAYSIP010000066.1:0-12035 GCA_964431055.1 uncultured Corynebacterium sp. | reverse complement strand
CGCGACCTGCAGGCCGTGGAGTCCCTCCGGCCGATCCTCGCGGCGGTCCAGGGCGCCACCGATACCCCCGTGCTCGTCAAGATCGCACCGGACCTCAGTGACGCCGACGTCGACGCCGTCGCCGACCTCGCTCTCGAGCTCGGGCTGGCCGGCATCGTGGCAACCAACACCACCATCTCCCGCACCGGTCTGACCACCCCCGCCTCCGAGGTCGAGAAGATGGGTGCCGGCGGGATTTCGGGACCGCCCGTGGCCGCCCGCTCCCTCGAGGTGCTGCGGCAGTTGCACAGGCGGGTCGGCGATCGCCTCGTTCTGGTCTCCGTCGGGGGCATCACCACCCCGCAGCAGGCCTGGGAACGCATTACGGCCGGCGCCACCCTCTTACAGGGCTACACCGGCCTGATCTACGGCGGACCCGACTGGATCCGCGACATCCACCTGGGAATCGCCGCCCAGATCCACGCGCACGGCCTGCCCTCCATCACCGAGGCGATCGGCAGCGAACTCGCCTGGATCGAGAACTAGACCGCGAGCATCACGCCTTCGGGATCAGTGACCGGCGGATGACCAGGGCGCACAGGAAAGCGAACACGGCGTACATCGGCAGCCAGTACTGCGCCATCGTGTACAGCTCCGCGGACGGCAGGAAACGACTGAGGATGACCAGCGCGACGGCCACCACCAGGGAGATCACCTGGGCGCTGCTGGCCGCCTGATCCTTGCGCACGGTGGCGAAAGCGCCGAAGACCACCGCCGCCAGCAGGATCGCCAGGAAACTCGGGGTGACCACGAAGGGCGTCAGCCAGCCGTCGAGGAACACGGACACCACCGTGAACACGAGGAGCACCACGGCCAACGCCATGAAGGCGCCGCCGACACGGAGCGCCAGAGGAACCCGGTAGGAGCCCTCGGAGGGATTCTGCTGTTTATTGGCCGTCATAGATACAGAACACTACTTGGTCTCGTACCAACCCCACAGGATGGCGCGGCCGATCGCGTGGGAGTGAAGGTTGAAATCGAGGACGGTGGGGGTGGAGTCCGGCGAGATGTCGAGCTCCTCCACGTCCACCGCGTGCACCGTGTAGAGGTAGCGGTGCGGGAAATGGTCGGCCGGCGGGTTCGGGCCGTAGTAGGTCCTATCGCCGGAGTCGCCGGCCAGGGAGACGACCTTCTCGATGCCGCCCAAGGTCTCGTCCGAACCGGCGCCGGTGGGCAGCTCGGTCACGGAGACGGGAATGTTGAACACCGCCCAGTGCCAGTAACCGGATGAGGTGGGGGCGTCCGGGTCGAAGCAGGTGACCGCCAGCGACTTCGTGCCCTCGGGGAGATCAGACCAGGCCAGATGTGGCGAGACGTTGGACGGGGCCCGGAACTTCTCCGGAATCTCTTCACCGTCGCGCAGGTCGGTGGATGTCAAGGTGAAGGAGGGGAGGTCCTTGAGGGGGGCATACGGATCGGGGCCGGGAAAACGGGGGTCATTCACGTAAGTGCTCATGTCTCCTTTTGTACCTGAGTTCCCCGCACCCCGTCCCTGGATCACCGGGCCCACCCCACCCGGAGGGGGCCGTCCGATCCTCCCGCCCCACCCGGGGGCCCGTGGCGGAAAGCGGGCGAAAATACTGCCGGTCCTACCCCTGAAAAATGAGCTGACCTGCTGATTTGCGGGTTCTCATTGATACCGGTTACAGTATTGCAAGTGCCCAGCCGGACAGGCTGACAGACACCCCGGCCCGGGTGGCGGAATGGCAGACGCGCTAGCTTGAGGTGCTAGTGTCCTATTAACGGACGTGGGGGTTCAAGTCCCCCTCCGGGCACAATTCAAATGTCGTGGAACATGCCGATGGTATGTTCCACGACATTCTTGTTTCTCACCCCCCACCCACGGGTCGGGGTCAGGCCGGAATCCCCGGCCCGACCCCGCAGGGAGTGGCTAGTCTTCTTCGTTCGGATCGTTGTCCGCGTCGGCCTTGGTCTCGTGGTGGGTGCCGTGGACGTGGTCCGGGGCGGCGTAGATGGAGTAGAGCTTGATCGGCTCCTCCCCGTCGTTGACGAGGTTGTGCCACTTGCCCGCCGGGATGAAGAACGCGTCATCGTCCTCAACGGCCCGGTCCACGTCCAGCCTGTCCTCGGATTCGCCGATCATGACCCGGCCCTTCCCGCTCTCAAGGCGGATGAACTGGTCGTGGTCGTCATGGACCTCCGCGCCGATCTCCCCGCCCGCGGGAATGGACATGACGGTCATCTGGAGGAACTGGCCGGTCCACAGGGTGTCCCGGAACGCCTCGTTGTCCGTGGTGACCTTCTCGATGTCCAGCACATAGGGGTTCGGTCCGTGGTCGGTACGCAGATCGGCCATGTCATCTCCTTAGATTCGGTTCAGTGTGCCCCGAGTCTAATAACGGGTCGGCCCGCCTGCCACGAATCATAGGTTGTCCAGGCGCGCACCCGATCTTTGATTGTCGATGCCTCAGGTTTAGCCTTCGTTTCCGGGGAATCCGCCCGGGCGGGATAGAGTGTTAACCCGTGAGACGCTCCCCCTCCCCCACACGCACCCGCCTGGGTGGCCTCGGCGAGTTCGCCGGCGGGCTGCTGCGGGATGCCGGGGCGACCGTGACCGCCTGGCCGCCGGTGAAGAAGGTGGCCGTGTCCATCGGGGTGGCGGCGTTCGTGGCCGTCACCGTCCTGTTGGACGTCCCCTCGGTGGCCACACTGCGCACCTGGGCCGAGTCCGCGGGGTCGGGGTTCATCGCCCTGTTCTTTCTCGGTTACGTGGTGATCACCCAGTTCCCCGTGCCGCGGACCCTGCTGACCCTGGCCAGTGGCGTGCTGTTCGGTCCCTGGCTGGGTGTGGCCATCGCCCTGGCCGCGACGACGGTGTCGGCGGCCGTGTCCCTGATCGTCGTGCGGGGCCTGCTCGGGGACTGGATGCGGCCCCGGCTCACCCACCCGGCGGTCGCGGGCATCAACGAGCGGCTGCGGCGCCGCGGTTGGGTGTCGGTGATCTCGCTGCGGATGATCGCCGCGGTGCCGTTCTCGATCCTCAATTACGCCGCTGCGTTGTCCTCCATTCCGCTGGGGATGTTCGCGGTGGCCACGCTGATCGGTTCGGCGCCGGGCACCGTGGCCACGGTCTTCTTCGGGGACACCCTCACCGGCGAGGCCAACCCGGCGGTGGTCATCGTCACCGTGGTGCTCGCCGCCACCGGAGTGGTGGGGCTGGTGGCGGACTCCCGCCTCCCGGTCAAGCCTGCGACGTAGACTGTCCGGGGTATGATCCCTTAGTCCCACCCACCCCTGAAGGAGAATCGTCATGCTCGCCGTGCACGCCCGCTACCGGGGACGAGAGGTCCGCCGCGCCGAACTGGTCCGGCGCTCCGCCGAGGCACTGTCGACCCTGGAGGGCGTGGGCGAGTTCCGGGCACTCGGCGTCGAGGACATCTGCGCGGCCATCGAATCGCCCGAGGCGCTGTGCGACATCGCCATGGCGCTGCTCTCCGACGGCAGCTGGAGCATCGGCATCGGCATCGTGCCCGGTGTTTCCGCCGCCGAGGGCAACGAGGACGATGAGGAGCACGCCCGGCAGGTCGCCACCGCGGCGTTGCCGGCCCGTACACGCGCCGGCGGGGTGTGGGTCCGGGTCGAGGATCCCGATTCCCCCGGCAGAGCGCGGCCGACCTCTGACAGCGCCGACATCACCGCCACCTTCGCCTTGCTGGGGCACGCGCTCTCCAAGCGCACCTTCGAGGGGCGCGAGGCCACGTCCCTGGTGCGTTCAGGCCTGAATCAAAATGAGGCCGCCGCAGAGCTGGGCATCTCCAAACAGGCGATGTCCCAGCGGCTGCAGGCGGCCGGGTGGCAGGCGGAGACCGCCGGGTGGCAGCTGGCGGTCAACCTCATCAGGCGGGCGGCCTGGGCCACCCGCCCGGACAGCTAGCGTTCCTCGGGCTGGCCGGAGGGCTGCTGCTCGGGGAACATGTCGGGCTGTGCGTCGGGGGCGGGTCCCCCCAGTTCACGGACGGCGAATTCCTTGTCCGTGGACAACTGCGCGTCGTCCCCCTCGGCGGCGGCTGACTCACTGCTCCGCGCCCGCTTCGTGCGCGGCAGCGGCGACTCCGGAATCTCGGGATCGACCGGCTTATTGGCCACCGCGTTGGCGGCGGCGACGGCCGCGGCGATCTCCGGGTCGGAGGCGGTGGAGAACCAGTCGTCGGTGTTGTCCCCGGCGGCGGCCATCTCCTTCGTCTCTTCGTCGACGTGACCCGGCTCGTAGCGGAAGACGCCCTCCTCGTCTTTCTTGGCGAAAGCACGGGCGAACTGCTCGAGGGAATCGCCGAACTGGGCGGGAATCATCCACATCGTGGACGCCTGGCCCTCCGCCATCTTCGGCAGCTTATCCAGGTACTGGTAGGCCAGCACCTCAGGGGTCATCTTCGAGGACTTGATCGCCGCGTTGATCTTCTGGATGGCCCGGGCCTCACCCTGGGCCTGGAGGTAACGGGCGGCGCGCTCACCTTCGGCGCGCAGGATCATGGACTGGCGCTCGCCTTCGGCGGAGAGGATGGTGGCGTGCTTGTTTCCCTCCGCGGAGAGAATGCGGGCCTGTTTCTCACCCTCGGCGGTCTTGATGTCGGATTCGCGGCGGCCCTCGGCGGTGAGGATCGTCGCCCGCTTCTCCCGGTCCGCCTTCATCTGCATCTCCATCGACTGCTGGATGGACGGCGGCGGGTCAATGGCCTTGAGCTCGACCCGGCTGATGCGCAGACCCCATTTGGAGGTCGCGGCGTCCAGCTCGCCACGCAGGCGGCGGTTGATCGTGTCCCGGGAGGTCAGCGTCTCCTCCAGGGTCATTCCACCGACGACGTCACGCAGCGTGGCCACGGAGATCTGCTCGACGCCGACGATGTAGTTGTCGACGCCGTAGATGGCGCGGGCGGGGTCGTTGATCTGGAAGGTGACGACGATGTCGATGGCCACCGTCAGGTTGTCCTGGGTGATCACGGCCTGTGGCGGGAAGGACACGACACGTTCACGGGTGTCCACGCGGGCGCGGACCCGATCGATGAAGGGGACCAGGATGGTCAACCCGCCGGAGACGGTGCGGGTGTAGCGCCCCAGTCGTTCGATGACGGCCGCCTCACCCTGCGGAATGAGGGCGATGGCCTTGATGACGGTGACCGCCGCGACGACCAGTAACAGGGCAACGACGATATAGAACAGGGTCATGGGGCTCAGGGTTCCTTCCAGACGACGGCGGTGGGCCCATCTATGCTGATGACGGTGACGCGCTCGCCCGGGGCGAACGTGTGGGTGGGGTCCAGGGAGCGTGCCGACCAGATCGAGCCGTCGAGGCGCACCTGCCCGTGGGAGCCCTCGATAGCCTCGAGGACCTCGGCGGATTCACCGACCAGCGCGGCGGGTGAGGTGTCCAGCGCGGCGGGCCGGAGCAGTCGGCGGTGGAGGAAGGGGCGCAGGAAGACCAGCAGTCCGAGTGACGTGATGACGAAAGCTGCCACCGACCCCCACAATGGCACCCCGACCAGGGAGACTCCGGCTGCGGCGAGCGCGCCTCCGGCCAGCATGAGCAGGGTGAACTCCCCCACCGCCAGCTCGAGGCCGGCAAGTACGAGCGCCGCGATGAACCAGATGATTGCTCCCACGGCCCCAACCTACCGCACCCGTGGTGGGTCGTGCGTCACACCAGGTCAGATTTATGGAGCTCGGGGGTGGTGACGAAATCGACCAGGCGTTCCACGGCGCCGATGAGGGTGGAATCAAGGTCCCGGAAGGAGCTGACCGCCGAATAGACCCGGTGCCAGCCCTCCTTCGGATCAGACCAGCCGACCCGCTGACAGATGCCGGTCTTCCAGTCCTCCCCGTAGGGCACTTCCGGCCAGGCACGCAGCCCCAGTCGCTCCGGCTTGACGGCGGCCCAGATGTCGATGAACGGATGCCCGGTGACCAGGACGTGCTCCCCCACCGTCTCCGTCATACGGGTCTCCTTGGAACCCTTCACCAGGTGGTCGGCGAGCACCCCGACGCGGCGGCCAGGGCCGGGGCTGAATTCCGCCAGGCGTTCCGGCAGGTTGTCCAGGCCCTCCAGGTACTCGACGACCACGCCCTCCACGCGCAGGTCATGCCCCCAGACCTTCTCGACGATCGCGGCGTCGTGGATGCCCTCCACCCAGATGCGCGAGGGGGCGGCGACCTTGGCCTCGACGTTCTCCACCCGACGGGAACCGGAGTTCGAGCGCCGCGGGGCCTGCTTCTCCACGTGGCGGATGAGTGTCACGGGTTTTCCCTCCAGAAGAAAACCACCCTCCCGGTTATGGAAGACCCGGTCGACGCCGCGGCGGTCCTCCAGACGGACGAGATCCCCCTGGTGGGTGCGCTCATAACCGATGACCGCGCCCACGAAGTCATCCCCCCTCACCTCGACGACCAGGCCCGGCTCAGCCGGCACCTTCGGGTACTCGGGCCGCCGACTGCGGGAGTGTCCAGACAGGATGTCGCCACCATAGGGATCGTTGAAGCTCATGATCCACGAGTCTATCGGCTAGACTGCCCCGCCATGGATATCCGCGCCGAAGTCTGGTCCCCGCTGCAGAACACCGCCGTCTGGCTCGGCGCCTGGCTGCACGGTCTCGAACCCACCGACCATCTGGTCGACGCCCTGTCCTCGCTCGGTGGGCGCGCCACGCTGGTCGACGGCCGCCCGCTGGTCGATCTGCTGCGCGACCTGCGGCAGGTCACCGCAGGGTCAGTGGCTGCGGCGGAGGAGCCCGTGCTGCGGTTGGTGCTCTCGGGCCCCGGGGAGGCGCCGGCGCTGCGGGCCGGCAGTGACGCCGCCCGTGCGGCGTCGGCAAGCGGGGTGGGCGCCATCGTGATCCGCGACGACGACCCGCTGACCTCACATGTCCTGGTACCCACCCTGCTCGACGGTGGCACGGAGTGGGAGTGGTTCACCGAGACCGCTCCCCTGCCGGCCCCGGCCTGGTTGGGCCCGGGCGAGGCGGACCAGCTGCTCACTCGCGCCACCGCGGAGGCCGCCCGACTGGTGGAGGTCTCCGGCTACCGCACCGACGCATTGAACTCGCCGCGGTTGACGGTGGGCACGCTCGCGGACTTTTACGACACCCCGGGGCTACCGTCGTCGGTGCCGCCCAGGGCGGCAAAGCTGTTCGCCCGGGCCGATCGGGTGGCCGCGATCATCGAGACGGTCACCGACCGGCTGGCCGACCACCGGATCGATCCGGAGTTGCTGAGTCTGTGGCGCCACATCCGGGCCGCCCGCATGGCCGGGGTGGCTTACGCGGTGCGCGAGTTCGGGCGGATCTGACAGCAACCCGGCTTGCACGGGCTGCCGTTGACGGTGCAGCCCTGAACAGTCACGTTGCCCAGGCGCTCACCGGGAGCGTCCGTGATGATCTCGTCGGCCAGGTCGATGACCATGCGGGCGAATTCATCGGTGGGGCCTGCGGTGCGGGTGCGCTCGACGAGGACCCCCTTCTCTTCCGCGGCCTCTGCCAACTCACTGTCGAGGTCCCAGATGACCTCCATGTGGTCGGAGATGAAGCCGATCGGGCAGACAACCACGGCCGTGACACCCTGCCCGGCCAGTTCCATGGTGTGGTCCACGATGTCCGGCTCGAGCCACGGGGTGGCCGGATTTCCGGAACGGGACTGCCACACGACGTCGTACTCCGCGATTCCCGCCGCCTCCGCCACCAACCGGGAGGCCTCCGCCACCTGGCGTGAATAGAGGTGGGAATCCTCCGGTCCGCCCGCGGCCTCGTCGGCGGCGGTGGGCACCGAGTGTGCGGTGAACAGCATCCGGGTGTGTTCACGCTGCTCGGCGGGGACCCGGGCCCAGGCCTCCTTGACCGCGTCGGCCATGACGCGGATGAAGGTGGGGTGGTCGAAGAACTGGCGGAGCTTGGTGAACTCGATCGCCGGCAGGCCCTGTTCGTCGAGGTGGGCGATCATCTTCCGGATGTCCTCGTGGTACTGCAGACAGGCCGAGTAACCACCCCACGCGGAGGTGGCGAAGACCAGCGCCTTGCGGACGCCGTCGCGGGCCATCTGCTCGGCGGCGTCATAGGCCATCGGGTGCCAGTTCCGGTTGCCGAAGTAGACCGGCAGATCCATGCCCCGGGAGGACAGCTCCTGCTCCAGGTTCGAGATGATCTCGCGGTTGAGGACGTTCAGCGGGCTCACGCCGTCGAAGTGGTAGTAGTGCTCGCCCACCACCTCGAGCCGTTCGCGGGGGACGCCGCGGCCACGGGTGACGTTCTCCAGGAACGGAACGACCTCGTCGACTCCTTCAGGACCGCCGAAGGAGAGGACGAGGAGGGCGTCATAGTCGCCGGTGTCATGGGTGCTTTCGGAATGATCAGCCATATCCGAAGAATATCAACCTTTTGATTGAGACACCCGATCGGATCAGACCAGGCGCACCGCATGCTCGGACATGCCCGACCACCGCACCGGAGACTTCTTCACCACGGAGCCGGAATTCGGGGCCTCGAGCATCATCCCGTCCCCGAGGTAGATGGCCACGTGCTGGCTCCCACCGGGGCCGTAGAAGATCAGGTCGCCGCGCTGCATCTCGCCCGGGTCGATCTTCGTTCCGCGCTGGTACTGGTACCCCGAATAGTGAGGCAGGGCCACACCGGCCCCGGCGAAGGCGTAGACCATCAGTCCCGAGCAGTCGAAACCGACCTTGGTGAAATCACCGTTGGCATCTCCCACGCCTCCGTCGCGGACACCCCGCGACGGGCCGGTGGCGGTGCCACCGCCCCAGGCATACGGAGTGCCCATCTGTGATTCCGCCCGCGCGATCGCGGTCTCGATGATTTCCTCCCGGGAACCGGACACCTCCTCCGAGGCGCGGTCCGTCACCGAGGTGAGCGTCTCGACGCCCGACGGCCCAGCCCCCGGCCCGGCCGGTTCGGGATTCTGCACCGCGGCGACCTCCGCGGCGGCGGCCTCCTCATCGGCGACCGACGGGTAGGGACTGTCGAGGTTGGTGTGGTCCGGCTGCGATTGGGCGATGATCTCGGCGGCGGCGGAGACGGCATCCCCGGCTGCCGCGTCACGCCTGGCGGTGGCGGCCTCCTCCTCGCGGGCGAGCTGTTCGGCGGTCTCCCTGGCCCGGGAGATCTCCTCCACGACCTCCCCCTCGGCGCCAACCTCCGGCGCCGTGGACGGGATCGCTTCCGTACTCTGGGCGTCTTCCACCTCCCCGGTTTCTCCGGCCTGCGCAGCGGTGGTCTCCTCGGTGGTTTCCTGTGCGTCGCGCGAGGCATCCGTGGCGGCGCGCTCCTCCTCCTTCTCCACCGCAGCGGCGAGCCGGGCAGCCTCCTCCTCCGCCGCCCGGCGGGCCTCTGCCGCGGCGGCAGCCTCCTCCTCCGCCTTCTTGCGGGCGGCCTCTGCGGCCTGGAATTCGAGGTACTCCTGACGCTGGCCGTTGAGGTTCGCGGTGTGATCGCGGGCGGCGTCGAGTTCGGCCTGCGCCAGATCCCGCTCCCCGATCAGGCGGTCCCGCTCGGCGGCCCGTTCAGCGATCTGCCGCGTGTTCTCGTCGATCGCCGACCTGGTCACGGACTCGGCTTCGGCGGCCTTCGCCTCCCGCTCCTCGGCGACGTTGCGGGCCTCCCGCAGCTGGGATTCCCGGTTGGCGTTCTCCGCGCGCAGACGGTCGAGTTCATCGATGGCGGAGCGTTGCTTGTCCGCGGTGGTGCGCAGGTAGGTCTGGCGGGTGAGGGCGTCCTCCGTGGTGGAGTTGCCGGAGGCGTCGGACACGGCCGCCGGGGTCGCGGTGCGCCGGTAGGCCGCGCGGGAGATCTCGTCGAGCGTGGCCTGGGCCTCGTTGATGCGCTGCTGGGTGTCGTCGAGCTCCTGCTTCGCGGCGACCACGTCCTGGCGGGCCCGTTCGGCCTGGGCCCGGGCGTCGTGCAGGTCGACGAGCGCTTTATTCACGGCCTCGTGCAACCCACCCACCTCGAGCTCGAGGCGGTCGATCTCACCCTGGGTTCCGGCGATGGAGGCCGCGAGTTCCGAGACACCGGTCTCTCCATCGGCGACGGCCGTCTCGGCGGACGCGATCTCCGCGTCCCCGGGATTCGTCGGCTGGGCGACGGCGGGGGTCAGCGTGGTCAGCAGAACCCCGCCGGCGACAGTGGCGAACGCGGTACGCACCCGGAACTGGACGCGGGGACGCGGGCGGGACGAATCGAACGACATGGTGGGCACAGGACTCCTCACACCTGCTCTGTCAAGTTAAGAAACTTGACGTGACAGGCGATCTCGCTGGTTCATGAGTAACGCGACACACGGGCCGGCCGGCCGGTGGACCAGGGCCGCCCGGCGCCGGGCATGCTTCCCCACGTGCCCGCGCCGCGCAGTGACCGTTCGCCCCGACAAGGGGGAGTCAAGTCGTGATCCCTGATCCCTCCTGGGACCAATGTCGACCCGTGAGTCGACAACAAAACCATAGATCACGTCCAGCTCGTGCGAATGATTCCTCATCACCATTAACATCCGCCCATCGCCTTACCCGGGCGGGACCGACGGCAATGGCCTGCATGATTACGGGGAGATAACGAAAGAGTGAGTTTGGTCACAATTGGGCCATTCCGGAATGCGGCCGCAATGGCACGGGCGCGAGCGAGCATAGCTCCACAGGGAAGGGTCAAGCTCCCGAGGTTTACTGATGCTCAGGCCGCCGAAGCGCGCCTGTTGGCCGACAGTGAGGACCAGGCGGTCGCGGCGGCCACCACCGCCATCAGGACGACGGCCACCACCGCCACGAGCCCCCAGTTGACGCCGGAAGCAGAGACCTGATCGACGAATCGGTGCGCGGCGGCAGGAATGTCCGGATCGCCGAGGAAAAGGTGTTGGGCGGACTCCAGCCGCGCCCGATCGTGGACGTCACTGACGACCGCGCCCGAGGAGGGGGTGCGGAGAAGGACCGTGTCGAGATCGGTCGCCAGCTGAAGGTCCTGGGCGACATCGCGCAGATCCGCCGTCCGGGGCGGGGTGTGGTCCAGAACCACGATGCCGAGCGAGCCGAAGTCCGCCCCCTCGGCACGTCCGACGACGTCGGCGAGCGCTGGCTCCAGCCCGGCATGGGCCTCCCCGACGGCCACCGAATCCTCGTCCAGCTGGCGGGCGAGGTCGTCGATGTCGACGTCGGCGGGAATCATGGTGGGGCTTCTCTTTCCGTGGGGAATTCAATCCAGGTCCATGTCGGTTATATCCCCCCGAACCCGGGCGGGGGTGGCGGCTCGCCGCGACACGGGCGGGTCCTGCCGAAAACAAAACGCTCGTACTGTTAGTATGGGCAGCGGTCGAGGTTTCGTGTCCCTAGTATTGGATATGAACCTTGCGTTCTGTCGGCACGCGTCACCCCGCCCCGGGGACCCGCTGCAGGCAACGAACACTTCCGTTCAATGATGAGGAAATGGAGCTCCCTGTGACTGAAAGCAAGAACTCCTTCACTGCCAAGCGCACCCTCGAGGTCGGCGACAAGTCCTACGACTACTTCGCTCTCGACGCCGTGCCGGGCATGGAGAAACTGCCGTACTCCCTGAAGGTTCTCGGCGAGAACCTGCTGCGTACCGAGGACGGCAAGAATGTGACCGAGGATCACATCAACGCCATCGCCAACTGGGATCCCACGGCCGAGCCCTCGACCGAGATCCAGTTCACCCCCGCCCGCGTCCTGATGCAGGACTTCACCGGCGTCCCCTGTGTCGTCGACCTGGCCACCATGCGCGAGGCCGTCAAGACCCTCGGCGGCGACCCCAATCAGGTCAATCCGCTCAACCCGGCCGAGATGGTCATCGACCACTCCGTCATCATCGAGGCCTTCGGCACCCCGGACGCCCTCGAGAAGAACGTGGCGATCGAGTACGAGCGCAATGAGGAGCGCTACAAGTTCCTGCGCTGGGGCGCCGAGAACTTCTCCAACTTCCGCGTGGTCCCCCCGGGAACCGGCATCGTCCACCAGGTCAACATCGAGTACCTGTCCCGCG
>CAYSIP010000065.1:0-12178 GCA_964431055.1 uncultured Corynebacterium sp. | reverse complement strand
AGGGGATACGGATGGAGCCGGCGGTGTCGGTGCCCAGGGTGGTGAAGCTCATGTCGGCGGCGACGGCGGCGCCGGAGCCACCGCTGGACCCGCCGGGCACCTTCTCCAGGTCCCAGGGGTTGTGCACGGCGCCGAAGTGCGGGTTGTTGTTGTCGATGCCCCAGGCGTACTCGTGCATGTTGAGCTTGCCGGTGAGCACGATGCCGGCGGCCTTCATCCGGGCGACGGAGGAGGCGTCCTCGGCGGGCACGAAGTTCCGGTGGATCTTCGAGGCCATCGTGGTCGTCTCGCCGCCGACGTAGAGGTTGTCCTTGACGGCCATCGGAACACCGTGGAGGGGGCCGCGGGAGTTGCCGGACTGGATCTCCTCCTCGGCGCGTTTGGCGTCTTCGAGTGCCTTGTCGTCCCGGAAGCTGAGGTAGGCATTGACCTCGCCGTTGAGGTCGTGGGCGTGGTCGAGCAGCGCCCGGGTGACCTCGACGGGGGAGACCTCCTTGGCGGCGATCAGGGAGCCGACCTCCACGGCGGACTTCTTCAGCAGGTCACTGGTCAAGGTGATCACCTCCCGGGATGTTGCGCACCGCGATGTCCGCGTCGTCGAGGGGGACGACGTCCAGATTCTTCTTGAGGGACTGGATCTCCTCCCATTTGGCCTCGAGCTTCTCGAGGTGCTCGGGGGAGGGGTTGATTCGGCGCTCGGCGAGAGCTTCCTTCACTGAAAAGGCCATGGCGTCTCCTGTCCGGAGGTGGTCGGTGATTGAGGTCACTTGTGATCCTGTGGCTGACCATAGCTCACAAAATGAGAAGTGTCCCCGAAACTGCCTCCAGCCTCACTGGCCGCGGAGGGGGTTCGATCCTGACGCTGGTGAGCCGCTTTCCCCATCGTGGCCGCCAGGTCCGTCATGATCAGGTCCGCATTAATGTCCTGGGCGGCCCGGGTGCCGTCGGCCGCCGCCGGGCCGACCTGGGCCGAGAGATCGGAGACATTGACGGCGGCCCACACCCCGGCCACCGCGGTCCGGCCGGTGCCGTCGGCCTCGATGAACTCTCCCGCGGGGTGCGCGGTGGTGGTCGCCCCAAGTCGGGTGAAGGCCCCGGCGCGGGCGCGCATCCGGGTGGTCACCACGAGGGCGTCCACCTCAACCACGCGGGCGTCGTCGAGCGTGACCCCGGTCAACCGCCCGTCCGTGGTTTCCAGTCCGGCTGCGGTGCCGTCGACCAATGTGACGCCCGCCGCCTCGAGCCGTTCCCGGTCCTCGGCGGTGAGTTCGAGTTCGTGGCCGAAGAAGAGCAGGTTCCTGTTCCACTGCGTGAACGTCAGCGCCTGGTGCACGGACATCGGTGAGGTGCCCAGGACGCCGACCACCCCCGGTCACGGGCCTCCCGACCGTGGCGGTAGGGGCAGTGCAGGACGTCCCTGCCCCAGAGCTCAGCCACGCCCGGAAGATCCGGCAGTTCGTCGATCAATCCGGTGGCGATCAGGATCCGCCGGGCCCTCAGCGTCCGACCATCGGCCAGCCGTACTTCGAAGCTCTCTCCCGTTGCGGTGACGTCCTCCACCTCGCCGTCGATGATCTCACCTCCCAAACCCGTCACCTCCTGCCGCCCGCGGGCCAGCAGTTCGCGAGGACTGGTGCCCTCCAGACCGAAGAGACCGTGGACCGCGTGGGACGGGGCGTTGCGCGGCCGTCCTGAGTCAATGACCGTCACGCGACGGCAGGCCCGGGCGAGGGCAGCGCTGCGCTCAGCCCGGCGGGGTCTTCCCTCCTCCGACGATGATCACGTCGCGGGCCGCTGCCGCCGAGTCCGTGTCCATGGTCTTGTCCCTTCCTGCCGGGCATCCGGTTGAAGACAACATGCGCCCACGCCCACCCGTTTGGCAATGCTCTTTATGAAAGGGAGATGCGCGGTGGGCGGTACCTCGGGCTCAGCCCTGCACCATCAGGCCCAGGACCCCCAGCACCACCGCCACCGGCCCGAGCACCAGCCCGAGCAGGATGAAGGTCCGCCACGGCACGGTCACACCCTGCCGCCGGGCCTGGTCCGCCCACAGGAGGGTGGCGAGCGACGCCCACGGGGTGATGATGGGCCCGGCATTGACCCCGATCAGCAGGGCCAGCAACCCCTGCGTGGAACCGGCGGCCGGTTCCAGCGCCAGGTAGGCGGGGATGTTGTTGATGAGGTTGGCCAACACCCCGCCGGCGAAGGCGAGGACGAGCAACCCGCCGCCACCACCGTCAGTGTCGTGCCCCACGAGCCAGGAGATCACCGGGTCCAGCCAACCGAGGTGGTGGACGATCGCCGCGGCCGTCGTCAGGGACAGGGCGAAGAGCAGCGAATTCCAGGGGACCATGCGCCAGCTCAGCGCGCCGGGATTCCAACGGCGCAGCAGCAGGACCGCGACCACCGCCACCGCGGTGGTGGGGATCCAGAACTCCAGCGGGGTGAGCAGCAGCACCAGCAGCACGCCGATGAGCACCACGAAGATCTTCGCCTCTCGGCTGAGCGCGGCATGCAGCGGGTCGTCACCGCGGGGCCCCGTCGTCATGTCACCGCGGACGAGCAGGGGAGCGATGGCCGCGGCGACGATGAGGATCAGCGAGGGCAACCAGGATGCGGCCAGGTAATCGCCGGTGTCGGAGAAATACGGCGTCTGCACCGCCAGCAGGTTAGTCAGGTTGGAGATCGGCAACAGAAGGGAACCCAGGTTGGCGGTCCACACCACCGCGAAGGCCGCACTCATCAGGTTCAGGCCCGCATGCCGGGCGATCTTGATCACCAGCGGGGTCAGCAGGATAGCGGTGGTGTCCAGGGAGAAGAAGACGGTGACCAGCAGACATACGGCGACGATCAACAACCAGGAGCGCAGCTTGTCGCTGACGCTGCGGGCGGAGGAGATGCCGAGCGCCTGCTGCACCCTGGTCAATGCGCCCTCGAAGGTGCCCACCGATTCAGCCGCGTTGACCACCACCGACATGGCGGCGACGAAACCCAGGACGGGCAGGATGCGGCCGAGCAGCTCCTGCCCTGCACCGACGTCCAGGAGGAAGAGGATGAGGAGGCCGACCGTGGACGCCGAACCGAGGACGATCGTCGTCACCCCACCCCACCCTCCCGCTTCCGCCGTTCGAACCAGTTTCTCCGCTGACTCATAAGCTAGTCCAGCCCGTCAGCAGGGACCCCGACCGACCACACTGCCTGGAGGGCGTACCTACACTGGCGATAAAACACACCGAGGAAAGGAAGGTCACGATGGGTGAGAACCCGGACGAGAACGGCAACATCCTCAACCAGCTGATCGGGGGCTTCGGCGATGGGCACTTCCGCGGCACCCTGATGAGGACGGGCGCGGCGGTGGCCACCTGCGCCACCATCGGCACCCTGCTCACCGACCCGGAGAACCGGTGGTACAAGAGCCTGGATAAGCCGTCCTGGCAACCCCCGAAGGCGGCGTTCCCCATCGCCTGGACCACCTTGTACGCCGATATCGCCGTGATCTCCGCGCTGGTCATCGCCGACGCGGAAAAGAAAAAGCGCGGCTCCTCCAAGCCCTTCCAGAAGGCGCTGGGTGCGAACCTGGTGCTCAACGGCAGCTGGAGCGGCCTGTTCTTCCGCTCGAAGCGCCCGTGGTTGGCGGCCGCAGGTTCGGCCGCGCTGGCGGTCAGCTCCGCGGACCTGGTGCGTCGGGCCTGGAAGTCCTCGCCTCAGCGCGGCCTCGCCCTGTCCCCGTACGCCGGGTGGACCGGTTTCGCCACAGCCCTGAGCACCGACATCGCGCGCCGCAACCCCGGCAGGTAGCGCTAGCTTGCCGCGAACGCCGTCTTCAGCTGCCGGCCGATCAGTCGACGGGCCACGTGGGCGTCGGCGATGACCCCGCCCATCGAGACGAACGGGTGCACCTGCCCCATGAACTCGACCGTGCTGACCCGGTTACCCGCCTGCAACAGGGCCTTCGCGTAGGTCCTGCCGTCATCGGCCAGGGGATCGCATTCCGCGATGATCACGGTGGCGGGTGGAAGCCCGCGCAGATCGTCGCTGCGCAGCGGGGACAGCCGCGGATCGTGGAGGTCGGCGTCCCCGGCGTACTGGTCGATGAAATACGCCATGTCGCGTGCGCTCAGGTAATAACCGTCCGCGAAAGCCCGGTAGCTGTCGGTGTCGGTGTCGGCGACATCCGTGACCGGGTAGATCAGTGCCTGATGCACCGGTGCCGGGGTGCGGTCGCGCAGCTGCTGGGAGAGCACGGCGGCGAGATTTCCTCCGGCGCTGTCACCCGACACCGCGACCTTCCCCGGATCGATGTCGAGGCCCGATGTTCCGTCCAGGAGGGCGGTGACCACCGCAGTGGCGTCATCAAGCGCGGCGGGGAAGGGGTGCTCCGGGGCGAGCCGGTAGTCCACGCTGACCCCGACCGCGCCGGCCTCCGCGGCGATGTCGCGGACCGTGGTGTCCGCGCCGTCCAGGGTGCCGACGACCCAGCCGCCACCGTGGAAGAAGACGACGCAGGGCAGCGGTTCCTCGGAATGGAAGGGAACGTAGACCCGCACGGGCACACCGGCGATCTCGGTGTCGGACACGCTGTGCAGCTGTGCGGCGTCTCCGGCCAGCACGGCCGCATTCGTCATGTCCGCCCGGTTCTCCTCCGGAGTCCTGGTGTCCATGGGGGCGGAACGCACCGTGTGGTCGAGGAAACGCTGGGCGTCGGGGTGGACAGGCATGATTTCTCCAGGGGCAAGATTGTTGAGACGACACGTATCCTAGCCGCGGTCAGGGCCCGGCGCGATTGGACCGCACCATCAGTCTGGTCTTGCGCGTGCCTGGCCCAGGGCCGGGCGGTGGTCCATCCATCCCTGAACGGCGATGAAGGACGGTTTTTCCGGGGCGACGGCATCAGTTCCCCGAAGATGCATCTCCCTGATCCGCCACAGAGAGCAGAGTTACAGGATGATGCCGCATCACCGCCGGGGATGTCGGTGCCGGCGCGGCGTCGGCAAGCGATCCCTAGTTCACGCAGCGCGGTCCGTCGCCGCCGGCGTCGATCTCGGGGGAGACCTCGGCCTCGCCGAAATCGGAACCGGGCTGACCGACGGGGGCTTCAGTGGTGGGGGTGGCCGCGTCGATGGTTTCGCCCACGGGGCCGGCGTAGTCGTCGTGGGTGACCACGATCAGGGTGCCGGGCTCCACACTCGGGTTCGCGATGACCGGCATGCCGCCGAGCTCCTCGGCCAGGGCGAGCGCCTGCGGGTCCTGCGGGTCGGAGGCCACGATCTGACTCTCCCAGTAGATGCCGGGCTGGGCGTTGGTGACCTCGACGACCGCGTAACCGCTCTCCTGCAGGTGACCGCCCACGGAGCCGGCGAGCCCGGGGGTCTGGCCGGCGTTGAGCACGTAGAGCTGCACGTCCGGGGCGGCGGGGGCGGCGGGTTCCGCACCGTCACCGTCACCGTCTCCCTCGGTACCGGTCTCAGAAGTCTCCTCTTCGGGGGCCTCCTCCTTGTTGAGGAGTTCGTCCATGAACTGGTGGACCTGGGGGACGTCGACGGTGACGATGGATTCGCCGTAGTCGCCGGTGCCGTCGATCGAGGTCACCGGGATGGTGGTGAACACGACGTTGCCTCCCGCCAGGTTGGCCAGCTGGGTGGCGAAGGAGGTGATGTCCCAGTTCTCGTCGATGACCACGGAACGCTCCACGGCCTTGCCCATGTCGGAGAGCTTGACCGGGTTGGTGAGCGTCCCGGCCTCAAGCACCTTGTTCACGAGGGAGGCCATGAAGGCCTGCTGGCGGACGATGCGGTCCAGGTCACCGCGGGGCAGGCCGTGGCGCTGGCGCACGAAGGCCAGTGCCTCGGCGCCGTTCACGGTCTGGGTGCCGGCGGGGAAGTCGGCGCCGGAGAATTCATCGTCGACCGGCGCGTTGAGGCAGACGTCGACGCCACCGACGGCGTCGGTGAGCAGCACGAATCCGAAGAGTCCGACCTCGGCGTAGTTGTCCACGTCCACGCCGGTCAGCTCCGAGACGCTCTCCAGCAACCCGGCGCGGCCGGCGTCCATCGCCTGCTCCTCGATGAGCTTCTCATTGGTCATGCCCTGCTCCACCAGCTCGTCCTTGCGGGCGGTCTTGTGGGCGGCGTAGATGCCGTTGATCTTCATGTTGCCGAACTCGTCGTCGCTGACGTACGTGTCCCGCGGGATCGAGACCGCGGTGGCGGAGGAGCCGTCATTGGGTACGCGGATGACCATCATCGTGTCCGTGTTCTCTTCACCGTCGTCCACGCCCGCGTGCAACCGGTCCAGCTCCTCCTGGCTGAGCGGGTTGCCCTGGGCGTCGGTGCGTGAGTCGGTGCCCACCAGCAGGATGTCGGTGGCGCCGTCCGCGGCGTCCTTGGTGCCCTGACCACCGCCGAGGGAGAGGTTGCCGGCGGAGGCGACCTCGGATCCGAGACGGCCGACCGTGAAATAACCCAGCGCGGAGACGAGCAGGATCAGCGTGGAGAGCACCGCCAGAAGCACCTTGAGCGACTTCGGACCGGCCTGACGGATCGACGGACCCGTCGTGGGCGGCGGCTGGATATCGCGCACAGGGCGGTACTTTTTGTTCACGGGGGTGGTCTCCGGTGGGGGCGGGTACAACGGTGGAGGAAGAAACTTAGAAGGAGTGTAGGCCATGAAGATCGTGGTAACGGGCAGCGGCGGACAGCTGGCCTCGGCGATGCAGCTCACCCGGCCCCGGGATGTGGGCAACATCACCTGGTTGACGCGGGAAGAGCTCGACGTCGCGGACCCCACCGCCGTGGCCAGGCACGAGGCCCTCGCGGGGGCGGACGTGGTGGTCAACACTGCCGCCTACACGGCCGTCGACGCCGCGGAGGACGATCCCGACACGGCCGCCGCGGTCAACGACGCGGCGGTCGGCCACCTCGCCGAGCGTTGCGCGGCAGAGGGCGCGCACCTGGTGCACGTCTCCACGGATTACGTCTTCGGCTCCGCCGCGCCCCGCCATCCGCTCACCCCGGCGGACCCCACGAACCCGGACACCGTCTACGGGCGCACGAAGCTGGCGGGGGAGCAGCGGCTGATGGGTCGGGACGCCACGGTCCTGCGCACCTCCTGGCTCTACAGCGCGAACCTGCTGCCGAACCACCGTGACTTCGTGTCCACCATGCTGCGCCTGGAGCGCGAACGCGAGGAGCTGACGGTCGTCGCCGATCAACACGGGTGCCCCACCTACGCCGCCGACCTCGCGTGGGTGGTCTGGCAGGTGGCCGTTGAACGGCCCGTGGGCGTCTTCCACGTGGCCGGGGCGGGCCAGGCCACCTGGTACGACCTGGCGTGCGCCACCTTCGAGCTCTCCGGCGCCGACCCTGCGCGCATCCGGCCGGTCACCTCCGCCGGGTATCCGGCGCGGGCCCCGAGGCCGCCGTGGTCCGTGCTGGCGTCCGACTGGCGACTCCCGGAGTGGCGCAGCAGCCTCCGGCTGGCTCTGGCCGGTAATATGCGCCCATTGTGACTACCTCCGCACCCGTCGCCGTGGTCACGGTGACCTATTCACCGGGTGATCACCTGGTGACCTTCCTCGACAGCCTGCCCGCGGCCACCGACCGCGGCGCCTTCGTCGTACTGGCCGACAACGGCTCCACCGACGGCGTGCCCGAGGCGCAGGCCGCCGAGCGGGACGACGTCGAGTTCCTGCCCACCGGCGGCAACCTCGGTTACGGCAGCGGCGTCAACGCCGCGGTGCGGCACCTGCGCGGGCGTCGACAAGCGGGTGAGGTCGATGACGAGTTCTTCCTCATCTCCAACCCTGACGTCACCTTCGCGCCCGGTTCCATCGACGCGTTGATCGACTGCGCCCGCCGTTGGCCCGACGCCGCCGCCATCGGCCCCCGCATCGACGAGGCCGACGGCGCCCCGTACCCCTCCGCCCGCGTAGTGCCCACCCTGGGAAACGGCATCGGCCACGCCATCTTCGGCACCGTCTGGCCCGGCAACCCCTGGACGCGCGCCTACCGCGACAACGCCGACATGGAGCACGAGCGCACCGCCGGTTGGCTCTCCGGCTCCTGCCTGCTGGTGCGCTGGGACGCCTTCGAGGCCATCGGCGGTTTCGACGAGCGCTACTTCATGTACATGGAGGACGTCGACCTCGGCGACCGCTTCAACCGCGCCGGCTGGCGGAACGTCTACTGCCCCGCCGCCCGCATCACCCACGACAAGGGCCACGCCGCCGGCGAGGTGCCGGAGCTGATGCTGCCGGCCCACCACGAGAGCGCATTCCGCTTCCAGTCCGACCGGCTGCCCCACTGGTGGCAGGCGCCCGTGCGCGGCGCGCTGCGTGTCGGGCTGAAGATCCGGCAGCGTTTCGCCGTGGCGCGTGCGCGCCGCCAACGGTGAACAACACATTTCCCCCGATATCAACGAAAACCCTGTTAAGGAGCCCATGACGATGGCGACGAAGGTAGAGCCCTCCCAGACTGACGCCGTGATCCTGGTCGGCGGCCGCGGCACCCGCCTGCGGCCGTTGACCGTCAACACGCCCAAGCCCATGCTGCAGACCGCGGGCTACCCCTTCCTCCAGCATCTGCTGGCGCGGATCAAGGCCGCCGGCATCACCCACGTGGTCATGGGCACCTCCTACCGTGCGGAGGTCTTCGAGGAGTACTTCGGCGACGGTTCCGAGATGGGCCTGGAGATCGAGTACGTGGTCGAGGAGGAGGCGCTCGGCACCGGTGGCGGCATCCGCAACGTCCACGACAAGCTGCGCCACGACACGGTGATGGTCTTCAACGGTGACGTGCTCTGCAACACCGATCTGGTGGGCATCCTCGAGACCCATGAGACGAAGCAGGCCGACCTGACCATGCACCTGGTGCGTGTCCCGGACCCGCGCGCCTTCGGCTGCGTGCCCACCGACGACGAGGGCCGCGTCCTGGAATTCCTGGAGAAGACCGAGGATCCGCCCACCGATCAGATCAACGCCGGCTGCTACGTCTTCCGCCGCGAGCTGATCGCGGAGATCCCCGCAGGTCGGGTCGTCTCCGTGGAGCGTGAGACCTTCCCGCAGTTCCTCACCGAGGGCAAGCGCGTCTTCGGCCACGTCGACGCCGCCTACTGGCGTGACATGGGCCGCCCCGACGACTTCGTCCGTGGCTCCTCCGACCTGGTGCGCGGCATCGCGCACTCCCCACTGCTGGAGGGCCGTACCGGTGAGGCGCTGATCGACGATTCAGCAGGCGTGGCCGGGGGTGTCATCATCGTCGGTGGCACGGCCGTGGGCCGCGGCACCGTGATCGGCGCCGGTTCGCGTCTCGACGACACCGTGGTCTTCGAGGGCGTGACCATCGAACCGGGCGCGGTCATCGAGGACTCCATCATCGCCTCCGGGGCGAAGATCGGGGCGAATGCACGCATCACCGGCTGCGTGATCGGTGAGGGCGCCCGGATCGGTGCGCGCTGCGAGCTGCAGGACGGGATGCGGGTGTGGCCGGGGGTGCATATTCCCGACGGTGGTGTCCGATTCTCGTCCGATGCCTGATAGGGGACTGATAATCCTGCCAGTTGTTGCCAGATTTTCCAGCGCACCCCATATGTAGTACCCCCTTCGCCTACCCCCACCTCCGTCCCGGTGTGACTAATGTTGCGGATGTGAAAGCCGACCTGCGGAAATCGGGTTTCCCGTAATATTCCCGCTCCGGCAGGTTGACGATATTTAGTGTTTGCGTGTTCAATCGGCACCAGTGCCCGATGATTGATAGCGCACCATTAAGGCACCGATAATGCAGAAACGACGGAGAAGGGACGCAGTGTGGACGACAGGGTGAACGGCGTCACTCTCCGTGGCGGAGCCGCGGCCGAGATAGCTCTCGACGACCTCTTCGGGGCGGTCGAGCAGGAGTGGCAGGACCAGGCCCTGTGCGCCCAGACGGATCCGGAGGCCTTCTTCCCTGAGAAGGGCGGTTCCACCCGCGAGGCCAAGCGCATCTGTCAGGCCTGCGCGGTGCGCGACGAATGCCTTGAATACGCGCTCGAGCACGACGAGCGTTTCGGCATCTGGGGTGGCCTCTCCGACCGGGAGCGTCGCCGCCTCAAGCGTCAGATCGGCTAAAAAGCCCCAGCTACCACTGGAAACCCGGATCGATGTCCGAGGGGTCCAGGTTCAGGTAGTTCGCGACCAGGGCGATCAGGATCGTGGTCAGCAGCTCCTGTCGCTCAAGGGTCGTCGCCGCCCGCTGTTCGATCGGCATGCGGAAGATCACCAGTCGTGCCCGGGTGGGCCTTCCCTCCGTGTCGATGCCGGCCGGAATCACCCTCCCCAGCGGCACGGGGCCGTCGGCGACGATCTCGTCCGGCAGCACCGTCATGTCCGCTCGCAGGCGCATCCGCGGCACTGTGTCCACCGCGATGTCGAGCCCCTCCAGCTGGGGCTCGTAGCGGTGCAGGATCGGTGCGTACGCCTCCAGGACCGCGATGTCGAAGGACATCGCCCTGCTGCGGTGGCGGGGTGCCGCCGCCGGCAGGAAGGGTCCCCGGGGGCCGCGTCCGTGCCGGTCACGGAACGGCCGGATATGCCGCATAGTCATGCACACCACGATAGAACGAGGGTCCCCGAAAGGCGGTGAGGGCGCGCCGCGACTGTTCAAATCTCAAGCATGGGTTTAGACTTTGGGGCTGTGAGTAACTTCCGTCGTTGTTCCCGGCCCGGCTGCGGCAAACCCGCCGTGGCCACGTTGACATACGCCTACGCGGAGTCCACCGCGGTGGTCGGCCCGCTGGCGCCTGCGGCGGAGCCCCACAGCTGGGACCTGTGCGACCGGCACGCCGAGAAGATCACCGCCCCGCTGGGCTGGGAGATGCTGCGCGTCAACCACATCGAGATCGACGACGACGAGGACCTGACCGCCCTGGCCGAGGCCGTCCGGGAGGCCGGCCGGGTGACCAGCGGACTGGTGGAGGAGGACCACGACTTCGATGAGTTCATCAATCCTGAGGACCCTGCCGACCCGGTGACATCCAACCACCCGGTCCTGCGCACCAAGCGGGTCGCCGAGGCCAAGGAGCGCCGCCGGGGGCACCTGCGGCTGGTGACCGACAACACGGCTGACCACGCCGCGGGGGATGCCGGTGAGACCGCCGGAAAAAGCGGGGGGACCGACTCGCCGGGCTCCCCACGGTAGCCGGGGGAGCGACAACGGTACGATCGTCGGGGTCAGCACTCCCTGAAAGAAGAAAGCAGAGCTGCCCCATGCGCACCCGCGAATCCGTCACCTCCGTCGTCAAGGCGTACGACGTGCGAGGCGTCGTCGGCCGTGACATCGACGCAGACTTCATCCGTGAGACCGGAGCGGCCTTCGCCCGGCTCCTGCGAGGAGAGGGCGAGACCACCGTGGTCGTGGGCCACGACATGCGTCCCTCCTCCCCGGAGTTGGTCGACGCCTTCGCCGAGGGAGTCACCGCCCACGGACTGGACGTGATCAGGCTCGGCCTGACCTCCACGGACGAGCTGTACTTCGCCTCCGGCACCTTCGACTGCGCCGGCGCCATGTTCACCGCCAGCCACAACCCGGCCGAATACAACGGCATCAAGCTCTGCCGCTCCGGGGCGCGCCCCGTCGGCCAGGACACCGGCCTGGCCGAGATCACCGACTCCCTGGTCAAGGGCATGAACAACTACCACGGCATGAAGGGCGGGATCAGCGAGCGTGACGTCCTCGAGGACTACGGCGCCTACCTGCGTGGCCTGGTCAACCTCCGCGGCAGCCGTCCGCTGGTCGTGGCCGTCGACGCCGCCAACGGCATGGCGGGGCTGACCGTGCCCGAGGTGTTCAAGGGGCTGCCCCTGGACATCCGCCCCCTGTACTTCGAGCTCGACGGCACCTTCCCCAACCACGAGGCCAACCCGCTCGACCCGAAGAACCTGGTGGACCTGCAGAAGTTCGTGATCGAGGAGGGCGCCGACATCGGCCTGGCCTTTGACGGCGACGCCGACCGCTGCTTCGTCATCGACGAGAAGGGTGAGGCGGTCTCGCCCTCCGCCATCACCGGGCTGGTGGCCAAGCGCTACCTCGCCGACAACGACGGCGCCACCATCATCCACAACGTGATCACCTCCAAGGCCGTGCCGGAGATCATCGAGGAAAACGGCGGTAAGGCGGTCCGCGCCCGGGTGGGCCACTCCTTCATC
>CAYSIP010000064.1:0-12314 GCA_964431055.1 uncultured Corynebacterium sp. | reverse complement strand
CGTCCTGGTCGATGGCGGCGAAGATGTGGGCGGCGCCGGTGCCCATCATCTCGGTAGGCTCCGTGAAGGCGGCGGTGGACCAGGAGATCAGGGCGGTGTCGTTGGTCAGCGTCATCGGCAGCTGGGTGAAGGACTCGGGTGCGGCCCACTCCTCGCCGAGCGGCTCCGGGGTCCCGGCCAGAATGTGACGCGGGCGCAGGTACAACGGCCGGTGCTCGATCTCCCTCGGCGGGAACTGGGTTCCGGTGACCTGCTCGTGGGAGCCCTCGACGTGGACGTTGACGGCCGGCTCGTCCATCACGCCGTTGTCGACGCCCTTGATCCAGTACTCGTACCAGCGGAACATCTCGTCGTGGGCGTCGACGAAGGGCCGGGAGTTCATCGGCGGGTAGGCCAGCACGTCCAATTTCTTCGGGCCCTGGACGGTGTTGTACAGCTCGATGGTGCCGTCCATGGTCCAACCGCGACCCTGCGCGATCTGCAGGTAGGTGGGGATCCGGATGTTTTCGGCCAGCGTGATCGGGTTGCGCTCCTCGTACCATTCACCGTCCAGGTCGTTCATGACGATGTCGAACCAGGCCTCGTGGTTCTTCGGGTAGGTCAGCGTGTGGAACATGTTCGGCCAGCCGGCGACGTCGGCGTCCTTGAGCCGCTCCGCGACGAGCTCCGCGATCTCGGACTCGGAGTACTTCTCCAGCATGCGGGACTTCACCCGGTCGGTGAACGCCCAACCGGAGTCGCCGCCGCGGCCCTCACGGGCGGCGCGCGGCATCAGCCACATCACACCGCCGTGATAGGTGGTTTCGTAGAAGTCATAGTGGCCGCCGTTGACGAAGATGGCCTTCAGGGCCGGCGGGTTCTCGGCGGCGGCGAGCACCGACATGGAGCCGAAGTAGGAGGTGCCGATCATGCCGACGTTGCCGTCGCACCAGGGCTGCTCCGCGACCCACTGGATGAAGTCGTAGGCGTCCTCGCCCAGGGAGACGCCGCCGGCGTTGTAGTTGCCGATGTGTTCGCCCTCGGAATGGCCGGTGCCGCGGATGTCACCGATGACGTGGACGTAGTCCTCGGACACGACGCGGGCGATGTCACCGGCCTCGATGCAACCGTCCCACAGGACCGACGGGCGGTACTGTCCCGGCATCTTCAGGGAGTAGGCCTGAAGCTCCTTGCCGTAGGGGCTCAGCGCGATGAGCGCGGGGCGGGGCTTCTCGTCTGGCTTGTGGTAAGCGTCGGCGGCCATGAGCGCGCCGTCGCGCATCGGGATCCGCAGGTCCTTGCGGACGGCGATGGGCTGGCCACCGGCATCGATGGTAGTGAAGTCGGTCATGAGTGTCCTACTCCTTCAGATACGTTTGGGTGCAACGTGTTCCGTTGACGGAAAGCGCCAGAACGTGATAAACAACATATTATTATAATAAAGTCGGACAAGCAAGGGCTCGCCGTCCGGTAATCCCGACCCGAGAGGAAACCATGACGCACAACGTGAATGTCCACACCATCTTCTCCCCCTGGGGCCGCTTCGGCCTCTACTCCTTCTACATCGACGCCGATGAGCCGGCCCTCGTGGACACCGGGGTCACCGCGACCGTCGACGCGACGATCGAGGCGCTGGCCGAGCTCGGGCGCGACATCAGGGACATCCGGTGGATCCTGTTGACCCACGGGCACATCGACCACCTGGGGGGCGCCCGCGCCCTGTGGGAGGCCACGGGCCGTCAGGCCAAGGTGGTCATCCACGAGGCGGACGTGGACTACCTGCAGGCACGTCGGACGCACGTGGAGAACTACCTCAACCTCCGGGCCAACTACATCGACAATCCCGACGCCGAGGCCCAGCAGACGAAGATGATGGCCGGCGCGATCTCCGGCGAGATGGAACCCCATGTCGTCCTCCGTGGCGGGGAGACCCTGAACCTGGGCAACGCCGAGATCGAGGTGCACCACACCCCCGGTCACACCGCCGGTTCGGTGGCCTACGTCATCCGCGGGCAGAACGACGCATTCGTCGGTGACGCGGTGCAGATCCACGGCGCGGCCAACGGCTTCCCGGGATTCGAGGACCCGGACGCCTACCGCGCCAGCCTCGAGCTGCTGCGCGACGTCGTCAAACCGAACCGTATGTTCCTCGGCCACCCGTTCCGCGGCGCCGACCACGTGGCCTACGACATCGAGCTCGACAAGGCCGGTTCCCGACGCGCGCTCGAGGAGGCGGTGGCGATCGAGGGACGCGTCCGCGAGGCCGCCCGCCGGCATGCGCCCACCGACTCCGGCTCCGCGTACTCGCCCTTCGAGGCCGTGGCCACCGAACTCGGTTACGAGGGGGATCCGACCCTGGAGCCCTCGCCGTTCTTCACCTCCCTCGACGGCTACCGGAAGCTGTTCTCGGCGAATTAGTGGGCCGGTTGGCGGACATCCCGCCGCCGTCCCGGTAGGTGTCGCGGTTGATCCGCACCAGCATGATTCCCGCGTTGAGCAGATCCTCCTGCCTCGGCATCCCGTCCTCCATCGCCGTCGACGGATCCTGACCGAACTCGCCCCTCGAGCTTTCCCCGCCTGTCGTACGCGGACCTTCAGAGAGGGTTCCCGCAGGCTTTCCGACACCGTCGTCGCCAGGCGAACTACCTGACGGGCCCCCGTCACACCCTGGTAACCCGCGAGCCGATCCACGCCCCATCCCATCCCGGGTGAACGGCCCGTCTCGCAACCCGGCGTCGAGCGCGACCGTGGCGTCCTCCAGGGTGTGCCACCGTGCGAGGTCAAGACAGGTGCGCGCGGTTCGTCACCCGCACCTGGCCGTATTTGGCCCGGAGCAGTTGCACGTCATCTTCCGGCAAGCGTTCGAAAGCCCCGGTCGACGTACAGACCGGGGCTGGGACGGCGCCATTCACCTCATCAGTGCCGCCGCGAGAGCGCTTTCACCTCTGCCTCCGACATGCCGGAGGCATGAATGAGTGGCCCCAGCGTGATTCAGGATCGCATTCTCGCTCACTGCGGGCGGTTCTGCATCTCCGGCGAGACTGATCCGGAATCCGTCTGTCCGGAAGGAGGGCAGTTTGAGCCGGGAGGGGTCGTGGAACCGGAATGGGCGGGTGCAGACTGCCCCATCCCGGACACGGGTTGCCGGAGCCACCGGAAAGGCGCTTCCGCGCCGGCCCGGGAAGGAGGGGATCAGCCTTCGTTGAGGAACCGGGCGGTGTCGTGGAACGCCTCGTAGAACTCGGGGATCCAGGAGAAGTTGGCCACGAAGCCGTGGTTGGCGGATTCGTAGCGCTTCAACGTCACCTCCACGCCGGCCTTCTTCAGCTTCTCGGCGTACGCCTCGCCCTCGTCACGCAGCGGGTCGTACTGCGCGGTGAGGATCAGCGCCTTCGGCAGGCCGGTGAAGTCGGCGCGCTTGATGGGGGAGGCCAGCGGGTCCGCCGGGTCGGCGCCGTTCTCGAGGTAGAAGGAGTTGAAGGGAGCCAGGCCGTTGTACTCGAGGCCGTAACCCTCGGCGTTCTCCTTCAGCGACGGCCAGCGCTCCCGGTCGAAGTCGAGGTCGACGGAGGGGTAGTAGAGGATCTGGTGGGTGATGCGCTTGAACTCGTCGTCGTGGGCCATGGCGGTGACGGCGGCGACGAAATTGCCGCCGGAGCTGTCACCGGCCAGTGCGAGGGTCTCGCGGTTCCAGTGCAGGTCATCGCCCTTCTCGACGGCCCAGCGCACGACGCCGTAACACTCCTCCAAGGCCACCGGGAAAGCGGCCTCCGGAGCCAGCTGGTAACCGACGGAGATGACCTTGTGGCCGGTCTCCCTGGCCAGGGAACGGGCCACGTGGTCGTGGGTGTCCAGGCTGCCGGAGAAGAACGCGCCGCCGTGGAAGTAGACGATCAGGTCGTAGGAGTCGGCGTCCTCCGCGGCGTAGATGCGCACCGGAACCTCACCGGCCGGGGTGGTGGCGGTGAGGTCCTCGACGGAGTGCAGCGGCAGGCGTTCCTCGAGCGGCGGCACCTGCCCTGCTTCGGCCTCGCGCATGGCCTGCGGGTTCGGCGGGGTGGTGGAGGCCGGCGGGATCTGGCTGACGATCTTCTGGATCTCGGGGTGCAGGGGCATGGGGTTCCTTTCGTCGGTGGGGTTAAAACGCGGCTGTGGCGCTGGCGCGGCGACCCGACAATGCTGTCGGTCGTCGCGCCGGCGCCATGGTAACCGGATACGGGTGGGGAAGTCCGACCTAGTAGTCGATCTTCTCCTTCTCCGGGAAGGCTGTCTTGCCGGCGGACTCGGAGTTCCAGGACTCGCGGGAAATACGCTGCAGCTCCTGGACCGGCGCCTTGCGCAGCTCGGTGTAGCGGTTCAGGGCCTCAGCCACGGTGTCGGCCTCGGCGATGCAGTCTGCGAGGACCCCGGCGTCGATGACGGCGGAGTTCGCGCCCTGGCCCTGGTGGTGCAGCATGGCGTGGGCGGCATCGCCGATGAGAACAATCGCATCGGAGTTCCACTTGTCCTGCGGATCAATGTCAGCTGCGGCGCGCTGGTTGACCTTCTCCCAGTCGAGCTTCTCCACGATCCTGATCAGACGCTCATCGAAGTTCTTCAGCATCTCCAGCACCTCCTCCTTGGATACGTTCGGGTTCCAGGTGAGGTCAGGGTGCGGGACGGTGATGTCGAAGGAGATCTGACCGTTCTCACCGCGGTGGCGCAGCGGCAGGAAGTAGATCATGCGGCCGGTCTCCCCCTCGAGGTAGAGGCGCAGGTTGTCGTCGACAAGCAGGCCTTCACCGTGGGAACCGTCGATGACGGCGCGGTAGGCGTGGGCGCCCTGCAGGACCGGCTGGGAATCGGACCACAGGCTGCGGACCTTGGACTTGATGCCGTCGGCACCGACCAGGATGTCGAAGGTCTCCTCCTCACCGTTGGCGAACTTCACGGTGGCGGAGTCACCGTTGTCGGTGATCTCCTCGGCGCGGTAACCGTACTGGAGGACACCCTCGGGCAGCTGGCCGGTCAGGGCGTCGATGAAGTCCCGGCGGTGGATCATGCGGGTGTTGTGCTTCTCGTCGCCCTCGGAGAGGAACGGCCACTCCTCCAGATTGATGCGGTTGCCCTTGGCGTCGAGGATCTCGAAGTAGTCGGAGGGGGAGGTGACCTTCTCGATGGCCGGGAAGATGCCGAGCTTCTTGAACAGCTTGACTGTCGCCGGGCGCAGTCCGATGCCCGCGCCGACCTCACCGGAGGCCGGCGCCTGCTCGTAGACCTTCACGTTGGCGCCGATGTGGGCGAGTGCCAGACCCGCGGTTGCGCCTGCGTAGCCGCCGCCGATGACGCCGATCTTCAGGTTCTTGATGTCTTCGGTCTTCATGGTTCTTCTCTTTCGGTGTGGTGAAGCTCAGGTGGGGGAGGCGGGGCTCAGGCCTGCATGGCCAGGAAGTCGTGGGCGTTGTCGACGAAGATCTGGTTGATGGTCTCCTCGTCGATGTTGTTGCGCTCGAGGTCAGGGATGAGCACCTCGAAGATGTAGTTGATGGTGTGGCCCTTGACGCCGGGCCAGCCGAGCGGAGAACAGTTGGCGTCCGCGGAGGCGAGCACTTTGTCGACGTGGCCCGCGTTGAGGGTGCGCAGGAAGTGGTCCATGCGCTCCTTGCGGGGGCGGGCCCAGAACGGCGGGTCGGGAAGCTCGGTCTCGTAGCCGAAGGTATCGAAACCGAGGCGGCCACCCACCTCGAGGATCCGTTCGGTCGGGGTCTGCGCGTGGTTGACGCCGTCGTCGACGTGGCCGAAGAGCACGCGGTCGAGATCGAGTCCCTCCTCCTGGAAGATGGCGATGGCGGGCTCGGCGTCGATGGCCAGGTGCGTCATGATCGGCACTCCGGTGGCGACGGAGGCACGTGCCGCGGCGCGGTAGATGCGCTTGTCCAGCTCGGTCATGCGGCCGCCGCGGGAGACGCCGACCTTGATGATGCCGGCCTTCGCGTTGGTGCCGGTGATGCCGACGGTGATCTCGTGGATGAAGACCTTGGTCAGGTAGTCCACGGAGGCCCGCTCGAAGTGCGGCAGTGCCGTGTCACCGCCGACGAAACCGGTGCAGGCGATGATGTTCACGCCGGTCTTCTCCGACAGGGACTGGTAGTAGGGGATGTCACGCCCGTTGCAGATGCCGGTGGCGTCCACGAAGGTGCTGCCCCCGTACTCGTGGAACTTGCGCAGCTTGGGCACGGTCTCCTCGTAGCGGACCTCAGGGGACTTCCACCACTTGGTGTCCAGCTCGGAACCGGGCATGCCGTAGCCGATGTGCTCGTGGATGGCCACGAATCCCAGTTCCTCGACCGGGATGGTGCCGAGCACCGTGTTTACCTTTGACAACTCTTTCACCTCAGGAATTCAAGTTTTGTGGTCGGTGTCCGGGTGGTTTCAACGCACCGTGAGCAGTTCGCGCGGGTTGTCCACGAGAATCCGTCGGGCGTCGTCGTCGCTGAGTCCCTGCTCCTTGAGGAAGGGCACGAACGTGGCGGACACGTAGCTGTAGGGAAGGTCGTAGGCGGGCAGACCCTTGGCCACGCCGATGGCGTTGCAGGAGAGGATGACGCGGTCGGCGAAACCGGCCTCGATCAGCTCGAGCACCAGGTCGGCGCGCTCGCGGTCGGTGATGTGCCCGGCGTCGTCGTCCAGGCCCACGTGGTCCAGGGCGACATAGGCGCCGCGGCGGGCGACCTCGAGCGGGGCACCGGCCTCGACGGCGTCGCGACGGTCCAGGCCGCCGACGAGCACACGCTCGGCCGGGACCTTCTCGTCGAGGACGATGTCGAGCTCAGCGAGGGCATCGGCGCCGAAGCGGATGGAGACCGGGACACCGGTGCTCAGCGCGGCACGGGCTGCGCCGCGGAACAGGCTCTCATCGGTGGCGGTCATGCCGGAGCGGGTGGCGGTGGTGGTCACGATGCCGGCGCTGGCGCGGCGCTCGACGCGGGGGACCACCATGCCCTCGGTGACCTCCTTGGCGAACAGGTCCGCGAATTTCTCTGCCGGCCACGGGGTCGGGGGGTTGGTCTGCGGGGTCAGGAAGTAACCGCCGAGCATCTCCTCCGGACCCTGGCCCGTGGACGCGATGATGTTCACGCCGGTGGAGCGGGACAGCGTCTCGTACAACCGCAGGTCACGGCCGTGGAACATGCCGGTGGAGTCGACGATCGTGCCACCGCCGTTGGCCTTGAAGTCCAGGAGCTTGGCCTTCAGGACGTCGAAGATCTCGGCCCGGTCGATGGTGATGTCGGGCGCGTACTGAGCACCCGGGAGCACCGAGAGGAGGGCTTCGTGGACGGCCACCACTCCCAGCTTTTCCACCGGGACGGGGCCGAGGACCGTGTTGACCGTCTTGTCGCCGACGGTCTGTCCGTCTGTCATGGGCGCTACCTTTCGTCGGCGTGACGTCACCCTGACATCACGCGCTGTGAATTTTCGGGCACCGCGTCGACCTGCATGGAGGGGCGACGGTTCGGTGCCGGCGGCAGTAAACGTAGGAGATGCAATGTGCCGGAAAGCCCCACGTCCGCCGAGCGGGCCGCAGCACACTGTCTCTGTTAATGTGACCTTCCTTACGTTCTTAGGGATAAGATTGGCATATTGACATGCCAAAGTCAAGGGCGGGGTGATGGGTGAGAAAGTCGTTCCTGAACAGCGCCTCAAACGGGGGGAGTCAGCGGTTTTCCACGAAATGATACTTGAACTCCTCTGCCCGGTGCAGCGCCGAACGCCACCCGGCCGGAACACCTCCGGTGGTGAAGAACGTCGTCTCGATGGCGAGCAGGGGACTGCCCTCCGGGACGGCGAGCACCTCCGCATGTTCCGGTTTCGCGGCCGTCGCCCACGCCTCATGCTCGGCGCGGTCGAGGGTGAGGCCGAACTGCTGCTCCAGTAGCTCGAAGGCGGAACCGGTGGTCTCCAGCTCCGCGGCGGTGGGGCGGAAATCGGCCGGTGGCCGGACGTAGACGTCCGCCGCCACCAGCGGGGAACCGTCGACCGAGATCAACCGGGTGAAATGCAGTAGCCATTCACCCGGCTCGAGCTGCAGCCGACGCCGGATCCGGGTCGGGGGATCAACCTGGGCGACGTCCGCGACCCTCGAGGTCGGGTGCAGGCCGCGGTCCTGGAGATAGCGGTGCAGACCTCCGGCCCGCACGTCGGCGGGGCGGCCCACCCGCACGCCGGCGACGGGGAAGGTGCCCTTGCCCTGTTTGCGGTAGACGAAACCCTCGCCGGTCAGTTCGCGCAGGGCCTGCCGGATCGGGGCCCGGCTGACCCCGAAGCGTTCGAGCAGCTGGGCCTCCGTCATCGGGGTCTGCGGGTCGGCGGTGCCATCGAGGATCTCGGTCCGGAGGATCTCCTTGATCTGCCGGTACATGGGGACCCCGGACCCGGGATCGAGCTCATTGCCTGCCATCTGCGTGGTCCTCCAAGTCATCGTGTTCATCCCGGGGCTCGTGATTTCCAGTAAGTCAACCACAGGTTTGGACGGGCGTGTCCGATTCCTCCCCGTCCATGATCCGTCCCCGGGCAGGCGATGACGTCCCGTGGATCACCGTGGCCACCACACCGTATGTGCTGGGCGGACGACTCTGACCTTTACTGAGTGGGGCGACCGGGTCTGGAGTAGGTCGTGAGGGCCCGTGTGCGTGAACCTGATCATGACCCCGCCGCCCGGCACGTCCGCCTCCTTTGGGGCTCACGTTCATCGCCGTACCGGCGGCGGTGGGGCACCGGCACACGCGCGCCCGACCGGGGCACGGGAGAACCGTCGGAACAACCGGCCGTGAGACGGGCCGGTTCCGGGTAGGGTTCGGGCATGCATCAACTGATGAGTTCCCGGTGACGCCATGAGGCTCCCACCCCCGGTGTGGATGGCGGGTAGCGCGCTCGCCCAGGTCGCCCTGGGACGGTTTCGTCCCACACGGACGTCGACCGGGGTGGCAGCGGTGCTTGCCGTCGCATCGCTCGGCCTGGCCGTCGCGTCCGTCCTGCGCTTCGCGACCAGGGGCACGACCGTCGATCCGATGGACGTCGACAGGGCGCAGGTGCTCGTCACTGACGGCGTCAACACGCTGACGCGCAATCCGATGTACGTCGGGTTGGCGGGACTGCTGGCCGCGCACGCGGTCTACCGGCGCTCCCTGATGGGGCTCTTGCCTGTACTGGGCTTCATTCTCGTCATGGACCGGTGGCAGATCCGGGCAGAGGAGGAGGCGCTGGCGGGGATCTTCGGCGCGGGTTACGAGGATTACCGACGCAGCGTCCCGCGGTGGCTGTTCCTGCGGTAGTGGGTGCTACCAGCGGGCGCCGGACAGCTCTTCGCTGATCTTCCACAGCCTCCGACGGATCCGTGGGTCGTCCGCCTGCGGGTGGGCCTCCGACCGCTGACTCCCGGAAAAGTAGGCCCCCGTCACTCCCGTCAGTTCAGGAGAGTCGATCAGGTGCAAGGTCGCGGCCACCCCGGCCTCGAGGGGATCCAGGGAGTATCCCCAGGCCTCGAGAACCATGGCTGTCGGCATCAGGGAGGCCGGATGGAGGCTGTTGACGGTGACCGACTCGGCGGGCAACCGTTCGGCGAGGGCGAAGCCCGTGGTGATCATCGCCAGCTTGCTCCGGGCGTACGCCCGCTGTCCCGTATAGCCCTTTTCCAGCTGGATGTCCGCGAAGTCCACCTCCTGCTGGGCCCCGGAGGCGACATTGACGATCCGGCTCGGTGCGCCCCGTTTCAGCAGCGGCAGCAACCCGATCGACAAGGAGAACGCCGCCAGGTGGTTGACCGCCAGCCGCAGCTCCACACCATCGGGTGACAGCTCCCGGTGATCGCCCCGCCCGGGCCCGACACCGGCGTTGTTGACCAACACCGTCAGATGGCCGGTGAGCTCGGCGATGTCCGCCGCGAGGCGGTGCACCTGGACCCGGTCCGCGAGGTCAGCCGTGACTGTGTCGATTCTCGCCGCGCCACCCGTCAGCGCGCAGCGGAGGGCAGTGAGTTTTTCGGCACTGCGTCCGTGCAGGATGAGGTGGCCGGGGCGGACGCTGAGCGCGCCAGCCAGCTCCCGCCCCAATCCACCGGTGGCGCCGGTGATGAGGATCGTCCGTTCCCGGTCCTCCATGGTCTGTTCTCCTTCGTCTCTGCTCCGGCAGAAACCGGGGTCAGCGTTCGACGTCGATGACGATCTTGCCCTTCGCCGCGCCCTCCTGGCTGATCCGGAAGCCCTGGGGAACCTCGGCCAGGGGCAGGATGCGGTCAATCTCGATTGTGAGCTCGCCGGCGGCCACCAACTCGAGCAGTTCGGTGAGCCCCGCGGCGTCGGGGCGCACCCACAGCCACCGACCACCGTGCTCCGTCACCTCAGCATCGGTGATCGAGACGTGGCGGCCACCGTCCTTCAGGACCTCCAGTGTGGTGTCCAGGGTGTCCCCGGCGAAGTCCGCGACGGCGTCGAACCCGTTCGGTGCGACCTTTCGCAGGCGGTCGATCAGTCCTTCCCCGTACTCGACGGGGGTGACCCCGATCGCGCGCAGCCTGTCGAAGTTGGCGGGGGAGCAGGTTCCGACGACCGTCGCCCCACGCAGCACCGCGAGCTGGGCGGCCAGGTGGCCGACACCGCCGGAGGCCGCGTGCAGCAGGACGGTGTCCTCAGGGGCGACGTGCAGGGCCTCAATCGCCCGTTTAGCGGTCAGACCGGCCAATGGGAGCGCACCCGCCAGATCGTCGCTGACCGTGTCAGGCACAGGGGCCGCGAACTCCACCGGGAGGGTGACGTACTCGGCGAAGGTGCCGCCGGAAACCACCAGTTTCCTGGCATAGGCGGCCACCCGGTCACCGACGGCGAATTCGGGGACGTCGGGGCCGACCTCGTCAACGACGCCCGCGACGTCCCAGCCGGGCACGACCGGGAAGTGGGCGTCCAGCATCGGGTCCAGTCCGCCCGACATGATTTTCCAGTCCACAGGGTTGATCGAGGCTCGGGTGACCCGCACACGGATCTGGCTCGGTCCCACCTTGGGCATAGGAAGGTCCCGCAGCTGAAGGACGCTGTTGTCACCGTACTCGGAATAAGTCATTGCTCGCATGACCGCCAGGGTAGGCGTCCCGTCCAGGTGATGCACCGGGGTCGGGACGCGATCCCCGGTGGGACACGATCGGCGCAGATGATGGGATGTTCCGCAACCGTGGAGAAGGATTTCAGGAAAAGTCCCGACCCGGTCCCATGCACGACCTCCTCGACTGGGGTTAGGCTGGCGACAAGGCCGCAGCGCGAGACTCCCGTCACACCTCTGGTGGGCGGGGCGGGGTCCGTAGATCGGCTGTCACCTGAAACCAGAAGCGACCTTCGGAGAAGGAAGAACAGACGACATGGCAGACAACGACAAGATCCTGACCACCCGACAGGGGCACCCCGTCCCTGACAACCAGAACACCCGCACGGTCGGCAGCCGGGGGCCGTCGACCCTGGAGAACTACCACCTCCTGGAGAAGATCTCCCATTTCGACCGTGAGCGCATCCCGGAGCGCGTGGTCCACGCCCGCGGATTCGTGGCCTACGGGGAGTTCGAGGCCACCGGGAAAATCGGTGATGAACCGGCCTCGAAATACACCCGCGCCAAGTTGTTCCAGGAGGCGGGCAAGAAGACCGAGCTGGCCGTCCGTTTCTCCACCGTCATCGGCGGCCGCGACTCCTCGGAGGTCGCCCGGGATCCCCGCGGTTTCGCGGTGAAGTTCTACACCGAGGACGGCAACTGGGACATCGTCGGCAACAACCTCTCCATCTTCTTCATCCGTGACGCCATCAAGTTTCCCGACGTCATCCACTCCCTGAAGCCGGACCCGGTCACCTTCCGCCAGGAGCCCCGGCGCATCTTCGACTTCATGAGCCAGTCGCCGGAGTCGATGCACATGCTCACCCACCTGTTCTCCCCGCGTGGCATCCCCGCCACCTACCGCCACATGGAGGGCTTCGGGGTGAACACCTACAAGATGGTCAACGCGGAGGGGGAGACCGTCCTGGTCAAGTACCATTGGCACCCGCACCAGGGCATCGCCTCGCTGACCGAGGAAGAGGCGGCGAAGGTCCAGGGACAGGACCTGGGTTCGGCCTCCAAGGATCTCTTCGAGGCGATTGAACGCGGTGACTACCCGAAGTGGGACCTGCTGGTCCAGATCATGGAAGACCACGACCATCCCGAGCTGGACTGGGATCCGCTGGATGACACCAAGATCTGGCCGGAGGACAAGTACCCGCTGCGCCACGTGGGAGTCATGACGCTCAACCGGAACGTCCAGGACTTCCACAACGAGAACGAGCAGA
>CAYSIP010000063.1:0-12413 GCA_964431055.1 uncultured Corynebacterium sp. | reverse complement strand
CCGTGGTGGTTGACCACGCGCACCTGCGGGTTGCCCATCTCACCGCCGACGCGCACGCGCAGCTCACCGTCGGCGTCCAGGTCACGCGGGGCGCAGACCAGCCGGGTGGTGCGCCACATCGGCGGGTAGGCGCGCACCGGCAGTTCGAAGGACAACCGCGGCGGGGTGAAGCGCAGCGGCAGGCGGTCGCCTTCCTCGGTGGTCACGGCGAAATTCGCGCCCGCGGACTCCGCGTCGACGGTGATGCGGCGTGGTTCGACGGAGAAGTGTTTCTCCCCCGCCGACACGCTCAGGCTGGCCGCGGACAGGCCGGCTCCGGCAGGGATGCGCACGGTACGGGCCTCGTCGTCGATCAGCGTGCGTACCGACATCCCCTCGACCATCGCATAGCGGTGGCGGAAGGATTCGTTGCGGGGACCGCGCAGGCGGATGAGGTACTCGCCGACCCAGGGCGAGTCGTAGACCTCGGGATCGAAGATGGCGAACACGCCACCGGCGGCCGGTACCTCGAGCGGCTCCGGTGGGGCGACCTCGTCACCGGCGGCGCCGGGGCGGGCGTAGGCGGAGATCGACAGCTGCCAGATCTCGTCGTGCCCGGAGATCGTCGGCGGGAACTCCGCCACCAGCGACACGTGGTGCAGGGGCAGGCCGGCCAGCGTCTTCACGTCGTCGAGGGGGGCCTCCGGGTGACGGAAGCGCACGCGCTGGCGCGGGTCGACGCAGCGCAGGCCGCTGGTGGTCACCGACGGCGCCTGGCCGGGGCGGATGACCTGCAGGCTGGCGGCGTGCGAGAGATCGAGACGGCGGGCGGTCCAGGACGTCCAACCGTGGACCTCCACGGACTCGAGCACGGGGGGCTCGTCGCCGGTCACGACGTCGGAAAGCTCGGCGTCGTTGGGGGCCAGCACCCACACCTCCGGGTGGTGGAGGGTGGCCATGCCGCTCAGGTCCTGGCCGTTGGCGGCGAAGATCAGGACGGGATCGTCCGAGTCGACGACCGGCGTGGTCCAGGTGATGCCGTTGGTGACGTCCTGGACGGTGACCTCCCGGCTCTGTCGCTCCACCGTCACGTCGAGGGCCTCGGCCCAGGTCGGCTCACCCCAGGGGCGGCCGGTGCGGAAGACACGGGTCGTGCCGTCCAGGCTCACGCGCCAGGAGACCTCTCCGAGCTCGTCCTCGACGCGCTGCTCGGGAAGCCGCAGGCACACCCGCCCCCGCTCGGCGTCGAAGATCAGACGCGGACGCAGCTCACGGGTGGTCACCCCGACCGCCGACGCCCGGTCGAGCGTGCCGACGGGACGCTCACGCAGCTCTGCGACGACCGCCTCAGCCACGATCCCGGGCAGGGCCGGACTCAGCCCGCTGCGGTCCCGGTCGAGCCAAGAGTTGGGGTGGGCCACGGCGAAGGCACGCAACGCCTGGATGCCGTCGATGATCCCGGCGAGATAGTCGGATGCGAGGCGGGCGACGGCCCCGGTGGCGGTCAGGTGCACCGGATCGGTCTCCTCGTCGCCCTCCGAACCGGGCCAGTGCCCGCGCCAGGATTCGTCGGCGATCAGGTCGGTGACCTGTTGTCCGGTGGTCTCCGCGGGCAGACGGTCCAGCAGCTCGAGCACGGTGCCCACCTCGGAGGAGGTGATGCCGGCGTGGGCGGTGAGCAGGTCGACCGCGTTCGCGTCGTCCGCGGGGACGGTCAGGCCGACGTGGGCGATGAGCCCGGCGGTCCGGGTGGCGAGGTGGTCGAGCCAGTCGGCGCGAGGCTCCAGGCCCAGGCCGACGAGGTATTCGGTGAGCAGCTCGTCGCGGTCGAGCACGCGGGCGGCGCGGGAGACGAGGCTGGCGACGGTGAGCGCCGGGGTGATCTCCAGCAGGTCAGGCAGCTTCGCGCCGGCGGCGACCTGGCGGGCGAGGAAGGTGCCGAAGAACCGGTCGATGGCCTCGAGGTCGTCGGTGGTGAAACCCGACTCCGGGAACCAGGCGCGGTCGGCCAGCCGCTGGTTGACCGCCAGTTCGGCGCGGGAGGCCCACAGCAGGAGAGAGTCGGTGATGTCCGCGAACGGGGTCGCCTGCGGTTGCTGGGCGTCCTGCGGGCTCTGGGAGGGCTGCTGCGTCTCGCCGTCGTTTCTGGTGCTCATCGTGGTGATGCTGTCCCCCTTCTGGAACATGTGTACCTGGCCTCGGCCGCGGGCTGGCGGCATCGGGCGGGTTTGCTGCGGCCCTCGGGCGGGGCGCAGTCTGGCCGCATCAGTGTACCCTCCCCCGGCCCGTCGTTCGCCGTCTGTTCCGCCACCGTCCCGGGCCTGGGACGCGGCTCACTGCCCGGGGCCGGAAACCGGGACGGCGGCGCCGGCCGGGCTCATGCGTTGGCTGAGGACGCGGGTCACGCCGTCACCGCGCATGGTCACCCCGTAGAGGACGTTGGCCACGTCCATGGTCGGCTTCTGGTGGGTGATGACGATCAGCTGGGAGTCGCGGCGCAGTTCCTCGAACAGGGCGATCAGGCGGCGCAGATTGACGTCGTCGAGGGCCGCCTCGACCTCGTCCATGACGTAGAAGGGGCTGGGCCGGGCCCGGAAGATGGCCACCAGCATCGCCAACGCCGTCAGGGACTTCTCCCCGCCGGAGAGCAGCGACAGGCGCTTGACCTTCTTGCCCGGCGGGCGCGCCTCGACCTCGATGCCGGTGGCCAGCAGGTCATCTGGATCGGTGAGGATGAGCCGGCCCTCCCCGCCGGGGAACAGCGTGTCGAAGACCCTGGGGAACTCGGCCTCGACGTCGTGCCAGGCGTCCGTGAACAGCTGCAGGATGCGGGCGTCGACGTCGTCGATGACGCCGATGAGGTCCTTGCGGGCCTGCACCACGTCGGACAGCTGGGTGGACAGGAACTGGTAGCGCTCCTCGAGCGCCTTGTACTCCTCGAGCGCCAACGGGTTGACCTTGCCCAGGGCGGTCAGGTCGCGCTCGGCCTGCTTGAGCCGCTTCTCCTCCGCGGCCCGGTCGAAGTCCTCCCCGGGGTGGTAGTCGGCGAGCAACTCCTGGATCGGCAGGCCGAGCTGCTCGACGATCTTGGCCTCGGCCTCGTCGATGCGCACCTGCGCCTGGCTGCGCGCGATCTGGGAAGTGTGGGCGATGTCGGTGAGCCGGTCCAGTTGATGGCGGGCCGCATTGACGCGGTCCTTCACCTGCGCCAACCGGGACGAGACCTCGGCCCGGAGCCGGGCCAGTTCGTCGCGCTCGGCCGCGGCGCGTTCGGTGGCCACAGCCACCCGGGTGGAGAGGTCCCGGGCGCCGGCCTCGACGACGCGGGCCAGTTCCGCCTGGTGGCGACGCCGGACCATGGTCTGCTCGTGGCGGGCCTTGGCCTGGCGTTCCTGCTGCGCCTGACGCCGCAGCACCTCTCCCCGACCGGCGGCCTGGTCGGCGCGTTCCTCGGCGGTGCGCAGGCTCAGGCGCGCCTCCATCTCCATGGCCCGGACCTGGGACAGTGCGGCGGAGGCCTCGTCGCGTCCATCGGTCGACGGCTCCTCCGGGGATACCTCGTCCTCGACGCGGGCGAGCCGGTCCCGGGACTCAGCGAGCTGCCCACGCAGGTCGGCCAGGCGGGCCTCCGCGCCGGTGGCACGGTCGGTGGCCCGGCGGTGCTCGGCGAGGTTGACCTCGTGCTGCCTGCGCAGACGGGTGGCCTCGCGTTCCCAGCCGGTGACGGCCGCGTCGTGGTCGCGCAGCGCGGCCTTCTTCGCGGCGGCGTCGACCCGGGCGTCGTCAGCGGCGAGTTTCGCACCCTCAAGGGTGCCCGAGAGCTCATCGAGTTCGGCGCGGGCGCGCACCAGTTCCTTCTCGGCGGCGGCGATGGCGGCGGTGACTTCCACGCTCGATGAGGTCCCGGAACCGACCTCCACCCAGCCCTCGCCGAGCACCACCCCGTCCCGGGTGACGGCGCGCAACCGCGGGTCGGCCAGGACGGTCGCCCGCGCGGTCGGCAGGTCCGGGGCCAGCGCGACGTCGGCGAGCAGGCGGGTGACCGGTCCGGCGATCGAGGCGTCGACGTCCAGGTGGTCCAGCAGCCACTCCACTCCGGCGGGCAGCTGCGCGTCGAGGCGCCAGTCGCCTGCCGGCCCCGCCTGGTCGACGAGTACGGTGCGTGCGGTCTCCCCGTCGGACAGCTGCTCCACGACCTCGCGGCGCACCGTTCCGGTCAGGGCCTCGGCGTGGGGACCGAGCGCGGCCGCGAGAGCGGTGCCCAGTCCCTCGGAGGCGCGGATCAGCCCGGCGAGTGGGGACCAGTCACCGTGGTCGGACAGCGCCTGCGCGGCGTCGACCGCCGGGGCGGTCTGGCGCAGGGTCTCGATGCGTGATTCCAGCGAGTACACGGTGCGCTCGCGGCCGCGCTGGGCGTCGCGCAACTGGTCGAGACGGGCTTCGGCGGCCGCGGCCTCCCCGGCGGCGCGCTCGTGTCCCTCCTCCAGCGGACCTCGCTCTGCCGTGAGCTCGGCCAACCGTTCGGTGGTCTGGGTGACCTCCGCCTCGGCGGCCCGTGCCCGGGCCAGCGTCTCCTCCAGGGTCTCGGACTGGCGGGCGATCTCCTCCTCCGCGGCCGTGACCCGACCGGCCAGGGATTCCTCCGCGGCGAGCAGGCGGACCACGCCCTCGCGCCGGTCGGCGATCGCGCGGACCTGGGCCAGGTGTTCTGCCTCGGCCTCGCGGGCGGCCTCCTCGCGTTCCGCGACCTCCTCACTGATGGAGACCAACCGACCGCGGGCGATGTCGACGGCCGCGAGCAGCTCGCCGTGACGGCTCTCCACCGCCTCGGCGCGGTCCTCCAGCTCATCCGGGTCCGGTCCGGTGTAGGCGACGTCAGTTCCGGCGTTGCCGGCCCGCTCGGCGGCGATGCGACCGGTGGCCGACACCCGCTCGGCCAGGGTGGACAGGCGGAACCACAGTTGCTGGGCTGCCTCCGCCCGGGGGTTGAGCTCCTCGAGCCGGGCCTCCAACTCGAGTTGCCCGCCGGTGGCCTCCTCAAGTTCCTCCGTCACCTCGGCGACCTGCTCCGCGAGCAGTTCGGCCTGTCGCGCGGCGTCGTCAAGCTTGGAGCGTAGACGCACGACGTTGTCGCCGGCGAGTCTCAGGCGGGCGTCGCGCAGGTCCGCCTGGACGGTGGCGGCGCGTTTCGCGGCCTCCGCCTGCCGGGCCAGGGGTTTGAGCTGCCGTTTCAGCTCCTCCGTCAGGTCCATCAGACGATCGAGGTTGGCCTGCATGCCCTGCAGCTTGCGCTGGGCCTTCTCCTTGCGACGGCGGTGCTTGAGCACACCGGCCGCCTCCTCGATATAGGAGCGGCGTTCCTCGGGGCGGGACTCCAGGATCTCGTTGAGTTTGCCCTGGCCGACGATCACGTGCATCTCGCGGCCGATGCCGGAATCGCTGAGCAGTTCCTGGATGTCCATCAGACGGGCCCGGGAACCGTTGATCTCGTACTCGCTCGCGCCGTCACGGAACATTCGCCGGGTGAGGGAGACCTCGGAGTATTCGATGGGCAACGCGCCGTCGGAGTTGTCGATGGTCAGGGTGACCTCGGCGCGGCCGAGCGGTTTCCGGTCGCCGGCGCCGGCGAAGATGACGTCCTGCATCTTCCCGCCGCGCAGGGTCTTCGCGCCCTGTTCCCCCATCACCCACGCCAGCGCGTCGACGACATTCGACTTGCCGGAACCGTTGGGTCCGACAACCGCGCAGATGCCGGGCTCGAATTTCAGGGTCGTCGCGGACGCGAAGGACTTGAAGCCCTTGAGGGTCAGCGATTTGAGGTACACCGTGGGAATCCTAACACCGCAGGTGGGACGCCCACGGTCAGCCCCGCCTGCCCGAAAAGGGGATTTTTTCCGCCCTGACCGTCCACTACGGTGGTTGTCAGGTCATACCCGCGCCATCCGCCACAACCCTCCCCGGGAAGGACCGATCGTGGCCGCACCGCAGTCCCCGACCACCGCCCCCGCCACGGACACCCGCCGCCTGCCGGGCCCCGACCTGGCCCGCGGATTCATGCTGCTGCTCATCGCGATGGCGTACGCGAGCGTGTACGTCGGCGCCCCGTTCGGGGCGGACGTCTCCGGGGAACCGTGGTGGGACCGGGCCGCCCGGTTCGCCTCCACCCTGTTGCTGGACAACCGCGCGTTCCCCATGTTCGCGATCCTCTTCGGCTACGGGGTGGCATGGAGCGTGCGCCGCCGCCGGGAGCGCGGCGTCTCCGACGGGGAGATCCGTCGTACCCTGCGGCGGCGGGCGTGGCTGCTGCTGGCCTTCGGCGCCGTCCACGCCGCACTGATCTTCCCCGGGGAGATCCTCACCTCCTACGGGTTGGCCCTGCTGCTCACCGGCCGGCTGTTGTTCCGCGGTGACCGTGCACTGCGGATCGCCCTCGCACTCACGGGGGTGTTCTACCTGCTCATGGTGCCGGTGACGATGCTCGGCCTGACCCTGGTCCAGGAGGAGGCCGCCGAAATCCCCGGTTACACCACCTGGGAGGACTGGCTCATTCGGGTGGGTCAGGTCCCGGTCACTCCGCTGTTCCTCGCTGTGGCCTACCCGCTGTTGTTCATGGTCCCGCTGGGTTATCTGGCCGGCCGGGCCCGGATCTTCGAGGAACCGGGTGTCCATCGCCGCCTCCTACGACGCGGGGCGGTCGGTGGCATCGCCGTTTCCCTGCTCGGCGCGCTGCCGACGGCGTTGATCGTCGTCGGGGCGGTGGACGCCGGTCAGACGGCCACCGGCCTGCTCATGGGACTGCAGGTGCTGACGGGTGTGATCGGTGGGGCCGGTTACGCCGCGTTCTTCGTCCTCGCAGCCGGATGGCTGGTCCGGGTGGTCCCGGCGGGGGCCCGGGCCGTCGCGGCCGTGGGCAAGCGGTCGCTGACCTGCTACATCCTCAATTCGACGCTGGTCGCCGTGGTGCTCCACCCGGACCTGGTCGGCCTGGGCGCCCGGGCGGGCGCGCTCGGGGCGCTGGCGGTGGCGGTCTCGGCGTGGCTGGTCTCCGTCGGCGTGGCGTCCTGGCTGGAGCACGCGGGCCGACCGGGCCCACTGGAACAGCTGATGCGGCGCGGGGTGTACGGCGGCGGGGGTTAACGCTCCTCGAAGCCGCGCTCGCCCTTCGGCTCCGCCCACTGCTCGACGACGGTGTCGACGTGCCCGGGTCGCTTCGCGGTCGAGGGCTGGTCGCGCAGCAACTCCAGCAGCTTCTCGACGTCCGCGCGGGGGCCCTCCGCGACGACGCAGACGCGACCGTCACTGAGGTTGGTGGCGGAGCCTGCCAGGCCCAACCCGAGCGCACGCGAGCGGACCCACCAACGGAAACCCACTCCCTGGACGGAGCCGTGGACGAAGGCGGTCAATCGGATGTCAGGCATCGGTTCTCCTGGTCGGTGAAAATTCGGGGTGGGCCGCAGCTGGTGGGTGCCCACGAACTCCGGCTCCTCAGCACCGTCCGCGTCACGGGGCCCTCACCTCACCGCGCCTCCCACCCAGCATGCCTCATCGCGCCAGGTGCCGTCAGCTCAGCTCAGGCGCGTACCGCCGCTCTTCGAGACTCCGGCGGGTGACCGGATCAGAGCCGTCCCAGACCTCGACGTTCTTCAGTTCCGGGAGCATGCCCCGGTGGAAGACCGGGTCGACCCCGCGGCGGCGCTGTTCGCTGTAGTTCTTCAGCAGCTTGATGGCCACGCCCGCCAGCGGGATGATCGCGATGAGGTTGATGACGACCATGGTGGCCGCGAAAGTGTCACCGAGCGCCCAGACCAGCGGCAGAGAACCGATCGCGCCACCGAAGACGCAGATCCCGACGACCACGCGGAAGACGTTGAGCCAGGTCTTCGACTTGGTGAGGTACTGGATATTGGCCTGGGCGAGGTAGTAGTTGCCGATGATCGAGGAAAACGCCAGGAAGAAGAGGATGAAGGTGACGAAGTGGATGCCCCAGTCGCCGACCTCGGCGGCCAGCGCCGCCTGGGTCAGGGAGGCGCCCTGGACCTCCTCGCCGTAGGTGTGCTGGTTGCCGAGCAGGATGATGAAGGCGGTGATGGAGCAGACGACCAGGGTGTCGAAATAGACGCCGAGGGTCTGGACCAGGCCCTGCTTGACCGGGTGTGACACCGTCGCGGTGGCTGCGGCGTTCGGGGCGGACCCCTGGCCGGCCTCGTGGGAGAACAGGCCGCGGCGCATGCCGTTCATGAAGGCGGCGCCGACCGCGGCACCGGTGATCTCCCGGAACCCGAGGGCGTGCCCGACGATCTCGGCGATCATGCCGGGCACCTGCTCGAGGTTGATCACCACGACCAGGACGCCGACGATGAGATAGGCGACCGCCATGAAGGGGACGACGATCTGGGTGACGTTCGCGATGCGCTTGACTCCCCCGAAGATGATGGCGGCCGTCACCAGTGCGAGCACGGCACCGACGATGACCTTCAGGGTCATGGAGTCGGAGTCCAGGGAGCCGCCGACCGCCTCGACGATGGAGTTGGTCTGGATCGCGTTGTAGACGAAGCCGTACGTGATCGAGATGGCCACGGCGAAGATGACCGCCAGCCATCGTGCGTTCATGCCGCGAGTCATGTAGTAGGCGGGACCGCCGTGATAGGTTCCGTCGGCGTCCCGCGTCTTCCACAGCTGCGCCAGCGTCGACTCCACCAACGACGTCGCGCCACCGATGATCGCGATCATCCACATCCAGAACACCGCGCCCGGGCCACCCAGGGTGATGGCCACCGCCACACCTGCGACGTTGCCGGTTCCCACCCGGGAGGCCGCGGAGATGGTGAACGCCTTGAAGGCGGAGATCCCGCCGTAGTCCTCGTCCCGGTCCTCCCCTTTGCCGCCGGGACTCTCCACCACTGCGCGGAACATGTCCGGGATCATCCGGAGCTGCACGACGACGGTGCGCACACCGAAATACACGCCCGCGGCGATCAGCAGGAAGGAGATGACCTGCCAGATGTTGTCGTTGATGACGTCGGTGATGAACGTCTCGAGGGTCTGCAGTTACCTGATTCCACAAGTGCTGTCGGTCACAGCAAACGGAAGCGGACCCCGGGCGGGCCCGGAACGGCGGCGGCCCAGCCGGTGCCGCCGTCTCGTCCAACCACCGGTTGGCCCGGCGCAGAAACCGGACGAACAGCACCAGCAGGACGAGGACGACGAGCAGGATGGCGATCCCGGCGAATCCGATGGTGGGCACAGCGCACGTCTTTCTTTCGGCGGAAGCTACCCGGACGCTGCTACAGCGTCTGACAGACCGGGCAGTAGTGCGTCGAACGATTGGCGAAGGCGACCCGGTGGATCGGATTGCCGCAGCGGTTGCAGGGTCTGCCCTCCTGCCCGTAGACGTTGAGCGAGCGGGAGAAATAACCGGAGGCGCCGTTGACGTTGACGTAGAGCGAGTCGAAGCTGGTGCCACCGGCCTCCAGCGCGCGCTCCATGACCTCCCTCGCTGCGGCCAACAGCGTCACGACGTCCCGCTGGCGCAGCCCGGACGCCCGGCGGGTGGGCTTGACGCCCGCGGCCCACAGCGATTCATCGGCGTAGATATTTCCGATTCCGGAGACCACAGCCTGATCCAGCAGCACCGACTTGATGGGGGACTTCTTGGTCCGGATCAGCCTGGCCACGGCCACCGGGTCGAAGTCCGCCTCCAGTGGATCGCGCGCGATATGGGCGACCGGGACGGGCACGCCGTCGACGGTGTCGGTGTGCAGCCAGCGACCGAAGGTGCGCTGATCGACGAAGGCGAGTTCCAGCTCCCGGGCCTCCGGGGTGGTCAGCGCCGCGCGGATGCGCAGGTGCCTGGAGGTGCACGTGCCGGGCTCACCGACGAGCATCTGCCCGCTCATCCCGAGATGGACGAACAGGGCGGAGTCCTCCCCCAGATCCAGCCAGAGGTACTTGCCGCGGCGGCGCACGGCGGTGATGCGGGCACCGTCGAGAAGCATCGCCAGGGGTGCGTCCTGCCCGCGGTTCGCCCGGGGATGCAGCACCTCGACGCCGCTGAAGGTCGCACCCAGGACGTGATTCTCGAGACCGCGGCGGACGACCTCGACTTCAGGGAGTTCAGGCACCGGTGGCTACACCCGGCCCCGGTTCTCACGCAACGTGCGGAAGGCCTGGTGCGCGGACTCCTGCTCAGCGAGCTTTTTGTTCGGGCCGGTGCCGGTGCCCAGCACCTTGCCCGCCACCGAGACGCTGGCGCTGAAGGTCAGATCATGCTCCGGACCGGTGGAGGTGGAGGCGTACACCGGCATGTCGAGCTTGAGTTCCGCCAGACGCTCCTGGAGCGTGGTCTTCCAGTCCTGGTTGAGACCCACGGCCGAGGCGTTGTCGATCTTCTCGGCGAACAGACGCAGGACGACGTCGCGGGCGGTCTCGAAATCGTGCTGCCGGTAGACCGCGCCAAACAGGGCCTCCGTGGTGTCCGCCAGGATCGACTCCTTGCTGCGGCCCTCGGTGACCAGCTCCCCGCGGCCGAGCAGGATGTGCTCCCCCAGGTTGATCTCCCGGGCGACGTCCGCCAACCCGTAGCGGGAAACGATCGACGCCCGCATCTTGGAGATGTCCGACTCCGGTCGCGACGGGTACCGCTCGTAGAGCTTCGTGGCCACCGACAGGCCGAGCACGGCATCGCCGAGGAACTCGAGGCGCTCGTTATTGGGCAGGTGCCCGTTCTCATTGGCGAAGGACCGGTGGGTCAACGCCAGGCGCAGGTGGTCATCGTCGAGGTCCACGCCCAGACGCTGCAGTAAGGGTCCGTGGTCAACGGCACGGAAGGCGGCCTCGAGCGCCTCCATCCCCGTGAGGCGGTTCTTCTTCCGGCTCACAGGAACTTCTCCAGGCCGGACCAGCGCGGATCGACGCGACCCTCGTTCTCCTCGCCGGACACGCCGTCCGGGGCCGGCACGTCGGTCTCGTCGTCCGGGCAACCACCCTCGCAGGTGGGGTTGAACGGCAGGCTCAGGCCGGCCTCGTCGATGACGCTCTGCAGCAGGTCGATCTCGTCGCCGTTGATCTGCGGGACTTCGTCACCGCTGCCCGCATCGGCGTCTTCCTCCGGATCACCGGTGATGAAGCCCGGGGAATCGGTGAAAAGCTGGGAGACGCGCAGGTCGAGCTGCGGGGACAGCTCGCGCAGGCAGCGCACGCACTGACCGTGCAGCTGACCGGTGACGTCGGCGTCAACGAGAACGCCCTCCCCCAATGAGGTGAAGGTGGCGGCCACGGTGACCTCGCCTCCCTCAGGGAGGGCGATCATCTCGGGTCCGATGCGGACGGGACTGGGGCCGGTCTGGGTGCGCTGCTCAGGGAGCGCGCCACCGGGGCCGCTCCTGAGGAGGGCGACGACATTGAAGACGAAAGGTGAACTCATATCGTCTTCGGATCCTACCCTCTTCCGGCCGGATCACGATTACCGCTGGTCAATTGCAGGATCAACGGTTCCACCGGGACGTTTCAGTTTCGGCTTCGGAGAGGCGATCAGGTCAGGCGCCTGAGCCGGACTGTCGGGACCGGACGCGGGCCGGAAAAGTGTCGGAGACGTCGATGTGCCGGCCCGGCTCCACGGGGTCGAGCTGGGGAAAGACAGGAACCCTGTCCCACCTAGTCACGCGGGTCGCGGGTGCGCTCGGGACGCGACCGCTCGCTGCGCGGGGCGCCGTAATCTCGGGAGGAGCCATACTCGCGGCCGACCTCCCGACCGGTGTCCCGGCCCGCCCCGCCGACACCCGCGCCGCGGCGCAGTGCGGAACGATCGCGGGTGATGGTGCGCAGGACGCCGGAGAGGCTCTCCTCGAATTCACCGAGTTTGCCGTCGACGAATTCATCGCACTCGGTGCGCAGGCGGTTGGATTCGGTGTGCGCGGTGTCGACGATCCGGTGGGCCTCCTCGTTGGCGCGACGCACCACCTCGGAGTCGCTCACGAGTCGCTCCTGCTCGACGATGCCGTCGTTGATGCTGCGCTCGTAGGACTCGTTGCCGTCGGCGATGAGCCGGTCCGCCTCGGCCTGCGAGCGGGCGAGGGTGTCCTCGGCGTCGCGACGCGCGGAGGAAACCAGGTGGTCGGCGTCGTCCTCCGCCTTGGCGACCAGGCCGGTGGCGCGGTGCTGGGCGTCGGCGAGGATGGCGTCGGCCTCCTCCTGGGCTGCGTGGACGATGCCGGTGGCGTCGGCCTCGGCGTCGGCGACGATCTCACGGGCACGTTCTTCGGCGCCGCGCAGGATCTCCTCCTGCTTGTCCAGGACGTCCTGGGCGTCGTCGATCTCGACGGGCAGCGCGTTACGCAGGTCGTCGAGGAGGGCGAGCATGTCGTTGCGCGGCACCATGCAATTGGAGGTCATGGGCACGCCATATGCCTGCTCCACTGTCTGGACGAGCTCGTCAA
>CAYSIP010000062.1:0-12542 GCA_964431055.1 uncultured Corynebacterium sp. | reverse complement strand
TTCTGGCCCGGGAGGCGCAGGGGGAGAAGATCGTGATCTTCTCCCTGCGGCCGACCGCCGACGCCCGTTTCCACCCGGAACTCGCACGGGTGCAGGCCCCGGTGGTCCACGTCCCGCGGCCGACGAGCGCCACCCGGCTGTGGGCCATGGTGACCCCTGAGGCCGGCCCGCACCTGGCGGAGCTGTTGCGCCACCACCATGACGACGCCGCGCAGGCGGTGCAGGTGGCGGCGCTCGCCCGGGAGCATGGGGTGACGCACCTGCACGCGCACTTCGCGACGGTCGCGACCACCGTCGCCCGGCTGGCCGGCAGGATCGCCGATCTGCCGTATTCGTTCACCGCGCACGCCAAGGACATCTTCCACGAGTCCGTGTGCGAGGAGGACCTGGCGGAGAAATTCGCCGACGCCCACTGTGCGGTGACCATCAGCCGCTACAACCTGGAGAATCTCACGCGGCGTTTCCCGGATTCCGCTCGCCGCATCCGCCTGATCCACAACGGCCTGGAGTTGGAGCGTTTCCCCTTCGTGCCGGAGCGGGGTCAGTCGCTGACCCTGTTGGGGGTGGGCCGTCTCGTGGAGAAGAAGGGGTTCCCGCTGCTCATCGAGGCGGTGCGTCGGTTGCGGGAACGCGGGATCGACGTCACCGCGGAGATCGCCGGGGACGGGCCGTTGCGGGAGGATCTCGCCCGTCAGATCACCGACGCGGGCCTGGACGGGACCGTCACCCTCCTCGGCCCCGTCACCCAGTCGGAGGTCGCCGGGCTGCTGGGGCGTCGACGGGTGTTCGTCGCCCCGTTCGTCGTCGGGGCGGACGGCAACGCCGACGGCCTGCCCACCGTCCTGCTGGAGGCCATGGCCCGCGGCATCCGGTGCGTGGCCGCTGAGGTGACCGGCGTGGGTGAGGTGATCCGTACCGGGGAGACCGGTTGGCTGGTGCCCACCGGTGACGTCGACGAGCTCACCGACGCGATCGCGGAAGCTCTGGAACCCGGCCACGACCACCTGGTCCGCAACGCGCGCGGCCTGGTGGAACGCACCTTTGATTCCCGCCGCCAGGCGGTCGCCCTGCAGGCGCTCACGGAAGGGGCCCGATCATGACCACTCTCAACATCGCCTATCTGCTCGCCGACCCGGGCATCGGGGTCTTCGGTTCCAAGGGCGCGAGCGTGCACGTCCAGGAGATGATCCGCGCGCTGCGCCACCACGGGCACGAGGTCACGGTCTTCTGCGTGCGCCGCGGTGAGAAGGACGGCACCGAGCTCGTCCCCGCCGACCTGGCGGACCTGCCGGTCGTGGACGTCCCGGTGCCCCCGGGAAAGCACGCCCAGCGGGAGATCTCCCTGCAGGTGGCCGCCGCCGCACTGGCCACCGCCGTGGCGGAGGGGGAGTTCGACCTCGTCTACGAGCGGTACTCGCTGTTCTCCGATGCGGGACTGCGCACCGGCCTGCCCTTCATCCTGGAGGTCAACGCCCCGCTCATCGAGGAGCAGGCCACCCACCGTTCCCTCTATGACGAGGCGACCGCCGACCGCCTCAGCCGGGAGATGTTCGCCGCCGCGGAGCTGGTCTCGTGCGTGTCCACGCCCGTCGCCGCGTGGGTGGAATCCCTCGTTCCGCAGGCCCGCACCGTGGTCACCCCCAACGGCGTGAACACCGGTCGCATCCGCCCGGCGCAACCCCACGGCCCGGAGCTGACCGTCGGTTTCGTGGGCACCCTCAAACCCTGGCACGGCACCGGCGTCCTCCTGGACGCGGTTGCCCTGGCCAGGCATCCCTGGCGGGTGGAATTCTGCGGCACCGGGCCGCAGTCGGCTGCCCTGCGTGCGCAGGCCGAGGAACTCGGCATCGCGAAGCGGGTGCGTTTCCACGGCGCCGTCGCACCGGAGGAGGTGCCCGGCGTGCTCGCCGGCTGGGACGTCGCGTGCGCGCCCTACCCGCAGGCCCGGGGGCACTATTTCTCCCCGTTGAAGGTCTACGAGTACATGGCGGCGTCCCTGGCGGTCGTCGCCTCCCGCGTCGGGGAGCTGCCCGCGCTTCTCGACGGCCGCGGCGTCATCGTCGAACCCGGTGACGCCACCGGCCTGGCCGCCGCCCTCGACCGGCTGGCGGCCGACGCCGGTCTGCGCACCCGGCTCGGCACGGTCGCCCGCCGCCACGTCGAGGCCCACCACACCTGGAACCACCGGTGCGCCGACCTGCTGGCGGCCCTGCCGCTGCCGGCGCGCGTCGGGGGTTGATGCCAGGTGGCGAAGAACAAGGACCGGATCGACCGGTCAGCCCTGGCCCGCACTCTCGCGCTCATCCGCCCCTACCTGGGTGAGCACCGCGTGCTCATCGTCGTCGGCATGCTGGCCCTGGCGGGGGACGTCCTCTTCCGGGTGCTCGAACCCTGGCCGGTGAAGGTCGCCGTCGACGCGGTGACCCGTCACCTCGGGGCGGAGTTCTCCGGCGCCACGGGCATGGCGGACGACATCGCCACCACGCTCGCCCTGTGGTCCGTCGCGCTCGCCGTGATCGTCGCGGGGCGGGCCGGTTGCAGCTACGTCTCCACCATCGCCTTCGCGAAGACGGGCGTCAAGGTGGTCACCCGCCTGCGCACCCGCGTCTTCGACCACCTGCAGTCCCTGTCGCTGAAGTACCATTCCACCGCCTCGGTGGGGGACACCTCGCAGCGCCTGGTCGGTGACATGGGGCGGTTGCAGGAGGTGGCGATCACCGCCGGGCTGCCGCTGGTGGGCAACGTGCTCACCGTCATCGCCCTGTTCGGCGTGGTGATGGTGCTCAACCCGCTGCTCTCACTCGTCGTGGTCGTCACGGCCGCGGCCTACCTGCTGATCTCCCGTTTCGCGACGCCCGCGATCACCTCGGCCTCCCGCTCGACGCGCAAGGGGGAGGGACGCCTGGTCGGCGACGCGGCCGAAGCGCTCGGCGCCATCCGGGTGGTGCAGGCCTACGGGTTGCAGGACACCATCGCCACCGGTTTCGCCGCCGGCAACCGGCAGTCGCTGAAGGCGGGCATCAAGGCCCGCACATACGCCGCCCGGCTGGAACGCTCCACCGATCTGCTCGTCGGCCTGGCCACCGCCGTGGTCCTCGGCGTCGGCGGCTGGCAGGTGCTGCGCGGCGCCATGACCCCGGGCGACATCGTCCTGTTCATGATGTACCTGAAGACCGCCATGAAGCCGCTGCGTGACATGGCCAAGTACACCGGCCGCATCGCGCGCGCCGTGGCCTCCGGCGAACGGATCGCCGACCTGATGGACGAACCGGTCGTCATCGCCGACCCGCCGGAGCCGAAACACATGTCCGATGTCCGCGGCCACGTCTTCTTCCAGAACGTCCGCGCCCGCGACGGGCACGGCCGGCCCCTCTTCGACGACCTCAGCCTCCACATCCCCGCCGGCCAGCGCGTCGGCCTGCTCGGGCCCTCAGGCGCCGGCAAATCCACCCTGGCCAGCTACCTGCTGCGCCTGGCCGACGTGGACTCCGGTTCCGTGCGCATCGAGTTCTACGACACCCGCGACGTCGCCCTGGAGGACCTGCGCTCCACAGTGTCGATCCTGCTGCAGGAATCCGTGCTGTTCACCACCACCGTGCGGGAGAACATCCGCTACGGCCGACTCGGGGCCACCGACGGGGAGGTCGAGGCGGCGGCCCGCGCCGCGGGAGCGCACGACTTCATCGTCGACCTACCCGAGGGCTACGACACCGTCCTCGGCGCCCGCGGTGACACCCTGTCCGGTGGGCAACGCCAACGCATCGCCATCGCCCGGGCACTGGTCCGCGACGCCCCGATCGTCATCCTCGATGAGCCGACCACCGGCCTCGACCCGGCCTCCCGGGCACTCGTCGAAGACTCCCTCTGGACGCTCACCGAGGGCCGCACGACGCTGGCCATCACCCACGACCTCAGCATGATCCGCGAACTCGACCGCCTCCTGTGGCTCGAGGGCGGCCGCATCGTCGAGGACGGCCACCCCGTCGACCTGCTCGCCGACGACACCACCCGCATCGCCCGCTGGGCGAAGGCCCAGGCCGCGGCCGGCGACCGACGGAAGGAGCTCCAGTGACCGACCCGATCACCCGCCTCATCACCCATTCCGGCATCCACCAGGCGGGATTGCTTCTCGACGCCGCAGAGCTCTCCGCCCTGCTCGGACGCCGGGTGGCGATCACCCACCTGCGCATCAAACCCGGCCACAACACCCTGGTGGCCTGGCGGGACGACGAAACCGGTGAACACGGCTGGACCGAGGCGACCGTGGACGGCGACAAATTCGCCAACGCCGCCCGCCGCGCCGGGCGGCTCGGGGAGCAGCTGGACGTCCATGAGCAGGGAGACGTGATCGTCTTCTCCGGGTCGGTGTGGGCCGACCGCAAGCTCGCCAGGTCGCTGACCGGCCTGCCCAGGGAAGGGTTGCACGTGCTGCGCTACAACCCGCAGCGCCGGCTGGTGGCCGCCACGCCCGACGGCCTGGTGGTCCGCGTCCATGCCGACTCCGTGGCACACCTGAGCCAGACCAGCGCGCGCTGGCAACGGCTCGGCATACCGGCGATCAGCATGTTCGGCCGCGCCCACCTGGCCGTGAGCCCCTGGTGGGGAGAAGGCGATCTGCTCACCACCCGTTCGGCGGCCGGCTCCCACACCGCCGGGGAGGAGATCGCCCGGTTGCACGCGGCAGGGCAGACCACGGCCGGGGGACTGACGCCGCTGGGCACGGACCCCGTGGCCGCGGCGTCGGCGATCGCCGAGGTCGTCCCCGAGCTGGCGGAGCGCGCCCACCGGCTGGGTGAGCACCTGAGTATCCTGCTGCCGGTGCTGTCCGCGGACGAACCGCTCACCGAGCTCCACGGGGATCTGTCACCCGATCAGATCCTGGTCTCCGACACCGGTGAGATCCGCATCATCGACTTCGACCGCGCCGGGACCGGTCCCGCCTCCCGCGATCTCGGCAGCTATCTGGCCTTTTGCCGGTTGGTCGGAACCGAATCCCTGGGGGAGCGGTTCCTGGCCGGGTACCGTGCGGCCGGTGGCACAGCGCGCTGGGTGAACGTGGCCGCCTGGCAGGCGTACGCCTGCCTCACCTTCGCCCTGACGCCGATGCGCCGTGGAGAACCCGACTGGCCGTCGCGCATCGGGCGGGCGGTCACCCTCGCGGAGGAATCCCTCGATCTCATCCCACCCGCCGCCGTCGACGTGGATGGAGAATCCTGGCTGGTCAACCGCGCCTGGGCCGATAAACCGGACGCGCTCACCCTGGAGCTGAAACACCCGGACACCGGCCGGGTACGCGGCGGGCGGTGGGGAAGCGACGGCCTGACAGCCCACGAACCCGGCCGTGACCCGCGCCTTGAGCTGCCGGCCGGGCACGTCGTCTCCCAGCGGGCCGGCAAACGGGCGGTGGTGCGCTCCTGCGACGGCAGTTCCCACACCAAGGTGGTGCGCGCCGGGCGGGCGGGGAAGATCGTCGAGGGCATCACCCGCGCGCAGGCCTTCGCGTCGGGTTTCCGCATGCCCGAGGTCCTCTCGTCCACGGACTCCACCGTGACTCTCTCGACACTGGCGGGACGTAGCCTGCACATCCCGGAGCTCTTCACCGTTGATGAATGGGAACTCGCCTGGGACGAGGTCATGGTCGGCCTGCAGCGGGCATGGGCCGGGGACATCGTCGACGCGCCGGTGCATTCGCCCACCGAGGAGATCGAGGTGCTCGACACCTGGTTGCGCAAGGCCCTGGCGTTCGTCGACGATCCTGCCGGGCTGCTCTCCGCGGTGGCGGCTGCGCAGGACGGTCTGGCGGGGTTGCCGGAGTCCACGCCAGTACCCTGCCACCGGGACCTGCACAGCAAGCAGCTGCTGTGGGACCCGCGACTCGGGGCCGGGCTGCTGGACGTGGACACCGTCTGCCTGGCGGACCCGGCACTCGATCTGGGCAACCTGCGGGCACATGCTCTGTGGCGGCAGCGCCAGGGCGTGTGGGATGAGCGCTCGACCCGGGCGGTCCTCACGGCGATCGACGCGGTTCCCGCGGACCGGGCGGCGGTGCGTGCCTATGAACAGGCCACGCTCGTGCGGCTCGTGTGCGTCTACGCCTTCCGTCCGAGGTACCGGACGGCGGCCATGGCTCTGCTGACGGACACGGTGGGGGAGGACTGACGGTAGCTTGCCCCGGGCGCCGGTCAGGTCAGGGCCGGATGGGCCTCCTTCGCGGTCTGAGACGCAAGCTCCCGCGCCACCTGCCGGGCGATCCTGCCGACGTAACCGGTCAGGCCGGGGCGGTAGACGTAACCCACGAACCGGAGGCCGGGCGCGACCTCCCCACCGGTGCAGTCGCGGGGCAGGCCGCGTTCATCGAGCACCCCGGGGCCGTCGACGAAGCTCTTGAGGCCGGGCCCGTAACCGGTGGCGAGGACGACCGCGTCGACGGGGACGTGCCGGCCGTCGGCGAGGACGACCGAGTCACCGTCCAGGCCCGTGACCGCCGGGACGCATTCGATGGTGCCGCCGCGAATGGCGTCGATGACCTCCCGATCGACCACCGCGGGGCCGGTTCCGTCAGCCGCCTTCTGCTGGGACATGATGCCCCGGGTGGGATTCGGCAGCCCGTAGCTGCTCAAATCGCCCACCGTGCGGCGTTGCAGCGCGAACCCCATCCGGTCGGCGAGTTTCGTGGGCAGACGGAAGATCAGCGGGGCCGGCAGGTCCCCCGGCAGCCCGTTGATTTCCCGCAACAGGATGTTTGGCGGCGTGCGTACCGCGAGCCGAACCTTGGCGGCCCCGCCTTTCACCAACTGGTGGGCGATCTCCATGCCCGAGGACCCGGCACCGACCACCAGGACGGACCGGTCCGTGAAGTCGGCGGGGCCCTGGTAGGTAGACGAGTGCAGGACCTCTCCCCGGAATCCCGGTTCCGTGGCCCAGCCCGGAATACGCGGCCGGTTGAACAGGCCGGTGGCGACGACCACGTGGCGGGCCCGTCGTTCCCCGGCGGACGTGGCGAGCACCCAGCCGGCGTCGGAGCGGGAAATCCCGGTTACCTCGATCCCGGTCTCCACCGGGATACGGTGGTCGGCGGCATAGCGGCGCAGGTAGTCGAGGTACTGATCGCGGGTGGGAAACTGGCCGTACTCCCGGGGGAAGGGGGTCCCCGGCAGCGCCGAGCTGTGCCGGGACGTGTTGAACCGCAGCCCCGGGTAACGTGCGGCCCACGAGGCGCCGAGTTGCGTGCCGCGTTCGAGAACGATCGTCGACACGCCGCGGGTCAGCAGCTCGCCCGCGGTCGACAATCCCGCGGGGCCGGCCCCGATGACGATGACGGTGGTGGTTTCCATCGGATGCTCCTTGCGTGAAGGTCAGGCCCGGTGGTCAGGGACGGGCCTGGAGGACCATGTTGAACGGGCTGTCGGCGACCCGCTGGACGGCGTTGAAACCGGCCTCGGTGAGCACCGCGCGCAGCATGCGTTCTCCCGCCTGGCCGCCCAGGGCGAGACCCACCGGCTGGGACAGGGAGTTCGGGGTGCACATGAAGGTCGAGGCGGCGTAACCGATCGACGCCGCCGGATTCCGGAGGTTCTCCGCGAGGTCATCGGCCGCCTGGGGTTCGACCAGGAGCAGCGCACCGTCCGGGGCCAGGGCGTTGCGGGCGTAGGCGGCCGCGCCGACGGGGTCACCCAGGTCGTGGAGAGTGTCGAAGAAGGAGATCAGGTCGTAGTCCTTCCCCGGGTACTGGTGGCAGGTCGAGACCTCGAAGGTCACCCGGTCGTCGACGCCGGCGGCGGCGGCACGGTCCCGGGCGGTGAGGATCGACGGCTCATGGGAATCAAAACCGTGGAAGCGGGAGTTCGGGAAGGCCTGCGCGAGCATGATGAGCGCGGCACCGTGCCCGGTGCCGATGTCCGCGACGGTGGCGCCGGCGGTGAGCTTACCCGGGACGCCCTCAAGCGAGGGAATCCACTCGGTGAGCAGGTGATCACGGTACTGGCCGTACCAGAACCTTTCCGTGGTCTCGAAGACCAGGGGGTCGTGATCACCCCAGGGGATCCCCTCTCCGCTGCGGAAAACCCGGAGCAGAACATCGAGGTCGCGGAACATCGCAGCGGGGTTGAGGCACACCCCGGTCAGCGCCGGATCGGTGAGGATGACGGCCCAGGCCGGTGGCAGCGTGAAGGTCTCGTGCGCAGGGTCGAAACGCAGGACGCCCGCGGCGGCCTGCTGGGACAACCACTCGCGGACGTAGCGCTCCCGGGTGTCGGTGAGCTCGGCGAGCTGGCGGGAGGTCACGGGACCGCCGTCGGACAGGGCTTGATAGAGCCCCAAGCGGTCTCCGACGATGATCATCGCCGTCGTCGCCGCCGCGGTGACGTGACCCAGGAGTTCCTGGACGTGCTGTTGTACCTCGGCGGTGTCGGGTTCCGGGTGCGTCTGACGGGTGGTCATGGTGGGCTCCTCGCTGGTTGTCGGGGACTGCCGGGCAATTCTCACTATGCCCGCCCCCGCTTTCACGGGGCTTTCATCGTCTGTGCCCAGGGCGGACAATGGAGGTATGACAGCATCATCCGTCCAGATCGATGTGCTGGGCACCCTCGTGGTCCGGCGCGACGGGGTACGGGTCGAACTGCCCGGCCCCCGCCTCCGGATGGCGCTTGCCGCGCTCACCGTCCACCGTTCGAGCCCGCTGTCCCCGGACGGCCTCGCCAGTGCGATCTGGGGACCGGAACTGCCGACCCGGCCCCGCGGTGCCGTGCACACCGTCGTATCAAGGTTGCGTTCGGTACTCAGTGGCGGGGTGCTCCGCCACGGACCCGCCGGCTACCGTCTGGAGCTCTCCGCGGGGGCGGTGGATGCGGACCGGTTCGAAACGCTGTGTCGGCAGGCGGGCGGGTTGCCACCGGCCCAGGCGGCGGACGTGCTCGACTCCGCCCTGGGGCTGTGGCGCGGTCCGGCCTACGCGGAGTTCGCGGACCGGGAGTTCGCCGTTGCCGAGGTCGCCCACCTGGAGGAACTCCGGGTGGCGATGATGGAGGACCGCGCCGGGCTGGCACTGGAGCTCGACGATGTCAACACCGCCGTATCTCTACTGCAGACGGTGGTCACCGAGCAGCCGCTGCGGGAGGGGGCCCACGGCCTTCTCATGACGGTCCTTTACTGGGCGGGCAGAGCGACCGAGGCCCTCGACCAGTACGAGGCGTTGCGCCGACGTCTCGTCGAGGAACTCGGGCTCGACCCCTCACCCGCGTTGCGGGAGCTGCAGGTGCAGATCCTCGACCATGCGGTGCCGACGGGCCCGGTGACCCGTCACCGTCATGCGCCACCGTCACGGGTTCCCCGTCCTCCCCCGGGTCGGGTGCCGCCGAGCTGGGAGCCCGGCACGGGACTCTTCATCGGCCGGGAAGACGACATGACGCAGCTGTTGCACGCCGCCTCCGCCCATCGTCTCGTCTGCGTCACCGGCCCCGGGGGCGTCGGAAAATCCCGACTCGTCGCCGAGGCGCTGCCCGAGCTGACCCGGCGGGTCGGCAGGCCGGCCGTCGTCGTGGAACTCGAGGACGTCCCGGCCGGGCAGGTCGTGGAACGCATCGCCGCCGCGCTCGACTTGGGCAAGTCCGTTGATCCGTGGGCGGCGGTACCCGATTACCTCGCCTCATCCTCCCTCATTCTCGTGCTCGACGCGTGTGAGCGCGTCCTCGACCGGTTGCGGCCGCTTGTCCGGGACATCCTGCGGGCGGCACCCGGAGGGATCATCGTTGCGACCAGTCGCAGTCAGTTGGATCTCGGTGCGGAACAGGTCCTTCCGTTGTCGCCGCTGTCGTTCCCGGAGCCGGCGGACGAACCGCACCGGGCGGTTCTCACGCCGGCCATGCGATTGTTCACCGAACGGTTGCGCCGGGTCCGGCCCGGCTTCGATCTCAGCCCGTCCCTGATCCGCGACGCCGGTGAGATCTGCCGTCGTCTCGACGGCCTGCCGCTGGCGCTGGAATTGGCGGCCACGCAGGCCGCCACCCTCGGCATCCGTCCCATCCTGGCGGGTCTCGACGAGCACCCACATCTCGTCGGTAGGCCGGGCCAACTACTGCACGCCGTCGTCGCTCGCTCCCATGACCTGCTGGAGCAGCCGGACCGCACCCTACTGGGGCGGTTGTCGGTGTTCACTGGACCATTTGACCTGGCGGACGCGGAGCAGGTGGCCCAGGACGGACAAGCCGCAGCGGGCCTGTCCCGGCTCGTCGCGGCCTCGCTGGTCGACCCCGTGGACGACGGGCCCGTGCGGCGTTTCCGGATGCTGGGCATCATCCGCGCCTTCGCCGCCGACCATGCAGACGAAGGAACCCGGTCGGCGTACTGGCGGTGGGCGGCGGAGAGCACCGGTCGCTGGGCGAGGGAGGCGACCGGGCCAGGCGCAGCGCGGGCACTGCGCCGGTTGGAACTCGCTTCCGCAGATCTGACCGGCGCCGCGGAACAAGCGCTCGCCGCAGGTCGGCTCGACCTGGCCGCCCGCATCGTCGGGCACGTGGGGCAGTGCGTGCATTGGATTCCAGGTGAGCCCCTGTCCGAGGTGATCCTCACGGTCGGTGACCACCCCGGACTTCCCGGGACGCCGGGGGAGTCACTCGCTCAGGGAGCCGCGGCGGTAGCGGCGGTGGAACGCGGCGAACTCGACCGGGCTGAACGCCTCGGCCGGAACGCCTGGGAGACGGCAACCACCCCGGAGGAACGGTTTTTGGCCTGCGTCGCTCGGGGCGTCACTGCGGTGTACACCGGCGACTGGGCCACCGCCACCCAGCGGTGGCGTCAGATCCTGGCCACCGACGGGCTTCCCGCCGCCTACATAGCCGACGCACATTCGGTCCTGGCGTTGCTCTCCGCAGAGACGGGAAGACCAGGGGAGGCTGAGGAACACGCCGCCGCCGCCCGCCGGGCAGCCGAGCGCAGCGGGGCGCCGTCACGGGTGGCGTTCGCGCTCTACGCCAGTGGCGAGGCGCTGCTGGTCACTGACCCCGCCATCGCGGCCGACGTCCTCCGCCAGGCCACCCGGCTGGCGGAGGATGCGAGCGCCGCCCAGGTGGCGGCGGTCACCCAGGTGGCGCTGCTCTCGGCACTGACCCGCACGGGCAGGACGCGCGAGGCCACAGAACTTTCGCTTACGCTGCTGGAGCTGCAGCAGCGCCGTGGCCACTGGCCCCAGCTGTGGAACACGATGCGGATCCTCGCTGAACTGTTCATTGCGACAGGCCGGCTCGACACCGCCGAGCTTATTCTGACGGCCGCCGAGGCGTCCGAGTCCGCACCGGGTCCGGCCGGTGGGGACGTGGAACGCCACCGTCTCCTACGCCGGAAAATCCGCGAGGGCCTGGGCGTCGAGCGGACCACCCGGATCGGGGTGATCGCCCGGCTGCTTCCCCGCACGGAGATCCTCAACCGTGTACGGGAGGTCGCTGCGGCGGTGCTCATCCAGGTCACGCCTCCGCCGGGAACCGGGCAGGCGGGAAACCTACCTGATGAACCTGTCAGAACGCCATGGTGACGAGCACGGCGATGGCCATCAGCAGGACCGCGACCCCGAGGGTCCCACCCAGGATGACCGGGCCCCACTTCGCCATCCGGTCCGGCTGCGGTTCAGGGCTTTGAGTCTCGATGACCAGACGCGAGTGCTGAATCTCCTTCTCGACGAGGTAGTTGATGTACTCGTCCTGCCCGAGAGGCGACATGCGCTGTCCTTTCACTCACGCGATACTGATAGGTCGATATCGTAGTCCGACCGTCCGGAAGATTCAGGGAGCGGGTCGGCGCAACCGGTCGTAGACTCCTGGTGATCCATCCGTCCAGGAAACCGGAGGAGCCTCCGTGACCGATGATCCCCACCGCCCCGTCACCGGTTATGTCGTGGAGGCCTACCCACGGTTCTCGGAGACGTTCATCGTCTCGGAGATTCTGGCCCGGGAGGCGCAGGGGGAGAAGATCGTGATCTTCTCCCTGCGGCCGACGACGGATGCCCGTTTCCACCCGGAACTCGCACGGGTGCAGGCCCCGGTGATCCACCTCCCGCAACCGACGACTCCGGCACGCCTGTGGGGCATGCTGACTCCCGCGGCTGGACCGCATCTGCGGGAGCTGCTGCGACACACCCATGACGACGCCGCGCAGGCCGTGCAGCTCGCGGCACGTGCCGGGGAACACGGAGTGACGCACCTGCACGCGCATTTCGCCTCCCTACCCACCACGGTGACCCGGTTGGCGGCGCGCATCGCCGGCCTGCCGTACTCCTTCACCGCCCACGCCGTCGACATCTTCCACGAGTCCGTGGCGGAGGAGGAATTGGGGGAGAAGCTGGCCGACGCCGCGCACGTGATCACCATCAGCCGGTACAACGTCGATCACCTGACCGAGCGTTTCCCCCAGTCCGCGGGAAAGGTCCATCTGGTGCGCAACGGCCTGGAGTTGGAGCGTTTCCCCTTCGTGCCGGAGCGGGATCAGTCGCTGACCCTGCTGGGGGTGGGCCGTCTCGTGGAGAAGAAGGGGTTCCCGCTGCTCATCGAGGCGGT
>CAYSIP010000061.1:0-12581 GCA_964431055.1 uncultured Corynebacterium sp. | reverse complement strand
ACCTCATGATCGAGAACCCCGAGAAGTGGGTCGACCAGTACATCGACGCCGGCGCGGACTGCATCATCTTCCACGTCGAGGCCACCGACAACCACGTCGCACTCGCGGAGCACATCCGCTCCAAAGGCGTGCGCGCCGGGTTCTCCCTCCGCCCGGGCACCGCGATCGAGCCGTACCTGGCGGATCTGCCCCATTTCGACGAGGTCCTGGTCATGAGCGTGGAACCCGGTTTCGGTGGCCAGTCCTTCATGCCCGACCAGCTCGACAAGGTCCGTGCCCTGCGCACCGCCATCGACGAGCAGGGTCTGGACATCCTCATCGAGATCGACGGCGGCATCTCCGAGGACACCATCGCCCAGGCCTCCGAGGCCGGTTGCGACGCCTTCGTCGCCGGCTCCGCGGTCTACGGCAAGGACGATCCGGCCGCGGCCGTCGACACCCTGCGCCGCCTGGCCACCCGATAGATCAGGACAATCCGGATGTCCATGGAACCCGCACTGCGGGAGGCGTTCAACGCCGCGCTCGCCGCCGGCGATCAGGTGCGCGGCACCACCAGCCCCAACCCGCCGGTCGGCGCGGCGATCCTCTCCTCTGACGGTGAACTCGTCGGCGTCGGGGGAACCCAACCGACCGGCGGACCGCACGCCGAGGTCATGGCGCTGCGGACAGCGGGGGAGCGGGCCCGGGGCGGCACGGCCGTCGTCACGCTCGAACCCTGCAACCACACCGGCCGCACCGGCCCCTGCTCGCAGGCGCTCATCGACGCCGGTATCGCCCGCGTGCACTACGTGCACCCAGATCCCAACGACGCCGCCGCCGGGGGAGCCGAGCACCTGCGCACCCACGGCGTGGAGATCACGCGCATCGACGCCGTCGCCGACGCGCTCCGCCCCTGGCTGGCCGCGGTTAAGCTCGGACGACCGCACGTGACGTTGAAATTCGCCCAGACCCTCGACGGCTTCACCGCCGCGACCGACGGCACGAGCCAGTGGATCACAGGCGAGACTGCGCGACGCCGCGTCCACGAGGACCGGCAACGCCGCGACGCCCTTATCGTGGGCACCGGCACCGCACTGGCCGACAACCCGTCGCTCACGGCGAGGAAACCCGACGGATCGCTGTACCCGCAGCAGCCGCGCCGGGTGGTCGTCGGTTCCCGCGAAATCACCGCCGACGCCGCGCCCAATCTGCACCGCCTCGGTTTCGAGCAGCACGCGGAAATACCGGTGGCTCTGGCGGCGTTGTGGGAGGCAGGAGCCCGCGACGTCCTCGTCGAGGGCGGGGCGCGGTTGGCCTCCGGCTTCCTAGCTGCCGGATACATCGACGCCGTCCAGGCCTACGTCGCGCCTACACTGCTGGGGGCCGGACGCGGCGTGCTCGCCGAGTCCGTCGGCGAGACCCTGGCCGACGCGGCACGCTTCACCCTGAACTCCGTCACCCGTCTCGGGGATGATGTGCTCTATGAGATGACCCGCAAGGAGGTCCATTAATAATGTTCACCGGACTCGTCGAGGAGATCGGCACCGTCGCCGCCCTCGAACCCCAGGGCGACGCCCTGCGCCTGAAGATCACCGCCCGCACCGTGCTGGAGGACGCCGCACTCGGCGACTCCATCTCCGTCAACGGTGTGTGCTTGACCGTTGCCGAACGAAACGATGAGAGCTTCACCGCCGACGTGATGCAGGAGTCCCTGGACCGCACCGGCCTGGGTCGGCTGGCCCCCGGCGCGCGGGTGAACCTGGAACGGGCGCTGGCCGCCAACGCCCGTCTCGGGGGCCATATCATGCAGGGTCACGTCGACGGCACCGCAAAGCTGGTCTCCCGCACCTCCTCCGAGCACTGGGACGTGCTCCGATTCTCCCTGCCCAGGAAGCTGGCCCGCTATGTAGTGGAGAAGGGTTCGATCGCAGTCAACGGCACATCCTTGACGGTTTCGGCGATCGGGGACGATTATTTCGAGGTCTCCCTCATCCCCACCACCCTCACAGAGACCACCCACGGTGATCTGTCGGAGGGCGACGTGGTCAACCTCGAGGTTGACGTCCTGGCCAAGTACGTCGAACGCATGCTCGTCCACGGCGACGTGGCGGGACCCCTGGCCGGTGCCGACGGCGCCGGGGACTAAAGTGATGCACGTGAGTGAGGATTTCGAGGTTTCCGCGGTGCCGACGCCCGCCATCCGACTGGACTCCGTGGAGGAGGCCGTCGCCGACATCGCCGCCGGAAAGGCCGTGGTCGTCGTCGACGACGAGAACCGTGAGAACGAGGGCGACCTGATCTTCGCCGCCGAACTCGTCACGCCCGAGCTCGTGGCGTTCATGGTCCGCTACAGCTCCGGTTATATCTGCGCCTCCCTGACGGCGGAGGACTGCGACCGGCTCGACCTGCCGCCCATGGTGGCGCGCAACGAGGACACCCGGCAGACCGCCTACACCGTCACCGTCGACGCCGCGACCGGCACCACCGGCATCTCCGCCGCCTCGCGCGCCGAGACCATCCGCCGCCTCGCCGACGTGGACACCACCCGCCGCGACTTCACCCGCCCCGGCCACGTCGTGCCGCTGCGCGCGGTAGCCGGCGGGGTGCTGGCCCGCGACGGTCACACGGAGGCCGCCGTCGACCTCGCCCGGATCGCCGGCCTACGCCCGGCGGGCGTGCTCTGCGAGATCGTCTCCGAGGAAGATCCCACCGACATGGCGCGCGGCCCCGAGCTGCGCCGCTTCGCCGACGAGCACGACCTGAAGATGATCTCCATCGAGCAGCTCATCGACTGGCGCCGCCGCCACGAGACCCAGATCGAACGGGTCGTGGAGACCCGCCTGCCGACCGACCAGGGGCCCTTCCGCATCTACGGCTACCGCCACCTGATCGACGGCACCGAGATCGTCGCGCTCGTCGCCGGGGAGGTCGAGGGCGCCACCGACGTGCCCGTGCGCGTGCACTCGGAGTGCCTGACCGGTGACGTCTTCGGCTCCCGCCGCTGCGACTGCGGCCCCCAGCTGGACGAATCCATGCGCATCGTGCAGGAGGCCGGCCGAGGCGTGATCATCTACCTCCACGGTCACGAGGGCCGCGGCATCGGCCTGCTGGCCAAACTGAAGGCCTACGAACTGCAGGACGAGGGCCTCGACACCGTCGACGCCAACCTCGAGCAGGGCCTGCCGGCCGACGCCCGCGAGTACTCCACCGCCGGACAGATCCTCCGCGACCTGGGCGTGAAGTCCCTGATTCTGATGAGCAACAACCCCACCAAGCGCCTCGCGCTCGCCGGTTACGGCGTGGACATCGCCGGCCGGCTCTCCGTGCCGGTGGAGCCCAATATCGACAACATCCGTTACCTGCGCACCAAGCGCGACCGCATGGGCCATGACCTGCCCGCCGTCGCCGAATGGGACGTCGCCCACCAGGAAGGACGCTGAGCCGTGAGCAAGGAAGGCCTACCCGAGATCAAGCACGTCGACGCCGAGGGCCTGCGGGTTGCGGTCGTCACCGCCACCTGGAACGCCGAGATCTGCGATCAGCTGCACAACCGGGCCGTCGAGACCGGCCGGGCGTGCGGGGCCGAGGTCGCGGAGTTCCGCGTCGTCGGCGCCCTCGAGCTGCCGGTCGTCGTCCAGGAGGCGGCCCGTCGTTTCGACGCCGTCGTGGCGCTGGGCTGCGTCGTCCGCGGCGGCACCCCGCACTTCGACTACGTCTGCGATTCCGTGACCCAGGGGTTGACCCGCATCGCCCTGGACGAGTCCATCCCGGTGGGCAACGGGGTGCTCACGACCAACACGCAGGAGCAGGCCGTCGACCGCGCCGGTTTCCCGGATTCCGTGGAGGACAAGGGCGCCGAATCGATGATCGCCGCCCTGGACACCGCTATCACGTTGAAATCCCTGCGTGCAGCCCATGACTAGACTTGGTGGGTAGCAGGCGGACGATGAGTGAGGACACTGGGGCGCAATCAACCCCGGCCGCCATGGCCGCAGTCGAAAATCTGAATCAGCGAGAGAACACGAGAGTAGAGCACGTGGACGCCAACGACGCCAACCCCGCTGCCGCACAGCAGCCCACCGGTGGTGAGAAGAAGGGCCTCAGCGAGCGCGAGGCCTACACCTATGCCGCACTCGACCCCACGGCCCTGACCACGGACAAGCCGTGGGAATTCGAGGTGCGCTCAGGCAGACTGAAGGCGCTCGCCTGGATGCTCGTCGTGGTGGTCATGGCAGTGCACATCTTCATGGCTTCGGTCGTCGACGTCGCCTACACGGGCGCGTCGATCACCCCCATCGACAAGTTCGCCTTCATCGGCGTCGGGATCGTCGTCTCCATTCTCGGTTACCTGGCGATGACCCGTCCGCGGGTACGCGCCAATGTCGACGGCGTCGAAGTGCGCAACATCATCGGCACGCGGTTCTACCCGTGGGCCGTCATTTACGGGCTGTCGTTCCCCGAGGGATCGCGGATGGCCCGCCTGGAACTGCCCGAATTCGAGTACGTGCCGCTGTGGGCGATGCAGTCGGCCGACGGTGCCAAGGTCGTCCGGGCGGTCAGCGAGTTCCGCGAACTCGAGGCCAAGTACATGCCCCAGGATTAGGGGAGAAGCGGCTGCCGCATGGCTGATCCGAGCACCTACCGCCCGGCCCCGGGAACCATCCCGACGGATCCCGGCGTCTACAAGTTCCGGGACGAACACCGGCGCGTCATTTACGTCGGCAAGGCGAACAACCTGCGCGCCCGGTTGAACAGCTACTTCCAGGACGTCACCGCGCTCCATCCGCGTACCCGCCAGATGGTCTTCACCGCCTCCTCGGTGGAGTGGACCGTCGTGGCCAGCGAGGTGGAGGCGCTCCAGCTCGAGTACACCTGGATCAAACGCTTCGACCCGCGCTTCAACGTCAAGTACCGCGACGACAAGTCCTATCCCATGCTCGCGGTGTCCACCGGTGAGACGATTCCGCGCGCCTTCTTCTACCGCGGCCCCCGCCGCAAGGGCGTGCGCTATTTCGGCCCCTACTCCCACGCCTGGGCGGTGCGCGAAACCCTCGACCTGCTGACCCGAGTCTTTCCCATGCGCAGCTGTTCAAAGGGGGTGTACAACCGTCATGAGAGGCTCGGTCGGCCCTGCCTGCTCGGTTATATCGATAAGTGCGCCGCCCCCTGCATCGGCCGCGTCAGCGCGGAGGAGCACCGGGAGATCGTTGACGGTTTCACCTCCTTCCTGGCGGGCAACACCGACAAGGTGGTCCGTCAGCTGACCCACGAGATGGAGGAGGCCGCCGAGGCCCTCGACTTTGAGCGGGCCGCCCGACTGCGCGATGACCTGGGGGCCGTGCGCAAGGTCATGGAGCAGCAGGCCGTGGTGCTCGGCGACGGCACCGACGCCGACGTCATCGCGTTCGCCACCGACCAGCTGGAGGCCGCCGTCCAGATCTTCCACGTCCGCGGCGGCCGCATCCGGGGCCAGCGCGGCTGGGTCGTCGAGAAGGCCGGTGAGCAGGCATCCTCCGAACCGGTGGAGGAGGGACAGCCGGATTCGGCGCTGCCCGCCCTGATGCAGAACTTCCTCGTCCAGTTCTACGGTGACGCCGTCGAGCGCGCGCAGCTGGAGGAGGCGGAAGACACCGAGATCACCGCCCGGGTCCGGCGCCGCGGCGTCGACCAGCTCTCCCACACCGAGCCCCGCACCATCCAGGCCGTTCCCCGGGAGATTCTGGTGCAGGCGATGCCCGAGGAGGCCGGGCAGGTCCAGGAGCTGCTGACCGAGCTGCGGGGCGCGAACGTCGACCTGCGGGTCCCGCAGCGCGGAGACAAACGTGCCCTGGCCGAGACCGTCGGACGCAACGCGAAGGAGGCGTTGCGCCAGCACAAACTCAAGCGCGTCGGCGACCTGACCGCCCGTTCGGCGGCGCTGCAGGACATCCAGGAGGCCCTCGGCCTGGACGAGGCCCCGCTGCGCATTGAATGCACGGACATCTCTCATATCCAGGGCACCGACGTCGTGGCCTCCCTCGTCGTCTTCGAGGACGGCCTGCCGCGAAAATCCGACTACCGCCGCTACCGCATCAAGGAGGCCGCGGGAGACGGCCGCAGCGATGACGTCGGCTCCATCGCCGAGGTCACCCGCCGCCGCTTCCTGCGCCACAACCGGGACAAGCGCGCCGTGCCGGAGGCGGAGGAATTCGACGGCTCGACCTTCGCCGACGAGAAGATCGACGAGATGAGCGCCGACAACCGGCGCTTCGCCTACCCACCGAACCTCTACATCGTCGACGGCGGTGCCCCGCAGGTCGCGGCCGCGCAGAAGGTCTTCGACGAGCTCGGCGTGATCGACGTCCACCTCGTCGGACTGGCCAAACGCCTGGAGGAGCTGTGGCTGCCCGGCGAGGAGGACCCGGTGATCCTGCCGCGCAACTCGCAGGGGTTGTACCTGCTCCAGCAGATCCGCGACGAGGCGCACCGCTTCGCCATCACCTACCACCGGCAGCAGCGTTCGAAGCGGATGCGCGTCTCCGAACTCGACGGCATCCCCGGGCTGGGCGCCACCCGGCGCACCGAGCTGGTCAAGCACTTCGGATCGGTGAAGAAGTTGAAGGAGGCCACGGTCGAGGAGATCGCCGAGGTCAAGGGATTCGGCCCGAAACTCGCCCAGTCGGTCTTCGACGGCCTGCGCCCGTCGGCAGGGGAGTAGGTCACCTGCCCTCCCGCGTCGACCACCGCAGGGTTAGGATGTGACCCATGACTGAGTCCCGTCTTGACACCGGCACGCAGGAGAACGCTGCGGACGGCCGTATGGCCGGGCACGCCGACGTGCCCGCGGTGCCACACCCCGCCGCCGCGGCCGCGGTGCCTCAACGCTTTTCGACGCCACCGGTGCTCATCACCGGTATGTCTGGCGGTGGTCTGAGCTCGGCGGCCAAGGTGCTCGAGGACAAGGGCTTCTATGTGGCACACAACCTGCCCCCGCAGCTGCTGCTCGACCTGTTGGAACTGTGCGCTCGGGAGGACTCGCCCGTCGACAAGGTCGCGGTCGTCACCGACGTGCGTGCCCGCATGTTCCGCGGCAGCCTGCAGCAGACCCTCCACGAGCTGCAGGCGCGCGGTCTGGCGCCGACCATCCTGTTCATGGACGCCCGCGACGACGTGCTGATCCGGCGTTTCGACAGCGTGCGCCGCACCCACCCGCTCCAGGACGACGACACCCTTCAGATGGGTCTGCAGCGGGAGCGGGAACTCGTCTCCGCCATCAAGGAGGTGGCGGACATCGTCATTGACACCTCCAACCTGTCGGTGCATGACCTGCGCAGGGCGATCGAGGCGAGCTTCGGCACGATGGCGCTCAACCGCCAGCACGTGACCGTGCAGTCCTTCGGTTTCAAGCACGGCGCGCCCCGCGACGCGGACCTCATGCTCGACGTGCGGTTCCTGCCGAACCCCTACTGGGTGCCCGAGTTGCGGCAGTACCGGGGTGTGGACGCCCCGGTCTCCGACTACGTGCTCGCCGGCCCCGGCGCCGACGATTTCATCGAGAATTTCGTGGAGATGTTCCACTCCATGCTCGGCGGTTACCAGCACGAGGGGAAGAACTTCATCACCGTGGCCATCGGCTGCACGGGCGGCCACCATCGCTCGGTGGCCATCGCCGAGGAGGTCGGGCGGCGGTTGCGCGTCGACGATGACTTCGACGTCAACGTCATCCACCGCGACATCAACCGGCACTGAACCCGCCCGCGACAGACCATGAACCCCCAGACCGACCCCATCCGCCACTCCCTTCGGCCGTCGCCTGCCGAATCCGGGGCCGGGCGTGACCCGAAAGCATGTATGAACGACTCCTCCCTGGGCCCCGGCCCCTCCCGCATCACCAGCCTGGGCGGAGGCCATGGGCTCTACCAGACCCTGCTCGCCGCCCGGCGTTGCACCCCGCAGCACATCACCGCCGTGGTGACGGTCGCCGACGACGGCGGTTCCTCGGGTCGCATCCGCCGCGAACTCGGCATCATTCCGCCGGGTGATCTGCGGATGGCGCTGGCCGCTCTGGCGCACGAGGACGAGGCCGGGCAGATGTGGTCCCAGACCCTCCAGCACCGCTTCGGTGGCAACGGCGCCCTGGCCGGGCACGCCGTGGGCAACCTCCTGATCGCCGGCCTCACCAGCGTGCTGGGCAGCGAACAGCGCGCGTTGGATGCCGTGGCCCAGCTGACCGGTTCCCACGGTCGCGTGCTGCCGGTGTGCAACGTGCCGCTGGAGATTGAGGCGGAGGTCGCCGGCCTGGACGACGACCCCCGGATCATGCGGCCCGTGCGCGGCCAGGTCGCCGTCGCCACGACCCCGGGCTCCGTCCGGCGGGTGCGCCTGATCCCGGACCACCCTCAGGCCAGTCCGGAGGCGGTGCGCGCGATCGGGGAGGCCGACCTGGTCACCCTCGGACCCGGTTCGTGGTTCTCCAGCGTCATCCCGCACCTGCTGGTGCCCTCGATCGTCGACGCGCTCAACGGCACCGACGCCAAGAAGGTCGTGGTGCTCAACCTGACCGCGGAAGCCGGGGAAACCACCGGGTTCACCTCGGAGCGTCACGTCCACATGCTCACCCAGCACGCCCCCTCCCTGAAGATCGACTATGTGCTGGTGGACAACCATCAACTGCCCACCGCGCGGGAGTGCCGCTATCTGGAGCGGGCGGCCAACACCCTGGGCGCCGAGGTGGTCTTCACCGACCTGCGGGAGGATGAGAGCGACGGGCGGCGGGCCAACCGGCACGATCCGTCCAAACTCGCGGCCGCGCTACTGGGGATTTACCGGGGCGACTAGACTGGTGGGCCATGTCCGGGCGGCTGATGAGCCCGACCCGGCTCTTCATGATCCACGAAAGAAAGGCGACCATACCAGTGGCGTTGACCGCGAAAGTCAAGGACGAACTCGCTCAGGTGGCCGTGACCCGCCAGTCGGCGAGAGCCGCCGAGGCGGCCGCGATCCTGCGGTTCGCCGGACAGCTGCAGGTCGTCGCCGGGCGGCCGGTCATCGAGGTGGAGCTCGACACCGCCGCCGTCGCCCGCCGCTTGTCCGCCACTTTGTCCAACCTCTACAACACCGAGGTCCACGCCCACACGATCGGGCCGGGAGGATTGCACAAGAGCTCCCGCCACCTGCTGCGGATCGCCGACGGCGCGGATGACCTGACCCGTCGCCTCGGGCTGGTCACCCGCTCCGGCCACCTCGTCGTGGGACTGCCGCCGCAGGTCATCTCGGGCAGCGTGGCGGACAACGAGGCGGCCTGGCGGGGGGCTTTCCTGGCCCATGGTTCCCTGACCGAGCCCGGCCGTTCCTCGGCCCTGGAGGTCACCTGCCCCTGTCAGGAGGCCGCGCTCGCACTCGTGGGCTGCGCACGGCGGCTGGGGATCACCGCCAAAACGAAGGAGACCAGGGGGGTGGACCGGGTCGTCGTCCGTGACGGTGACGCCATCGGGGCGCTGCTGACCCGCATGGGCGCCCAGCGGGTGCGCCTGGAGTGGGAGGACAAGCGGATGCGCCGTGAGGTGCGCACCAGCGCCAACCGGCTGGCCAATTTCGACGACGCCAACCTGCGCCGTTCCGCGCGTGCCGCCGTGGCCGCCGCGGCCCGGGTGGAACGCGCCATGATCATCCTCGGTGACGACGTGCCCGAACACCTCGCGGAGGCCGGGCAGCTGCGCGTCCAACACCGTCAGGCTTCATTGGAGGAGCTCGGCCGACTCGCTGACCCGCAGATGACCAAGGACGCCGTGGCGGGCCGGATCCGCCGCTTGTTGTCCATGGCGGACAAGCGGGCGGAGGAGCTCGGCATCCCCGGCACCCACGCCGCCGTCAGCGACGACCTGATGGATGAGTGACAACGGCCCATTCGACGTTCATCGCCCCACCCCCCCCGCAAGGTGGTGATGATGATCACTCAGTGCCGGATCTGGACCACGTCCGCGGGCTCGCCTCCTCCCCCCACTCACCCCGAAAGGGTTGATTTTGGGGGTGAGGGTGGGGGTTCGGGAGAAGTATTTGTGGGCGTTGCGGCATGTCGCGGACCTTTGGTGTGGGAAACCACCCCCTGAAAGGTCCGATCGGTAGTAACGGACATCAATGGTGCTTTTTTATGTCCGAAATCGGACTGCACGGCGCGGAGGGTGTCGCTAAGCTGGGGGCTGATGGACCGTGAGCGCAGTCGCACTGTCGCCCGACGCTCGCGTCCGAACACCTTAATCAATTTACGAGGAGATCAATCGTGACCACTCGCGTTGGCATCAACGGTTTCGGCCGCATCGGCCGCAACCTCTTCCGTGCCGTCCTGACCCGTGCTGATGACCTGGAGATCGTCGCCGTCAACGATCTGACGGACACCAAGACGCTGTCGACCCTGCTGAAGTTCGACTCGATCCTGGGCAAGCTGGAGCAGGATGTCGAGTTCGACGACAACTCCATCACCGTCGGCGGCAAGAAGATCGCCGTCCACGCCGAGCGCGATCCGAAGAACCTGGACTGGGCCGCCCACGACGTCGACATCGTCATCGAGTCCACCGGTTTCTTCACCGATGCCGAGGCCGCCAAGGCCCACATCGAGGGTGGCGCCAAGAAGGTCATCATCTCGGCCCCCGCCAAGAACGAGGACGCCACCTTCGTCTACGGCGTCAACAGCGACGACTACGACCCGGAGAACCACACCGTCATCTCCGCGGCCTCCTGCACCACCAACTGCCTGGCCCCGGTCGCCCAGGTGCTCGACCAGAAGTTCGGCATTGAGCGTGGCCTGATGACCACCGTCCACGCCTACACCGGTGACCAGCGCCTGCACGACGCCCCGCACAAGGACCTGCGCCGCGCCCGCGCCGCGGCAGTCAACGTCGTCCCGACCTCCACCGGCGCCGCCAAGGCCGTCTCCCTGGTCCTGCCGCAGCTCAAGGGCAAGCTCGACGGCTACGCCCTGCGCGTTCCGGTCATCACCGGTTCCGCCACCGACCTGACCGTCACCCTCAAGGAGAACACCACGGTCGAAGAGGTCAACGCCGCGATGAAGGAGGCCGCCGAGGGCGCCCTCAAGGGTGTGTTGGCCTACTCCGAGGATCCGCTCGTCTCCTCGGACATCGTCACCGACCCGCACGGTTCCATCTTCGACTCCGGCCTGACCAAGGTCATCGACAACCAGGTCAAGGTCGTGTCCTGGTACGACAACGAGTGGGGCTACACCTGCCAGCTCGTGCGCCTGACCCAGCTGGTCGCCTCCAAGCTCTAGGCAGTTCACCCGCCCTCCACCCGCCCCGAGGCCTCCGGTCGATGGGGCAGGGGAGCGCAACCCTGCGGCCCGGGGTGTGCCTCGGCACACGCCGGGCCGTTCGTCTCGCCCGGGACGCCACCATTTTCTTCCGACTCTTCCAGCCAAGGAGACTCCATGACCGTCAAGACCCTGCAGGACCTGCTCGACGAGGGCGTCGAGGGCCGCCACGTCCTCGTCCGCTCGGACTTCAACGTCCCGCTCAACGACGCCGGCGAGATCACCGATCCCGGCCGCATCACCGCCTCCCTGCCGACCCTCCAGGCGCTCGTCGACGCGGAGGCCAAGGTCATCGTCATGGCCCACCTCGGCCGCCCCAAGGGTGAGGTCAACCCCAAGTACTCCCTGGCGCCCGTCGCCGAGGCACTGTCCGAGGCGCTCGGCCAGTATGTCGCCCTGGCCGGCGACGTCGTCGGCGAGGACGCCCACGAGCGCGCCAACGGTCTGACCGAGGGCGACGTCCTTCTCATCGAGAACGTGCGTTTCGACGCCCGGGAGACCTCCAAGGACGAGGCTGAGCGCGGTGAGTTCGCCGACCAGCTCGCTGCCCTGGCCGCCGACAACGGTGCCTTCGTCTCCGATGGTTTCGGAGTCGTCCACCGAGCCCAGGCCTCCGTCTACGACGTCGCCAAGCGCCTGCCCGCCTACGCCGGCAAACTCGTGGAGAAGGAGGTCTCCGTTCTGCAGAAGACCGCCACCGAGCCGGACGCGCCCTACGTCGTCGTCCTCGGCGGTTCCAAGGTCTCCGACAAGCTGGGCGTCATCGAGGCCCTGGCAGGCAAGGCCGACAAGATCATCATCGGCGGCGGCATGTGCTACACCTTCCTCGCCGCCCAGGGGCACAACACCCAGAAGTCCCTGCTGCAGGAGGAGATGATCGACACCTGCCGGGATCTGTTGACCCACTTCGGCGACAAGATCGTCCTGCCTGTCGATCTGGTGGCCGCCGCCGAATTCTCCGCCGACGCCGAGCACAAGGTCGTCGACCTCGACGGCATCCCGGAGGGTTGGCTGTCCCCGGACATCGGTCCCGAGTCCGTGAAGAACTTCGCCGAGGTCCTCGACGGCGCACGCACCATCTTCTGGAACGGCCCCATGGGCGTGTTCGAGATGGAGCCGTTCTCCACGGGCACCGCGGGCGTGGCCCAGGCCATCATCGACGCCACCGCCAAGGGTGCGTTCTCCGTGGTCGGCGGCGGCGACTCCGCGGCCTCCGTCCGGGTCCTCGGGCTCGACGAGGACGGCTTCTCCCACATCTCCACCGGTGGCGGCGCCTCCCTCGAGTTCCTCGAGGGCAAGG
>CAYSIP010000060.1:0-12928 GCA_964431055.1 uncultured Corynebacterium sp. | reverse complement strand
GCGAGGTCGCCATCAAGGTGCTGCGCCCGGAGTTCTCCGACAACCGGGAGTTCCTGGACCGCTTCCGCAATGAGGCGGACTCCGCCCAGCGGATCGAGTCCGACAACGTCGTGCGCACCTTCGACTACCGGGAGGTTCCCGACCCGGCCGGCCACACCTTCTGTTTCATCACCATGGAATACGTCCGCGGTGAATCCCTGGCGGACCTGCTCCAGCGCGAGGGGCCGCTGGATGAGGCGCTCGCCCTCGACGTGCTCGAGCAGGCCGCCCACGGACTGTCGATCATCCACCGCATGGGCATGGTTCACCGGGACATCAAGCCCGGCAACCTGATGGTCACCCAGAACGGGCAGGTCAAGATCACCGACTTCGGCATCGCCAAGGCCGCGGCGGCCGTGCCGCTCACGCGCACCGGCATGGTCGTCGGCACCGCCCAGTACGTCTCCCCCGAGCAGGCCCAGGGCCAGGAGGTCACGGCCTCCTCGGACATCTACTCCCTCGGCGTGGTCGGTTACGAGATGCTCGCCGGAAAACGCCCCTTCACCGGGGATTCCTCGGTCTCGGTGGCGCTCGCCCACATCAACAACGTTCCGCCCGCCCTGTCGACCCAGGTCAGCGCGCAGACCCGTGAGCTGATCGGCATCTCCCTGCGCAAGGACGCCAACGCGCGCTACGCCGACGGCAACGAACTCGCCCTGGCCGTCTCCGCGGTGCGTCTGGGAAAGCGCCCCCCGCAGCCGAAATCGGCCGCCCTCGCCCGGGTCGCCCCGGAGCCCTCCCCCACCGCCTCCACGCGTGCGCTCGGTGCGGTGGCGCACCCCACGACCGTGCACCCGGCCACCGAGTTGGCCCCCGGAATGGGCGCCCCGCACCCCCCGGTGACCGGTACCCCACCGCCGCCCCCGGTGCCGGCCTCCGTCCCGGTGCGTCCCGCCGCCAGCCCGTCCGCGGCCACCGCCGCGACGAAGAAGAAACCCGGCGGGTTCGGCACCGGCGTCCTCATCGCGGTCCTGTTCGCCGCGGCCGTCGGCGGTGCCGTGCTGGCCGCCCAGGCGGGCCTGTTTTCCGGGCTGACCGGCGGTGAGGACGATCCGGAAACCAGCACCAGCGTGCCCCCGGAGGTGGTCACCGAATGGGTGACCCCGACTCCGTCGTTGGAGCCAGTGCCCACGCGTCAGGTCCCGGCCCCAGTGCCTTCGACCCCGCGCGCGCCCATCCCGACCGCCACCCAGGCGCCGAGCCCGACCTCCACCGCTCCGACCACGGGTGGCACGGTCGGCACCGGCACACCGGACGCCACCACCCCCCAGAACCCCGCCACCCCACCACCGGTGACGGCGCCCTCCCCGGGTGGCGGTGGCACGGGCGGCACCGGTGGCACCGGCGGGAATGACGGTGGCACAGGTGGCGCCGGTGGAACCGTGACCACCGGGACCAGCGGAAATACCGCCCAAGGTAATACCGGAACCGATTCCGGCGACAATACTGGGACGGCCGGAACGCAGTTCGCCGACGGCCCGGCCAACCAGACCACCGGAGGTGGACCATGAGCATGATCGGCGACCGTTATGACCTCGGCGAGGTCATCGGCACCGGCGGCATGTCCGACGTCTACGCCGCCCACGACACCCTGCTCGGCCGCGGCGTGGCGGTGAAGATGCTGCGCGTGGAACTGGCCCGGGACACCAGCTTCCGGGAGCGTTTCCGCCGGGAGGCGCAGAACTCGGGCAGACTGAACCACCCCGCGATCGTCGCCGTGTACGACACCGGTGAAACCGAGGTCGACCACGTCAGCGTTCCCTATATCGTCATGGAGCGCGTGCACGGACGCACCCTGCGCGACATCCTCCGCGAGGACGGGCCCCTGACCCCGTCCGCGGCCGCCGACATCCTCATCCCCGCCTGCGAGGCGCTCCAGACCTCGCACGACGCCGGGATCATCCACCGCGACGTCAAGCCCGCCAACATCATGATCACCAACACCGGTGCGGTGAAGGTCATGGACTTCGGCATCGCCCGGGCGCTCAACGACACCACCTCCGCGATGACGCAGACCGCCGCGGTCATCGGCACGGCCCACTACCTCTCGCCCGAGCAGGCGCGCGGCAAGGCCGCCGACGCCCGTTCCGACGTCTACGGCCTGGGCTGCGTGATGTACGAACTGATCACCGGCCGACCGCCCTTCGAGGGTGAGACCCCCTTCGCCGTCGCTTACCAGCACGTGCAGGAGGATCCCACTCCCCCGTCGGAATCCCTGCCCGACCTCGCGCCCACCGCCGCCGTCAACGTCGACGCCGTCGTGCTCACCGCCATGGCCAAACACCCGGCCGACCGCTACCAGACGGCCCTCGGCATGCGTGACGACCTGGCGTTGCTCTCCCGCAACGCGGTCACCAGGGCCGCCCGCTCGCACGTCGCCGTCCCCGAGGGGGATGAGTCCCCCACCACCGTGACCCCCGCGGTGGACCCGACGCGCACCGCCGCGGCGGTCGCCACCGGAGCTCCCGTTCCCGCCACGGCGGCGTCGACACCCGCCCGCGGTTCCGCCACCGGTACGAGTTCCGGTCCCCGCTGGCTGCGCATCATCGCGACGCTGCTCACCCTGGTCGTCCTCGGCATCGGCGGCGCCTTCGCCTGGGACCTGTGGCAGGACCAGGACGAAGAGCAGGTCGTCGCCCAGATGGTCACCGTGCCGGAGCTGGCGGGGATGGACCGCCAGTCGGCCCTGACCGAACTGGAGGCCCTCGACCTGCGCGTCGACGTCAATGAGGAACCCAATCCCGACGTCGCACGCAACACCGTCATCCGCATCAACCCCGCCGCCGGTTCCCAGCTGCAGAAGGGGACCTCGGTCACCGTGACGATCTCCTCCGGGCGGGAGGTCACCGACGTCCCCGACGTCACCGGACTGACGGTGCAGGAGGCCGCCGCTGCACTCGCCAACGCCGAGCTGGAGCTCGAACAGCAGGTGGGCGAAGAAAACTCCGACACCGTGCCCGTGGGACAGGTCATCGACCAGAATCCGGCGCCGGGTTCGCAGCTGGCCAAGGGTTCGGCGGTCCGGATCACCGTGTCCGCCGGGCCCGAGGAGGTGCTCATCCCCGCGCTCAGGGGCATGCAGCTCCCCCAGGCGGAGGCGACCCTGGCCTCACTGAATTTCGTGCCGCAGGTCCGGTCCGTGGACTCCCTGCGGCCCGAGGGTGAGGTCCTCACCGTGGAGAACGAAGGAGCCACCGCCCCGCGCGGTTCCACCGTGGCGCTCGAGGTCTCCAACGGCCAGCTCTTCGAGATGCCCGACATCACCCGCATGGATCGCGGGGAGGCGCTGTCCACCCTGCGCGCCGCCGGATGGCAGGGGCCGGACGGCAACCTGCGGGCCGGTGACCCGGTACCCACCGGGGCGCTGGTCGATCAGGGCCAGATCGCCGTTTCCGATCCCGCCGAGGATGCGGTCCTGCGCCGCGACGGAGTGATCACCGTGCGGTACTGGGAATTCGATCTCGGAGCCCTGACCCGACCCCTCCCTTGAAGCGGGTTGCCTGACCCGGGGCCGCTGCTTCCTGGCTGGTAGTCTTATCGCCAGGAACACGCGGCCGCGGCGAGCACCTCGTCCCCGCCACGAACCACTGACCCTGAAGGTGTGTTATGCCCAAAGCGAAGATCAACAAGAACCCCATCGCCACGACCACCCCGTCTGCCGCGAACCGTGTCCCGGTGAAGATCAACACCGGTGGAACGCCGATGTGGTACAAGGTGCTGATGTTCGCCTTCATGCTGGTCGGATTGGTCTGGCTGGTGGTCAACTACCTGGCCGGCCCGAGCATCCCCTTCATGGTCGAACTCGGCCCGTGGAACTACGCTGTCGGCTTCGGGCTGTTCATCATCGGCCTGCTCATGACCATGGGTTGGCGCTAGACGCTAGACGCCCGACGCGCGTTCCCTGCCGCCCCGACGGCGGTGGGGCGGTGATGAACGGTGGTCACAGCCTGCCCCGGACCTGAATGGTCCGGGGTTTTCGCTTTCCCCGGTGATGGCGCAGTCACTCCCCCTCCGACGCCACCTGAGGCGCATCCCGGGGCCCCTCGACCGTGAATCGAGGCACCGTGGCCCGCTTCATCCCCTGCCGCCGGCCGGCGGGCCCCTGCCGGCTCTGAAGGCGGACCGCGAGGGCCTCAGAACGGCGCGGCCTGGATCACCCGCCTCCGCGGCGACGACAGGGGGACGGCTTGTGACGGGATCGTCGACGTCGGCCGGTGGCCATCCCCCGAGCCCACCGGTGGGATGCTCGGTACCTGACAGGCAGACCCATTTCACCGGTTTCGGGCCGACAGGTGATCCCCGGTCACTGGCGCTTGTACATCGCCGTGGAGGACCTGGGCTTCACCACTTGTGACAACCCGGGAACTCAGCGGGGTGCGGTCGTATCGTCCCTGCAGGGGTCACCCCCGGGTACAGCTGGGCCCTGCTGCGGCCCCGGGGGGCGCATTTCCGTCTCACCCGGTCTTGCCCGGTGTCCCGGGGCGGGGGGGTTATCCCCAGGTGAGGCAACGGGGGAAAGATCCTCAGTGTTCACCTTGCCCGGGGAGAATCCCGCCCGGGGAGCTCTGGACAGCCCCGATGTCTGAATTCTCGGCCCCAGGGGTTACCGATAGGTGGACGGGCGGCCGCGCGGGGGTGAATTACACGTCGTGGCGGTGGCCTGGTTTTGAACCTGGCGAAGTGTGGTTCGTACACACCGTTGGGAGAAAGTTATCCACAGGTTGTGAGTAAATCTGTGGAATTGTGAACAAAAGGTCGTGAATAACACTTATGCACAGCCTGTGGAAGCATCTGTGCACTACTTTTCCACTCCGACCATTTGTTCGATCAAATTCTTGTCATTCGAGGTAATCTGAGAGCCAATCGACCAGATAGTCGATAATAACAACAATGTAGTTATCCACACTGTGGATAACTCCTGTGGACAACTCGGCTTTTCCTCCGGCCGGTGAATAACCTGCCGTAGTTGTCCCCAGGCAGCGGGAAGGTTTTGAAAGCTTTCCCCCGCCCCACCCCCGAAGACCACAAGAACCGGTCTCAATCCGTGAGGACGAGACCGCCCGTCTCCACCATCCATCCGACGAGCAGACCGATCGCAATGATGAGCGCCAGCAGCACCCCCGTCCACCGGACTCCCGGGCCCCGACGAATGACAAAACCGAGCATGATCAACCCAAAAATCAACCCTCCCAGATGTCCCCAGAGGGAGACCCCGGAACTCATGAAGGTATAGACCAGATTGATGGCGATGAGGATGACCGGCGCGCGTAGATCAGCCCCGCGAGTCACCGACACTCCCACGAGCAGAACCATCAGCGCATACATCGCACCGGAGGCCCCCGCGGTCGGGGTGACGGGCGCCATCCACAGCACCGCGGCGGAAGCTCCGATACCACCGGTGAAGAAGGCCGCCACATACAGAGCCGTACCCATGTGGCGTTCGACCTCTCGCCCGATGAGCATCAGCATGAACGCGTTGATCGCCAGGTGGCTGAGATCAACGTGGAGGAAGATCGCACCGACCGCCCGCAGTGGTCCGAGGGGGGAGGACAGGACGGCCGGGCCCCACAGGATCCAGGCGTCGGCGAGTGGGGAGTCGGAGAGATTGGCCATGATCGACCGCGACTGCACGGCGGTGATCAGCCAGACTCCTACGGCGATCAGAGTGAAGGTGGTGGTGGCGGGAACGTCGCGGTACCAGCGGCGCAGCCAGTCGGACATGGGGATCTGGTCCTTTCGGTTCTTGTGCTTCCCCGCTGTTTGCGGCACGAGAAAACCCGCGCGGTGCGGGCCATGATGGACCGCACGCGGCGCGGGTGGGAGGTGCCGGGGAAGAAGCGGGTTCTTACTCGGAGATCTCGACGGACTGGATGATGACCGGCTCGTTCGGTCGATCCATGCGGTCCGTGGGGGTGGAGGAGATGGCGTCGATGACCTTCAGGGACTCGGCGTCGGTGACCTCACCGAAGATGGTGTGCCGGTTGTTCAGGTGCGGGGTCGGGCCGGTGGTGATGAAGAACTGGGAGCCGTTGGTGCCCGGGCCGGCGTTGGCCATGGCCAGCAGGTAGGGGCGGTCGAAGCGCAGCTCGGGGTGGAACTCGTCGGCGAACATGTAACCGGGGCCGCCACGGCCGGTGCCGGTCGGGTCGCCGCCCTGGATCATGAAGCCGTCAATGACGCGGTGGAAGATCGCACCGTCGTAGAACGGACCGGAGTTGGAACCGGAGGCGTTCTCGGTCTTGTACTCCTTGGTGCCCTTGGACAGGCCGACGAAGTTCTCGACGGTCTCGGGGGCGTGGTTGCCGAACAGCTCGATGACAATGTCACCGCGGTTCGTGTGCAGCGTCGCAGTAGCGGTCTTGTTGGTCATGCGGACCATCCTAATGAAGGCGCCCGTTTCATGTCGGGATCGGGCGGGGTGGCCGGGAGTGTGGACCGGCCCGCTCCCGGAGCAGAAATACGCCTCCCCCTGATCCAGGACCGGTGGGAAGGCGTATCGTCCCTGTTCATGAAATCCCGGATTTCGGCGAAGGCGTAATTTTCCGTCCGTTCCCGTCCGCGCCCGCCCGGCAACGCATCAGCGGCGCCGCCGGGGAACGTCAGACCAGCCGGGTACCGCTATTTCACCGGCTGCAGGGACTCGGCCACCAGGTCACGGGCGAGGACCATGTTGCGCAGGGACGGCTCGACCTCGGCGTAACCGCGGGTCTTCAGGCCGCAGTCCGGATTGATCCACAGGCGATCAGTGGGCACGTTGACCAGTGCGGCCTTGATCAGCTCGGTCAGTTCCCCGACGGAGGGCACGCGCGGGGAGTGGATGTCCCAGATGCCCGGGCCGATCTCGGAGTGGAAGGACTCGTCGAGGTCGGCGAGCAGCTCCATGCGGGAGCGGGCGGCCTCGATGGAGGTCACGTCCGCGTCCAGGCCGGCGACGGCGTCGATGATCTGGCCGAACTCGGAGTAGCAGAGGTGGGTGTGGATCTGGGTTTCCGGCTTCGCGTCCAGGGCGACGAGCCGGAAGGAGCGCACGGCCCAGTCCAGGTACTCCGGGCGGGCGTCGGCACGCAGCGGGAGCAGCTCGCGCAGGGCGGGCTCATCGATCTGGATAATCTCGATGCCGGCGTCCTCCAGATCCTTGACCTCGTCGGCCAGGGCCAGGGCGATCTGGTCGGCGGAGACGGACTTCGGGACGTCGTCGCGGGTGAAGGACCAGGCCAGGATCGTGACCGGACCGGTGAGCATGCCCTTGACGTGCTTCTCGGACAGGGACTGGGCGTACTTGGCCCACTCGACGGTCATGGGCGCCGGGCGGGAGACGTCACCGACGACGATGGAGGGGCGGGTGCAGCGGGAACCGTAGGACTGGACCCAGCCGTGCTCGGTGGTGACGAAACCGTCGAGCAGCTCAGCGAAGTACTGGACCATGTCGTTGCGCTCGGGTTCGCCGTGGACCAGCACGTCGAGGCCGAGGCGCTCCTGCAGCTCGATGACCTGGCGGACCTCATCCTTCAGGGCGTCGACGTACTGGGCGTCGGTGAGGTTGCCGGCACGGTGCTCGGCGCGCGCCTTGCGGATCTCGGTGGTCTGCGGGAAGGAGCCGATGGTCGTGGTCGGCAGTTGCGGCAGGTTGAGGACCTTCTGTACCTCGACGCGGTCGGCGAATTCCGGCTGGCGGGCGACCTGGCCTCCGGGCAGGGCCGCGACCCGGTCCTGGACGGCCTGGTTGTGGGTGCGCACGGACTCGCGGCGGGTGCGCACGGCACGGTCGGAACGGGCGAAGGCGTCGGCCGCGGCGACGGTGCCGTCCCCCAGGGCGGTGGCAAGGGCACCAGCCTCGGCGATCTTCTCGTCGGCGAAGGACAGCCAACCGGCGACGTCAACCGGCAGCTTGGTCTCGACCTCGATGGTGTGCGGCACATGCTGCAGCGAGACCGAGGAAGAGACGGACAGCTTCTCGACGCCCGAGTCCCGCAGCTGCTCGAGCACGGTCAGGCGCTCCCGCAGGTCGGCGGCCCAGACATTGCGGCCGTCGACGACACCCGCGACCAGGGTGGTTTCCGGCTTCACGGCCTCGGCGACGCGCCTGACGTAGTCGGTGTCGTTGGCCAGGGTGGCCGGGGCGAGGTCGACGTGCAGGGCCTCCGGGGTGGCGTCGGCCAGCGCCTTGAGGCCTGCACGCAGGGAACCGTAGGGGGTGGTGACCAGCACGTTGGGACGGTGGGTGCCCACCTGGCCGTCGAGCAACGTGCGGTAGGTGCCGGCGGCGAGCTCCGCCAGCTCGGCGTCGGGGGCGACCTGCAGGTCGGCGGTCAGAGCCGGCTCGGCGAGCTGGACCCACTGGACGCCGGCGCTGGCGAGCGTGGAAAGGATGACCTGGTAGGACTCGGTGAGCTCCTCAAGGCGGTTCAGCGGGCTGCCGGCGCCCTCGGCGGGCTTCGACAGGGCCAGGAGGGTGACCGGACCGACGAGGTAGGGGCGCACGGTGTGGCCGGCGGCGCGGGCCTCCTCGACGATGTTCAGGAGGCGCTCCGGACGGGCGACAAAGCGGCCGGAATCGGCGACCTCCGGGACGATGTAGTGGTAGTTGGTGTCGAACCACTTGGTCATCTCGAGCGGGGCACGCTCCGCGTTGCCACGGGCGAGGGCGAACTCCTCGTCCAGGGGGACCTCCTCCGCCTCATCGCCGAGCAGGCCGACGGTCAGGGCGGTCTCAAGCACCTGGTCGTAAAGGGCGACGTCGGCCGGAATGGCGTAGTCGGTGTCCAGGCCCAGGTCGCGCAGTCGGGCGTAGGTGTCCACCCGCAGGGAGTGGGCGGCGGAGGTGAAGGTCTCGGCGTCGATGCGGCCGGCCCAGTAGGATTCCAGGGCCTTCTTCAGCTCGCGGTTGGGGCCCACGCGCGGGTAGCCCTCGATGGTGGCGGCGGGAAAAGTGGATGCAGACATGAAAAAGGAAGCCTTTCGGAAGGTGTTCGATGGTGTCTTGAACTGCTCTTCGCGGGGGCTCCCGGTGCATGCAGTGGGTGGCGGCTTATCCGCCCGGTGGGCGGGGCGCCACACCTATGCGGTCCAGCAGTTCTATGGTGGTGTCCGGCCGGTTGTGGGTGTAGATGTGCAGACCCCCGGTGCCGGCGTCCAGGATGGTCTGCCCCAGTTCAGCGGTGAGGTCGAGTCCGACCTCATATTCGCCCTCCGGACCGGCGGCCTCAAGCCGGCGTATCAGCCGGTCGGGGACGGTCAGTCCGGAGAGCTGCCCCATTCGGCGCAACCGCTGGACGCTCGTCATCGGCATGATGCCGGGGATGAGCGGGATGTGCACGCCCGCCAGGCGGGCCCTCTCCGCGAAGCGGAGGAAGTCCTCGGCGTCGAAGAAGAGCTGGGTGATGGCGAAGTCGGCGCCGGAGCGCTGCTTGGCCAGCAGGACGTCGATGTCCTCGTCGTAGTTCGCGGACTCGGCGTGGCCGTTGGGGTAGGCGGCCACGCCCACCGCCAGGCGGCCCGCGGCGAACCGCAGGGCCTGCTGCCTCTCGACGTCGCGGATAAGCCGCACCAGCTCGTCGGCGTGCTGCAGATACCCGGCAGGCAACGTGGTCTGGCCCTCGTCGAGGTCGCCGCGCAGGGCCAGCAGGCCCCGCACGCCGGCGTCGACGAGCCGGTTGATCCAATCGAGCAGTTCGACGCGGGTACCGGCGGTGCAGGCCAGATGCGCCAGGGGGCGCATGCGGGTCGTCGCGGAGATCTGCGCGATGAAGCGGGTGGTTCCGTCCAACCAGTCGGAGCGCCGGGAACTGGTCACGGCGATGTAGTCCGGGTTGTAGGACTCCAGGGTGGCCAGGAGGTCGGCGGTCTTGGCCGCGTCCGCATCGTGGCGGGGCGGGATCACCTCGAAGGACAGGGCCGTGCGGCGACGGGTTCGGGTTCCGTCGTGGGTGACGTTGTCCGAGGGATCGGCGTCGAGGGGCGCGGAGGCCGAGAAGCGGGACGAGGTGTCTCGTCGGTCCATGGTCACGTTCACGTTCTCCTCCTCTGCTGCTACAGGCGCCGGGTTCTTCCCGGCGGGGTGTTTGGTGAAGTGGTGGTGAATGTAGCAAGAAGGCCCCCGGATTCCCCTGTGAATTTCAAAGATATGACGATGAAGGAGGGTCCTGAGCTGGCACTTCTCGAAACCTGGTGAGTGAATATAAATGCAGGCACCCCGCTCCGGAATGGGCTTCCCTGAACAGAGCGGTCTAAATCGGTGTCGGTCTTTTCGGGAGGCCACCGCGACACCGGAGGACGCCCGGAAATTGGTGGGAAATCAGCGGCCGGGAACGAAACGTCGCTACGCTTGAGGACACCAACCGAACCCTATTTCCGAGCGCAAGGAGTCACATGAACCCGCTAACCCTGAAGATGGCTCTATCGGCAGCCTCCTCCGTCTGGGGCCGCACCAAGGACTACCGCGAGCAGAAGTCCCGCGACGCCTACGACACCCTGGCCGAGGCCGCCAGCACCCTGGGCGAGCTGAAGGAGCGGTCCGGCGGCAAGCTCGACGAGTCCCGCCTGGAGGCTGGCGCTCTGGCCAAGGCCGCCCGGGCACGCCTGGAAAAGGCCCGCGGCGAGGTCGATGACCGTCGCGAGCTCGCCGAGGGCGAGACCGCACAGGCGCGGGAGGCATTCGCCAAGACCCGACGGGGCCTCCGGAAGGACGCCTCCAAGAAGGCCAAGGCCGCCGGCAAGGCCGCCGAGAAGAAGGCGAAGAAGGCTCAGGGCAAGAAGCGTCGGGGCACCCTGCGTAAGCTGGGATTCTTCGCCCTCATCGCTTCCCTGGTCGGAGCGTTGTACTACTGGTTCACCAGCCGCCCGGAGCGGGGCACCACCCCGCCGAAGGTCCAGGACTTCACGAAGACGGAGCAGGACACCACCCCGCAGGAGCCCGAACCCCGTCTCGTCTACTCCACGACCACCCCGGGCGCCGAGGACACCGCGGCGGACGCCGAGGCCGCCGAGGCTGCCAAGCCCGCCGGCGACCTCGCGGAGGACCCCGCCGAGCGAGACGAGGAGCTGCTGGGTTCGCTGGAGGAGCAGCTGGAGGCCCACCGCGCAGATAACCTGATCGAAACCCCCGAGGAGGACACCATGATCAGCCCAGATAACGCCGAGAACGTCCACACCGACGCCGACGTCGATCCCGAGAAGACCGCCGCAGAGGCCGAGGCCGAGGTTGAGGAGGCCGTCACCGCGGAAGCCGAGGAAACCAAGGGTTCGGAAGACGTCGCCAAGCGCGGCGACCTGCAGGCCCAGGGCGAGGAACTCGAGGACGAGTTCGACCGTCAGATCGGCCGCAACCCGGACGATAACCGGAACCAGTAGGACCGTGCCAGTGCGCGACCCCGCGCACCACCAGACCGAGACTGCCGGCGCCCGGCCCCTTCACAGGGTCGGGCGCCTCTGTTGTTTCCGCCTCCGGGCTCCCGTTACTTCGGCGGTCCTTCCGTGGGGTCGGACCGCCACAGGATTCACAGGCGTGCATTGATCTTGTTGACGACCCGCCAGGTGCGGGTCGTGAGGTGGGGGCCGTAGGCGCGTTCGATCCAGCGCATCAGCGACGCGCTGCGGGGGTTGGCGCTGTCGGACACGGAGAAGACCTCCCGGTCGGTGGCTCCGATGATCGACCATCCGTCCCCCTCTGACATGTGATGCAGTCCCGTGAGTCCCGGCACCGGGGATTGGAGGAAGGTGACGTTGAGTCGTGCCCCGGCCGGGTCATCCCGGTCCCCGAAGGGCGTGGATTTGATGAGCGCCCGCCACTCCTCGGCACTGCGGAGGATCGTCGTGCTCGTGAACCCGAGGTGGGCGGGCCAGGCGGCCTCAATCCGCTCCTCCGTGGCGCCTGAATCTGTCTCACCCGTGGTGAAAATCAGGTTGCCCGTGGTGGTGACGGTGAGGATGTGGCGGTACCCGAGACTGCCCAGCACGTCACGGAAATTCGCGTTGCGCATGTTCGGGTTGAGTGGACCGATGCCACGCAGCAGGGCGACGTATCTCATGGCCCGCACGCTAATCGACGGAACCGGGCCTGCACGGGGTTTCCCGGATTTTATGGTCCGCGGGGACACCCCATTCGGAATACCCCGTCGGACAATCACGAGGGAGGGCGCCGGTGACAAAACAGTACACTTGTACTTTTTGGCCGCTCGGTCCGACTATGTGTGGAACCATCACGCCGACGCCGCCCTGACGTGCGTCGTTCCCCTGCGAGGACGCGGAAGTACACAACCGGCGACCTGCGTGGGGCGGCCCCGCCGGGGCAGATGAACCCGAGGTTCCGAAGCCCTGCGGAATCTGCCCCCGCCCGCTCACGGAGGGGTGATCGAAGCCTGCGAGACCCGGCCAGAGAGCCCTGAAGAGTTTCGGGGCTCTTCATGATCCGGGCTGCAACAGCGGTCCGCAGCCACCGGTCTCGAGTGGTTATCCGGCGATGTAAATAAGGAAATTGTGGAACCTGAGGACGGGGTCGCAGAGACATTCGAGTCGATCGTTGCCCGCCCCGGTCGGGCCGTTGCTGGTGCCGGGTCGGCGACGAAGGCCAGCACGGCAAGGTCTTCCGGATGGGCGGTGTGAGAACCTCCACCTTCGGGAGGCCTCGACCCTCACCCGACCACTACCGCCGACAACATCGCGCGCCTGCCACACCCTCAACCGTGAAGAGCCACTAATATGGGGCACCCCAGAGCAGAGGAGAGCGTCGTGGGCAAGGTGGTCATGTACGGCTCGGCATCGGTGGATGGCTTCATCGCGGACGAGAACGACCAACCCGGACCGCTGTTCGACTGGTTGTCCAGCGGTGACGTCCCGTTGGACGACAGCGGCGAGGTGAAAGTGACGCAAACGTCCTACGACTACACCCGGC
>CAYSIP010000059.1:0-12941 GCA_964431055.1 uncultured Corynebacterium sp. | reverse complement strand
ACGGCATCCCGCACGTGGCCACCGCCCACTCCCTGGAGCCGCACCGCCCCTGGAAACGCGAGCAGCTCGGCGGCGGTTACGAGGTCTCCTCCTGGTCGGAGCGCAACGCCATGGAGTATGCGGACGCCGTCATCGCCGTTTCCGCCCGGATGAAGGACTCCATCCTCGAGGCCTACCCCCGCATTGAACCGGACCGGGTGCATATCGTGCTCAACGGCATCGACACTGAACTGTGGCAGCCCCGCCCGACCTTCGACGAAGCCGAGGATTCGGTCCTCACGAAGCTCGGCGTGGATCCCGACCGTCCGATCGTCGCCTTCGTGGGACGCATCACCCGCCAGAAGGGCGTGGAGCATCTGGTCAAGGCCGCCGCGCACTTCGACGACGGCGTGCAGCTGGTCCTGTGCGCCGGCGCCCCCGACACCCCGGAGATCGCGGCGCGGACCACCGCGCTCGTCGAGGACCTGCAATCGAAGCGCGACGGCGTCTTCTGGGTGCAGGACATGCTGGACAAGCCGAAGATCCAGGAGATCCTCACCGCCGCGGACACCTTCGTGTGCCCCTCCATCTACGAACCGCTGGGCATCGTCAACCTCGAGGCCATGGCCTGCGGCACCGCCGTGGTCGCCTCGGACGTCGGCGGCATCCCGGAGGTCGTCGTCGACGGTGAGACCGGCGCCCTGGTCCATTACGACGAGAACGACCCGGAAGCTTTCGAGCGCGACATCGCGGCCGGCGTCAACGCCATGGTCGGGGACGCCGCGCGGTCCAGGACCTTCGGGGAAGCCGGGCGGCAGCGCACGGTCCAGGAATTCTCCTGGGCCACGATCGCCCAGCAGACCGTCGACGTCTACCGCTCGCTGATTTAAGGAGAGAGAAGTTCTTGAGCACCAGCTCCCACCGACCAGAGCTCCACATCACCGCCGAGACCGGGGTGCTCGACGCCCCTGCCGGCGCCCTGCTCGACGGTGACACGTGGCATCTGTTCCACCAGTTCCGTCCGAAGCCCGGGGCCCCCGCCCGCTGGGCGCACACCGTCTCCGCAGAGGGCCCCTTTGACTGGGAGGTCTGCGACGACGTCATCGCGCCCGTCGGCGGTGAGATCAATGTCCGCGCCGGTTCCGTCGTGGCCACCGAGGGTGACGACGTGCACCTGTACTTCACCTCGGTGACCGCGGTGGGCACATCGATCCAGCTCGCCCGACTGTCCCAGCTCTCCGACTCCTGCGAGGTCTCCGACGAGGCCTCCACCATCGACAACCGGGTCATGCGCGTCGGGGAGGTCGTCAGTGACCGGGAGGGCATGAGCCGCTTCCGCTCCCCCAGCGTGGTCCCCGACTGGGCCTCCGACGAGGACCGCGCCGCCGGTCACGACGGCTGGCTGATGCTGGCGGTCACCGGCCCCGGTGAAACGCCGGTGCCGGCCATCCTCACCAGTGGTGACGGCATCGAGTGGCACCTGGTGGGCCCGTTGGAGTTCGTCGGCGACCCCGGCCTGTCATCCGTCTCCGTGATCGTCAGCCCCCGCATCATGCGCCTGCGCGACGAGGTCGACGGTCTGATCTACGACGTCCTGCTGATCACCGTCGAGCATGAGGGCATCGACATCTCCGGTTACCTGGTGGGCACGCTGACTGGTTCCACTTTCGAGGTGCGGACCGGTTTCACCCGCATCGACCACGGGCACGACTTCACCCGCCCCCGCAACACTAATTTCACCCCCGGCACGGTCCCGCAGGAGAAGCGCTACAACCAGGCCGTACTCTTCGGCCTGCTCAACGGCGTGGGCCGTCGCGATGAGCCGGCCCGCCACCTGTCACTGCAGGAGGAGGGGTGGGCGAACGCGGTGTCGCTGCCGCGCGTGGTCACCCTCCAGGGCGGTCACCTGTTCCAGACCCCTCCGCCCGGCCTGCCGGACGCGATCACGCACACCTCCGCCGCCCGCTCATGGACCGGTCTGTGCGAGATCCCCACCGGCTCCTCCCTGACGCTCGAACTTGTCGACGGCACCGGGAACATTGCAGCCGTCGTCACTCATTCGGGTGACCGTCTGGCGGTGGACCGGTCCATGAATCCGCACCACGAGGGGGACCCGGTCGCCGAGGCCGCGCTGGCCGACGGCGACTCCGACTCCCTGTCGATCTTCGTCGACGGTTCCACCGTGGAGGTCTTCGCCGACGGCGGTGCGGTGGCGATGGCCAGCCGTGTCTACTTCGAGGGCGGGTGTTCCAGCCTCCGCGCCACAACCACCGACGGGGCGGAGATCCTCCGCTCCTGGGACCGTGGCCCCTACTCCTCCGGTGACCTGCCGGACTACGGGGAACCCACCGGGGATTCACACGACGGCCAGTGACGCGAGTAGCGGGGAGAACCTCACCGCCAGGATGTCCTGGGTCGCGGTGACCAGCGGCCCGGGACCGAATGCCGGGCCGCCTCCGGACCGGTCAATCACCCAGGGCAGCAGCAAGAGGATGGCGGCGACGATCGACGCCGCGGCCACCCGCCATCCGCCAGCCTCCCTGCGCCAGCCCGACCACAGCAGCAGCGCTCCATCGGCTCACCGGCATTGCACCCGCACCAGGCTGACCCCAGGCCGTTTTTCGGATCAGGGCATGCCTGGCCCACCGTGAACGAAACTGCTCCGGCGGAAGACGCGGGCCTCCTCCCGGTGGTTCAGGCGCGGGTCAGACGGGTGATGCTGGCGCGTGCGGTGACCGGCATGGTCGGTGGCAGGGCCTGGACCCGCTCGGCGAGCTTGTCCGCCGAGATGTGGCGGGCGGAGGGGCTCATGCCGATCTGGGCGGCGATGGAGTCCTTGTCCAGGTTCATGGGGAACTCGATGAAGGAGGACTCCGCCACCGGGCTCAGGTGGCCGGCTGCCTGCTCGATGAGACGATCGACCTTGCCCTCCTCGACGTCGATGATGCCGAGGGGGTCGCGCAGCTCCGCAAGGTGGCCGCGGTCGGCGGCGAGCACGATGACCTGTCCGCCCGGCTTGAGTACGCGGGCAAACTCCGCCGGGTTGCGCGGAGCGAAGACGACCGTGATGACGTCGACCGAGGAGTCCCGCAGCGGCAGACGCGACCAGGCGTCGGCGACGACCGCTCCGACCCGTGGATGGCACTTGGCCAGCCGCTTGGCGGCGTGCACCGACACGTCCAGGCCGACGCCGCGGGAATCGACCACATCATCGAGGGTGTGGGCCAGGTAGTAACCGGTTCCGGCGCCGATCTCCAGGATGACGGGGCGGGCGTCGTCCGGCACCTCGGCGTCGTCGAGGGCGTCGTGGACGTGACCGGTCACCGCCTCCACGAAAGGCGCAAAATGACCGCGGGACAGGAATGTCTCGCGGTCATTGATCATGGACATGTCGTCGCCCTCGTAGCGCAGACCTGCACCACCGGCGAGGGTGACGTAGCCCTGGCGGGCCACGTCGTAGCTGTGCCCGGACTCTGAGACCAGGCGGGAGAAATCGTCCACACCGGACAGCGGGGTGCCGTCGACCGGGTCGGCGAGCACGTCGATGATATCGGAAAGCATGCGCTCCAGCCTACCCGGAGGAGGAGACGGAAACTTCTCTGAGGTCTATCGGGATTACTGGGCGACCTCGGTCAACAGCGCGCCGAGTTCGGCGGCCTCTTCCTTGGTCAGCTCGACCACGAGTCGGCCACCACCGTCGGAGGGGATCCGCATGACGATCTTCCGGCTCTCTTCGACTGCCTCCATCGGGCCATTTCCGGTACGCGGCTTCATAGCTGCCATGTGACAGAGCTCCTTCTCTTCAGTTGGGATACCCTGACCAGTTTACCCCCAATCCGTCTTTGATGGTCCGGAAGCGTCCTCCCGACCCGATTCCCGGACCCCCACTGAGCTGGGTACATAGGCGGGGCGGAAGAGTCTGTTTCCGTGACGGAACTACAACCTTTCCGATTCCGCTCCCGGAAAAGGGACGTCTTGTTAACGTCAGGTCATGAACGTGACCCATGCCACATCGAAAGTGGCCTCCGCCCTGTCCACCGTGTCCGCTGTGTCCGTCGCCGCCCTGGTTCTCTCTCTGGTCCCCGTCGTCGGTGGGACCGGGGTTCCCACCGCCACCGCCCAATCCTCCTCGTCCGACCTGTCCTCTCTCCTGGACCGTTCCTCCGGTTCCTCGTCCGCACCCCCACCTGCCTGTGAGATCCCGGAAGGCGCCACCTCCACCGAGGAGATTGAGGGCACCCAGACCGGCGATGACATCTCCGTGGCCCCGGAGATCGCCACCGGTTACCGCTCCGGAATGACGCCGGTGACCACGCAGAACTACGCCGTGGCCACCGCCAACCCACTCGCCACACAGGCCGCCTGCGAGGTGCTCCGCGATGGGGGCACCGCTGCGGATGCGCTGGTCACCGCACAGTTTGTGCTCGGCCTCACGGAACCGCAGTCCTCCGGCATCGGCGGAGGCGGTTATATCCTCCACTATGACGCCGGGACCGACACCGTCACCGCCATCGACGGCCGTGAGACCGCTCCACTGGCCGCCGACGAGAACTACCTGATCCAGGTCTCCGCGGAGGACGCCACCGCGCCGGTGCCCGACGCGCGCCGCTCGGGGCGGTCCATTGGTGTGCCCGGCATCGTGGCCGCCCTGGGTGAACTGCACGCCGCCCACGGTGACACCGACTGGGACCGGTTGTTGGCCTCCACGCAGGAGCTGGCCGCCGGCGGATTCGAGATCAGCCCCCGGATGTCGGCCTCCATCGCCGACGCGGCCGAAGATCTCGTCCGCGACCCGGCGGCGGCGGACTATTTCCTGCAGGAGGACGGCACCGCCAAGCCTGCGGGCACGCTGCTGACCAATCCCGACTACGCCGACACCGTCCGACTGATCGCCGAGGGCGGCCCGGAAGCCTTCTACACCGGGGCCATCGCCGAGGCCGTCGTGGAGCGCGCCACCCGTGAGGTGGAGGGGTTCACCCCGAGCCGGATGACCACCGCGGACCTGGCAGGCTACACCCCCGTCACCCGCGAGGCGCTGTGCGCGCCCTACCGGGACACCACCGTGTGCGGGATGCCCCCGTCCTCCTCCGGAGGCGTGACGGTGCTCAACACTTTGGGCATCCTCAACAATTTCGACCTCTCCCGGTACGCGCCGGAGGAGGTCACCGAGGACGGTGGCCTGCCCGATGTTGAGGCCATTCACCTGATCTCGGAGGCCGAGCGGCTGGCCTACGCCGACCGGGACGCCTACATCGCCGATCCCGCCTTCGTGGACGTTCCCGGTGGGGGCGTCGAGGAACTGATCAGCGAGGAGTACACCCGCGAACGCGCGCAGCTGATCGACCCCGCCCGGTCCATGGGTGAAGCGGAGCCCGGTTTGGCCGCCACCGTGGCGGGCGCGCCCGTCCCGGAGGCGGGCACCAGCCACATCAGCGTGATCGACTCCTCCGGCGACGCCGCTTCCCTGACCACCAGCGTGGAGGCTGCTTTCGGTTCCTTCCACTTCACCCGCGGATTCATCCTGAATAATCAGCTCACCGATTTCTCGGCGCAACCCCGCAACGAGGAGGGGGAGCTGGTGGCCAACCGCGTGGAGCCGGCGAAGCGCCCCCGATCCTCCATGTCCCCGATGCTGGTCTTCGACTCCACCGAGGACGGTGGCCGCGGTGAGCTGGAGATGGTGCTCGGCTCCCCCGGCGGATCACTGATCATCCAGTTCGTGGTCAAGACCCTGGTCAACATGATCGACTGGGACATGGACCCGCAGCAGGCGGTCTCGGCGCCCAATTTCGGCGCCCTCAACCAACCTCGGACGGGACTCGGCACCGAACATCCGGTGATGGCGGAGAATGTCGACGCCCTCACCGCAGGACTGGAGCAACTCGGTCACGAGGTAAACCCCACCGCCCAGTCCAGCGGCCTGTCCATCCTGGTCCGCGGAGACGGCGACGCGATCACCGGTGGCGCCGACCCGAGGCGGGAGGGGCTGGTGCTGGGCGGCTGACGCCCACCGGAAATCCGGCTCAGTCCCCGTCCTCCCGACTGAGCTCGGCGAGCTCCTCACGGGCCTCCCGCAGTTGCCAGGCCAGGTGCTCGAGGACGTCGTCGACCTGATCCGGGCGGTAACCGCGGGGGGCGACCTCGAAACGGACGTCGTCAATCTGCCCCGCCCCGACCCTGCGGCGGTTGTCCTCGATGACCTGCTGCGGCTCTTCCATGGGCGGCAGCACCTCGCCGCGGCCGAAGACCTTCCCCCAGAAAAAGGTGCCCAGCACGACCAGGGCCGCGAGCAGGACGATGAGCAGGATCCACATGAGCAATTTCCGAGGCCTTTCAGCGGGGGCGGCTACGCCGCGATGATAGTGGACAGGGGTGGGCGCTGCGGCACGCGCCGTACCCCGACCCCCGCCCGTTGGAGCAGCGTGGCGGCGACCACGTCGGCCATCGGCGCCAGCTCCGCCAGGGGCCGGTTGCGGTGGCGGCGCTCGCCGAGTTCCACCTGCCGGATCGCCGCCGGTCCGTGGGCGATGAACACATCGATGAGCAGGCCGGATTCCACCCCGTAACCGTGGACGAAGGGCAGCGCGAGAGCCGTGGAGCGCCGGATGGCGTACTCACCGCCGAGCGGCTGGCGGATGTGGGCGAGCTCAGGGAACAACGCCCGGATCAACGGTTTGGCGGTCAGCTCCGTCACCCGGCCGCCACCGGTGGGCTCGCCGCGGTAGGTCCGCGGGTAGTCGGCCTTGACCAGATGGACGGCAGGATCGCAAAGCGGCGCGGCGAGGGCGGTGACCGTGCCGGGCCGTAGCGACGTCAGGTCGGCGTCGAGGAAGACGACGATCTCCCCACGCGCGGCGAAGACCCCGCGCCACAGGGCCTCCCCCTTCCCGGCGACGGGCTCCACCCCTGGCAGCACCTCCCGCCAGTTGAGCACGCGCGCCCCGGCGCGCGCGGCGGAGACGGCGGTGGCGTCGGTGGAGTCGGAGTCGACGACGATGACCTCGAGGGGGTCATCGGCGAGCGCCGCCGCGACCACGTCCGCGACGGTGGCCGCCTCGTTCAGTGCCGGGATGACCACGGAGACGGGATCAGCTCGCCTCATGCCAGGCCCCGGATGGTGTTCAGCGGGGCCACGACGCCCTGGATGGCCGCGGTCATGCGCACCACGTCGAGGGTCTCGGCGACCTCGTGGACGCGGAAGGCGGCGACCCCGCGGGCCGCGGCCCAGGCGGTGGCGGCCAGCGTGCCGGACACACGCTCCCCGACGGGGCGGTCCAGGGTCTCGCCGATGAAATCCTTGTTGCTCAACGCCATGAGCACCGGCCACCCCGTGGCCACCAGTTCGTCGACGCGGCGCAGCAGCTCCAATCCGTGGAAGGTGTTCTTGCCGAAATCATGGGTGGGATCGATGAACACGCGGTCCTCGGGCACCCCGCAGGCCACGGCCTTCTCCGCCAGACGGGTGGTCTCCGCGACGACGTCGGCGACCACGTCGTCGAAGTGCACGCGGTGCGGGCGGGTGCGGGGATCCACACCCCCGGTGTGGGAGCAGACGTAACCGACCCGGTGGGCGCCGGCGACCTCGACGAGTTCGGGGTCGTGACCGGCCCAGGTGTCGTTGATCAATCCTGCCCCGGCGGCGACCGCGGCTTCCGCGACCTCGGCGCGCCAGGTGTCCACGGAGATGACCACGCCGGGGTGACGCTCGGAGAGGGCCGCGATCGTCGGTACGACCCGGTCGATCTCCTCCGCCACGGAGACGAAGTCCCCGGGCCCGGCCTTGACCCCGCCGATGTCCACGATCGTCGCACCCTGGGTGATGACCTCGTCGCAGCGGGCCAGTGCGGCGTCGTCGGCGAAGTGCGCCCCCCGGTCGTAGAAGGAGTCGGGGGTGCGGTTGACGATCGCCATGATCTCCGGGAGGGACTGGCCGGTGTGGTGCATGCCAGGCAGTCTAGCCGCCTACCGGTCCGTCTCCTCCGGGCTGATGGCCTTCTCGAACGCGGCTTGGGCGGCGGTCTCCGTCTTCCGTCGACGCAGTCGCCCGTCGGTCATCACGTGGTGGGCCTCGACGATGTGCTCCACGGCCTCGTCGACGGAGTCTGTCAGCAGGAACAGGTCCATGTCCTCCGGGGAGATCATGCCCTCCGCCACCAGGCTCTGGGACAGCCAGTCGACCAGGCCGGACCAGAAGTCGCGGCCGATGAGAACGATGGGAAAGTTCCTGACCTTGCCGGTCTGGACCATGACCATGACCTCGAAGAGTTCGTCGAGGGTTCCGAAGCCGCCGGGCAGGCAGACGAAAGCCTGGGAGTACTTCAGGAACATGGTCTTGCGGACGAAGAAGTACCGGAAGTTCAGCCCGAGGTCGACCCATTTGTTCAGGCCCTGTTCGTGCGGCAGCTCGATGCCGAGCCCCACGGACAGACCGTCCGCGCAGTGGGCGCCCTGGTTCGGCGCCTCCATCAGTCCCGGGCCTCCGCCGGTGATCACGGCGTAATCGGCCTCGACCAGCTTCTTGCCCAGCTCCACCCCGGTCGCGTGATAGGGATGGCCCTCCTTGATCCGGGCGGAGCCGAAGACGGTCACGGCCTTGGGCAGGTTGGCCAGCGCATCGAAACCGGAGACGAACTCCCCCTGGATGCGGAGGATGCGCCAGGGGTCCGCGTGCAACCAGTTGTGGTCGGAACCGAGCTCGAAGAGCCGCTGATCGTAGGTCGACTCCTGATCTCCGTCGGTGCGCAGCAGCATGGGGCCGCGCAGCATGCGCGCCTTGTCCGGGCCGGGGGTGATATTGGGTGCCATGGTGAAAAACCTTTCTGTCGGATGTCAACCGCGCGCGATGATGCTCCCCGTGGGCTTCACCGCGCAATGAGGAAGTCGTGCAACCGCTCGGCCACCTCAGTGATCTGGTCCACGGGACACTGCTCCTCGCGTTTGTGGGCGAAACCGGGGTCACCGGGGCCGAAATTGACCGCCGGGATGCCGCGGGCGGCGAAACGGGCGACGTCCGTCCACCCGAACTTCGCGCGCGCCACCCCGCCGACGGCTCTGACCAGTTCCGCGGCGGCCGGCTGCGCCAGCCCCGGCAGCGCACCGGGGATCGCGTCCTCCACCACGTGGGTCACTCCGTCCTCCTCCCCGAGGTCCAGCACCTCGAGCAGATGAGCGAGGGCGCCGGGGATGTCCCGGTCGGGGGCGAAACGGAAGTTGACGGTCAACGACGCCTCGTCGGGGATGGTGTTGGTGGCCACCCCTGACTGCAACCCCACGATATTGATGCCCTCGCGGTAGAGGCAACCGTCGATGTCCACCTCCCGGGGCCGGTAGGCGGCGATGCGTGTCATCACCGGGGCCAGCAGGTGGGCGGCGTTGCGCCCCAGCCAGGACCGCGCCGAATGGGCCCGCACTCCCTGGGCGGTGACGCGCACCCGGACGGAACCCTGGCAACCGGCCTCGACGATCGCTCCGGAGGGCTCGGCCAGGATGGCGAGGTCACCGGCCAGCCACTCGGGGTGACTGTCCTCGATGTGGCCGAGCCCGTTGAACTCGGAGGCCACCTCCTCCCCCTCGTAGGCGATCACCGTCAGGTCGCGGGTCAGGTCGGGGGAGGCGTGCAGGGTGGCGAAGACGTGGAGGATGACGGCCAGACCGGATTTCATGTCGACGGCGCCGCAGCCGAAGAGGGTGTCGCGCCCCTTGTCATCCAGGCGGCGGACATGTGGCACGTTGCCGGCGATCGGCACCGTGTCCAGGTGCCCCGCCAGAATGACGCGTCCGGGCAGGCCCCGGTTGGTGCGGGCCAGAACGGTGTTGCCCTGACGGAACATCTCGACGCCGCCGGCGGACTCCACGACCGTGCGCAGGGCCGCCTCGACAGCGTCGGCGAGCGGCCCCTCCTCGTGCGAGGGGCTCGGGATGTCGACGAGCGTGCGGGTCAACTCGACGGGGCCAGTGGTCAAGTCAAGTATGGTCACTTGGCCCAGCCTACTGGCGAGTCCTCGAGATGTGTCGGATATCGGGTAGCCGTAAGCTCGGGAGCATGAAGCAACAGGGAGCTCAGGGAATCGGCATCGCGAACATCTCCATGGATGGAACGGTGCTCGACACCTGGTTCCCGGCCCCGGAGCTCGTCGATGGCGGGGATCTGATCCCGGGCACCGAGCGTCTCGGCGCGCACGACCTGCCGGACCGGTTGCTGCAGCTGGTGCTCATCGACGAGGACCGCATGGTCGAGCAGGTGGCGGTGCGCACCACCATCGCGGACCTCAACGCACCCCCCGTTGACGCCCACGACGTCTACCTGCGCCTGCACCTGCTCTCCCACCGCATCGTCGAACCGTTGTCGCTGAACATGGCGGACACGCTGACCCGGTTGTCCACGGTGGTGTGGACCAACAAGGGTCCGTGCACCCCCACGAATTTCGAGCACGTGCGCACCTCCCTGCGCTCACGCGGCCTCATCCACGTCTACGGCATCGAGAAGTTGCCGCGCATGGTCGACTACGTCGTCCCCTCCGGCATCAGCATCGCCGAGGCGGAGCGGGTGCGCCTGGGCGCCTACCTCGCTCCCGGCACTTCCGTGCTGCGGGAGGGTTTCGTCTCCTTCAACGCCGGCACCCTGGGCCCCGCCCGGATCGAGGGGCGGATCTCCTCGTCCATCGTCGTCGGCGCCGGCACCAACGTGGGCCTGTCCGCGACGATCATGGCCGAGCGCGTCTCCGAGGGTGTGCGGCACCCCATCCGCATCGGCGAGAACTGTGATTTCGGGATCTCATCCGGTGTCGTGGGCCTTGAAATCGGGGACAACTGTTCCATCGGCGCCAACATCGTCCTCCTGCCCGAGACGGAGGTCTTCGACGCCGGGACCGGCCGGCACATCCGGGCCGCCGAGCTGTCGGGTCAGTCGAACTGGACGGTGGGCACCGAGATCGGCCATCCTGAGCCCGTGCTGCGCCGTAAGTCCTGAGCCCGCCGGGGCGGGATCGGGGCCGAAGTGGGTGACCGGAAAGGTCAACACTAATGTGAGGCCCATGACAAGACAGGAGACCCGCACACCCGACGACACCCGGTTGGGCAGCGGACTGAAAACCCGGCATCTGACCATGATGGGCCTCGGCTCCGCCATCGGCGCGGGCCTGTTCCTGGGGACCGGCGTGGGCATCCGCGCCGCGGGTCCGGCCGTGCTGCTCGCCTACCTCGCCGCCGGCGCCATCGTGGTGATGGTGATGCAGATGCTCGGCGAGATGGCCGCCGCCCGCCCCTCCTCCGGTTCGTTCGCCGCCTACGCCCGGCAGGCCTTCGGACACTGGGCAGGCTTCACGCTGGGCTGGTTGTACTGGTTCATGCTGGTGATGGTCATGGGCGCGGAGATGACCGGCGCCTCCGCCATGATGGGCGCCTGGTTCGGGGTGGAACCGTGGATCCCGGCGCTGGTGTGCGTGGCGTTCTTCGCCATCGTCAACTTCGCCAAGGTCCGGGGGTTCGGGGAGTTCGAGTTCTGGTTCGCCTTCATCAAGGTGGCCGTGATCATCGGATTCCTCATCATCGGCGTGGGCCTGATCTTCGGCCTGCTGCCGGGCGGCAGCTTCGTCGGCACCGAGAACTTCCTCGGTTCGGCGGGTTTCATGCCCAACGGCATCACGGGTGTCGCGGCCGGCCTGCTGGCCGTGGCCTTCGCCTTCGGCGGAATCGAGATCGTGACCATCGCGGCGGCAGAATCCGAGAACCCGGCCACGTCGATCGCCACGGCCGTGCGCTCGGTCATCTGGCGCATCCTGCTGTTCTACATCGGTTCTGTGCTCATCATCACCTTCCTCCTCCCCTACGGGATGATCGACAACGCGGAAACCGCCGCCGAGTCACCGTTCACCCAGGTGCTGGCCATGGCGAATATCCCGGGCGTGGTCGGTTTCATGGAGGTCATCATCGTCCTGGCGCTGCTCTCCGCATTCAATGCCCAGATCTACGCCACCTCCCGCCTGTGCTTCGCACTGGCGCGCGAGGGCGACGCCCCGAAGATCTTCGGCCGCCTCAACAAGGAGAACGTCCCGATCAACGCGGTGATCCTCTCCATGGTCTTCGCCTTCATCTCCGTCGGCCTGCAGTACTGGAACCCGACGGGTCTGCTCGACTTCCTGCTCAACGCCGTGGGCGGCTGCCTCATCGTGGTCTGGATCATGACGGTGGCCAGTTACCTGCGGCTGCACCCCGAGCTGGAGCGCAACGGTGAGATCACGACCGTCCGCATGTGGGGATGGCCGTGGTTGGCATGGGTGACCATGGTGTCCCTGTGGGGCCTGGTGGTGCTCATGCTCTTTGACGAGGGTGCACGCAACCAGGTCATCTCCGTGGTGGTCGTCGTGGCGGTGCTCATCGTGCTGTCGCTGTTCACGAAGACGAGTCACAATCGGGTAACGTCACGGGCATGACATCAGCCACAGCCCGCGGTCTGGCCACCATCACCCACGACGGAACTGTCCTCGACGTCTGGTTTCCCTCCCCTCAGCTCGGTGACGGAGACGCCGCTTCCGGCACCGTCCGGTTCGAAGGTTCGGACGTCCCGCAGCAGTTTCTCGCCCTCGTCGGCCCCGATGAGGACCGTGGGGTGGCCCGCATAGCTGTGCGCACCACGATCGGTTCGCTTGCTGACGCCCCCGTCGACGCCTACGACGTCTACCTGCGGCTGCACCTGCTCTCCCACCGGCTGGTCAAGCCCCACGGTCTGAACCTGGAGGGCATCTACAATCTGCTGGCCAACGTCGTGTGGACCAACTACGGCCCGTGCGCCGTCGCTGACTTCCAGATGGTCCGGGGCCGGCTCGCCGGCCGGGGCCCGGTGACCGTGTACTCGGTGGACAAGTTCCCCCGCATGGTCGACTACGTCGTGCCCACCGGGGTGCGCATCAGCGACGCCGACCGGGTACGGCTCGGTGCGTACCTCGCCGAGGGCACCACCGTCA
>CAYSIP010000058.1:0-13044 GCA_964431055.1 uncultured Corynebacterium sp. | reverse complement strand
CAAGGACCTGGCCACCCTGCGCATCGGTGATCAGTTCGCCTCGGAACTGCGCCACGTCAGCCTCGAGGAGATCCTCGACTTCGCGCAGGAGACCGGTGACACCTTCTACGCCCACGTCGACGAGGAGGCCGCCACCGCCAACCCGTTCTTCCCGCGTCGGGTCGCCCACGGTTACCTCCTCGTGGCCTGGGCCGCCGGACTGTTCGTCGAGCCAGCCCCGGGCCCCGTCCTGGCGAATTACGGCCTGGAGAACCTGCGTTTCATCACCCCGGTCACCTACGACGACTCCATCCGCGTCGAGCTGACCGCCAAGCGCATCACCCCTCGCGTGACCGACGAGTACGGCGAGGTCTGCTGGGACACCGTCCTCTACAACCAGCATGACGAGATCGTCGCCAGCTACGACGTGCTGACCCTGGTGGAGAAGGTCGACACCCTCTACGCCAGGTGATCTGACTGCGTGTGACCGAAGGTCCGGAGTGCGCAGCTGCGCACTCCGGACCTTCACTCCGTCCGCCCGGTCACCACGCCCCGTGACACTTCGAAGGGCCAGCTCAGCCCGTTCATGGTCAGCACCCGGTGGCGCAGGTCGGGGGCCAGGATCCAGGACTTGTCCGCGTAACCGAGCAGGTATTCGTCGAAGGCGGGCAGCGAATAGTCGGCGTCCAGCGCGGCGTCGATCTCCGCCCGCGTCACATCCTCCTGCCAGCGGCCCATCCAGTAGGTCTGCCCGTCCAACTCGATCTCCACGACGTCCCGGGCGGCCGCGATCGCCTTCCGCGCCTCCGCCACCGTCAGTTTCGACCACCACACCAGATCCTTCGGCGTGGCCGGCCCGTGGGAGTGCAGGTAGCGCGTGGCCAGCTCGGACAAGGCCTCCTCCCGGGACAGCTCGCGCTGCTCGACGGGCAGGTGATCGACATGCACGAAGGTCTCCTCGGCGCCCTTCTTCGGCCCCTGCACCACGTCACCCTCCCCACCGAGGGCCCGCAGCAGATGCGGCCCGCGTCCGTCACCCGGGTCGACGCCCGCCTCCGCGAAGACACGGTAGGCCTCCTTCCGGGGCAGGGGATCACGCAGCCCGCGGGCGAGCAGCTCGGCGTGCAGTGCCTGTCGGGCAGTCACCACGTCCTCAGGGCTTAACCCCAGGCCCGGGCGCCGACCCGCGGCCGCCTTCTCCACCCGCGGTGAGAGCGACCGCATCATCCAGCGGGTGTCCTCCGGTGGCATGAAGTGGAGGGTGCCGCGCTGGGGCCAGGCGCGCACGATCTCGAACTTGTCGACGGCCGCGAGCACCTCGCCGTCATCCACGCCGGCGCGCAGGGCGATGGCGCGGATGCCGGCCGGGTAGGTCTGCCCCTGCAACGCCAACAGATGGCGGGTGACGTCGGTGGGCCGGTTCAGCTCCGGGCGGGCCGCGGAGGAGGCGAGGCCCTGGGCGATGAGACGGCGGGCCCGGAGCTCGGCGAGGCTGGGGGAGTGGTCCATGTCGGCGATGGTAGCGCCGGACTGAGACAGACGTCATGCGCCTCTGACGGTGGCGGTGCCACCATCGGGAACCAGAATCCCCGGACATGACGACGACACCCCGTGCGCCGGAACGCTCTCCGGGGCACGGGGTGACGTGGAAGTGCGGCGCCTACAGCGGCAGGTCCGGCAGCTGGATGCCGTTCTGCGCGGCGACATCCTGGATCTGCGGATACGCGAGGGCGACGCCACCTGCCACGGCCGCGACGGTGGCGGCGATGGTGTAGCCGTACCAGAGCTTGCCGAAATCACTGGTTTCCTCGAGGTTCTTGGAGGAACCGAAGAGGTTTCGCTGCTCCTCGGTGGCGCCCAGATCCTCAGCCACGGTGGAGGAGAGGGAGAACGAGGACAGCTCCGGCTCGGAGGACTCCTGGGCCATGGCGGGAGTGACAGACAGAGCGAGGGCGCCGGCGGTGGCCAGGGCAACGGTCGCGTTACGCAGAGAGCGCATTCGGGATCCTTTCGGTGTGAGTTATTAATTTAACCAACCATCGATCCTAGTCGACGGCCTCAGAACCCCCGCCCCTGGTCGCTTCGCGGCACGCCCTCTCCTCCCCGTCGATCACCATGGCCCGGGAGCAACCGCCGTGAGAGGTAGCCTGTGAGACAGGGTCCAGGAGTTTCCGAGGAGAGCACATGAGCGAGTCCACTCACGCCGGCCATCACGAGGCCATCATCATCGGCGCGGGTCAGGCGGGTCTGGCTACCGCCTACTACCTGCGTCGGGCAGGGGTGGATTTCCTCATCCTGGACAATCAGACGGCCCCCGGTGGTGCGTGGCGGCAGTACTGGCCCACACTCACGCTGTTCTCCACCGCGGAGTTCTCGAACCTGCCGGGCTGGCCCATGCCACCTCACGACGGTTATCCACCGGCCTCGCACGTGGTGGACTATTTCACCCGTTACGAACGGCGCTACGAACTGCCCGTCGAACGCCCCGTGACGGTCGGCCGGGTCGAGCACGACGGGGAGAAGTACCTCATCCGCGCGGAGGACCGTCACTGGACGGCCGATCACGTTGTCTCGGCGACCGGCATCTGGTCGTCGCCGTATGTGCCCAGTTACCCGGGCACCATCACGGGCGCGTTCTGGCACAGCGCCAACTACCCCGGTCCCGACACTTTCCGCGGCAAGCACGTCGCGGTGATCGGTGGCGGCAACTCCGGGGCGCAGATCGCGGCGGAGCTCTCGGAGGACGCGGAGGTCACCTGGTACACCGTGGGGGAGCCCCGGTGGATGCCCGATGACGTCGACGGCCGCGAGCTCTTCCGCCGCAACCGCAGACGCGCCCTGGCCCTCCAGCGGGGTGAACCGGACCCCGGCGCCGACTCGGAGCTCGGCGACATCGTCATGGTGCCGCACGTGCTGGCAGCCCGGGACGAGGGCCGGTTGAAGGCCACCCCGATGGTGGCGTCCCTCGACGAGATCGACGCCGATCATCTCATCTGGTGCACCGGTTACCTCCCGGCGCTCGGACCCGTGCAGGGCCTGCTCGACGAGGACCGCCGGCCGAAGCATCCTGGCCTTCACCTGGTGGGTTACGGCGACTGGACCGGCGCGGGTTCAGCCACGATCCTGGGGGTGTCCCCCTATGCACGGGAGACCGCGCGGAACATCGCGGAAGCGGTGGGGAAGGGGAGGGGTTAGAACCCCGCCCTATTCCGCCCGCTCGCCGTGGCTATCCGTGCCCTCGATGCCGGTGACGGTGGTCAGCAGGAACACCGAGTCCTCCAGCGCTTCCACGGCGTGGCGGTAGTGGGTCAGGGCGACCAGCTCCCCCTCATCGACCTCCGACTCCTCCTGTCCGCTGATCTTGATGCGGCCGGTGAACAGAAACAGCGACGCGGCGGGCGGGGAGTTGTGCTCGGCGAGCTCGGTTCCCTCCCGCAGGGCGATGACGGTCTGACGCAGGGGGCCATCGGTGAGCAGCAGCTTGGCCATGCGGCCGTTCTCGTTCTCCCGGGCCTGTTCGAGCAGCTGACGGGCCTTGTCTTCGACGATGGACATGGCGGTTCCTCCTTGAATTCCGGCGACTGGGACCTCGACCCGAGCTTACCGGGAGTCAGCGGGCGACGAGCGCCTCATACAGACGCTGGAATTCCCGGCGGGCGTGCCGGTAGTGGGGCAGGTGCCCGGGCACGGGTGAGCAGACCTCGTCGAAGGGCGGGGTGGCCCGTTCGACGTCGGGGGCGAGGCTGTCCAGGGCGATCAGGGCGGTGCCGCGCAGCGTGGCGCGTTTCATCGCCAGGGGGGCGACGGGCACCTCGAGGGCGTCGGCGAGGATCCGCAGCCACGCGGGGTGGTCGAGGGAGACCCTGCCGGAGGCGATGACCCGCCCCGGTTGAGCACCCGCCTCCCCGAGGGCGTCCCACACGCGCCGGTAGGACAGGGCGAGGCCTTCGATCACCCCGCGCCAGATCTCCTCCGGTCCGCTGGCGGTGCTCACGCCGACCAGGCTGGCCCGGGCGTGGGTGGCCCAGCCGGTGGCGCGCTCGCCGCTGAAGAAGGGCAGAACCGCGGGGGCGTCGTCAAGCGGCGGGCTGGCGAGGACCTCCGCGAGGTCGGATTCGACGGGAGCGATGGTCTTCTCCAGCCATTCGACGGCACGTCCGACGTCGTTGAGGGCGCCGCCGAGGATCCAGGCCCGACGGGAGACGCGGTAACACCACAGGCCCTCGGGAATGGTCTCCGGCAGTTCGGGGAGGATGACGCGCACCGCCCCGGAAGTGGCGGCCGCGACGGCGGCGGTGGAGGAGTCCACCGCGCCGGGGCCGATATTCGACGGCCAGCCATCGGGGATGGCGTGGAACCAGTCCACGTCGGCGAGCGCCCTCCACTTCTTCGGCAGCTCAACGGGACGAGCGGGCTCGTCCGGGTCACGGACGTCGGCGAAGAGTCCCGGGTCAGCGCCGCAGGCCTGCAGCACGGGCAGGTCGAGTTCACCGGTGCGCAGGTCGAGGATGCCGGACCAGGCGGCCACCGAGGTGGAGATGCCCCGGATGCCGGCCAGCCGGTGGTAGACGTACTCGCCGATGGTCATCACGGCGCGCGCACGTTCGAATATCTTCGGGTATTCCTGCTGCAGCCACAGTAGGCGGGCCGGGTGGTAGGAGGTGTGCAGGCGCACTCCGGTGCGGGCGTGATATTCGATCCCGTCGATCCGTTCGGACAGGTAACGGACCTGGTTGCGGCACCGGGAATCGGCGTAGGTCAGGCACGGGGTCAGGGCGTCGCCGTCCCCGTCGACGAGCACCAGGGAGGAGGCGAAGGAATCCATGGCCACGCCCTTGACCTGCGCGGTGAGCTCATGGTCTTTGGCGAAGCTGACCAGGGCATCGACGATCTCCGCGCATTCCTCGGTGACCTGGTCGGCGTCGATGGTGCTGGTTCCGTCGCCGGCGGTGGTGAACTCGTGCGCGATGCGCTGCTTGGACCCCTTCACCGGTCGACCCGTGGCGTCGTAGAGCCCGCCGCGGGAGGCCGTGGAACCGACGTCGAGCGCCAGGACGTACGGCCCCGTCGACTCACTCAACTTCACGGACATGGTGGGGATCTTCTTCCGGGTGGAGCCTGTCGCCATGGCTTCGCTCTCCTCAACTGGCTGGCGCGCTACGTTCCGTCCAGAATAGTGGCCCCACCGCTACCGGGGCGTTTCACGTGAAACATCCGCCGGCCAGCTCAGCGCTTATCGACGCCACACCGCCCCGCATCCACGGCATGGTCGCCCTCCGCGCGGGTCAGGCCCCAGTGGATGAGCCCCGCGGCGGCGGCCCCGCGGGCGAGGTCACCGTGGGAGACCGGAGCGCCGCAGGTGGCCTCGACGTCGACGTTGACCACGTCGGCGCCGTCGACGGACTCGAGCAGCGAGGTGGTGAAGGGCGTGGCCCAGGTGTCCGAGGGTGTGTACAGGACGGTGTAGATGATGCCCGGGGTCGTGTCGGGCAGCTGTCCGAGCGCGGTGATGAACTCGGATCCGGCCAGTTGCTGCGGCGTCGACTCTCCGACGAGGGCGTCCGAGGATCCGGGGGCCGCCTCCACGACCGGCCGGGCGAAAACGTCCCGATCGTCGAGCGTCGTGCCCCGGAACGTCGCGCCGAGGGGCACCACCCGGGCGACCTTGTCCGCCCCGCCGTGGCGTTGGATGTAGACCTTGGTCAGCGTCCCACCCTGGGAGTGGCCGATCAGATCCACCCGCGTCGCCCCGGTGGTGGCCCGGACGTGGTCGACGAAGGCGGCGACCTCCGCCGCACTGGCGTCGATGTCCCCCCAGCCGTGCTCCCCGGGCACCACGTTGCGCAGGTTCGGGTGGTCGGAGCCGTAGTGCAGCGCCCACAGGCAGAAACCCTGCCCGCGCAACCATCGGGCGGTGCCGAGGAATTCCGCCGAGCTGCTGCCCGTGCCGTGGAGGTACACCACAGGGTTCGGGTGCTCGGGGGAGGGGACGCAGGTGGGGTCGTTGTACACGGTGTCGATGGCCGGGTCGGAGGACAGGTGCACGGTGGCGCCGTCGTCCTGCAGGTGGCTGGAACCTCCCGACAGGTCCACGATGGGCCCGCTGGACAGCTCGGCGGCCGAACCGTGTTCCTGGCTGACGGTTGACCCGGCGGTGAGCAGCGACTCGACCTGCCGGAGCTGGGCGTGGGCGGGGGAGATGGCCGCGGTGGCGGTCAGGAGCGCGGCGGCAGCCACGGCGAGGGCGGGGAGACGACGATGAAGGCTCGACATGCTCAGGAATCTAGACCGGATGACGCTGCCGCGAGGGAGATTCAGGTCACAATCGGCGATCGGCGTCGCCAGCGGCCATCCCACACCCCGCGACCATGCGATCACCTCATCGTTGATGCCCCTGAAACGCGTGCCCCGACGGGCTGAAACTCAACCATCCCTCCCGGAACCGATGCTGCGACTGCGGGGCCCGGCGCGGAACGGGGGTCTTACCAGTCCGCATCGATTGGCCAGGGAGGGGATGTTTCACGTGAAACATCCCCATAAGCTCAGCCGCCGAACGCCCCCGCGAACATCAGCACCAGGACCACCGAACACGTCGCCCAGATGATCCCCAGCAGATAACGGCGCCGCTCCCCGTTCAGGAAAAGGGTGAGCGCCGCACCGAGGACAGCCCCCGTGGTGTTGAGGATGAGGTCGTCGACGTCCGAATAACCCCGCGCGAAGACGAACTGCGCCACCTCGATGCTGAAGCTCAGGCCCAGGCCGATGAGCCCCGCGCGCAGGAGGACGCGGCGTCGCGGAGCGGGCGGGAAAACGCTCCTGCCGGCGGGCAGGAACGCCGCCCATAACAGCACGACGAGGACCCCCACGGGCGCGAACATCGCGATGTTGCCGAGGGTGTTGGTGATCGGGCCGTACCAGATCGGGGGATCGATGAATCCGTTGAAGGGGATGAGGTCGATGCTGCGCTGGTGGTGCGCGTCCGCATCCCACAGCCCACCGAGGGAGAAGCTGCTCTTGAGCAGCGTGAGGAAAGCGATGGTCAGGGCGACGAGTCCGACGGTCGCGAGCAGGACCAGTCGGGCGGGGAAAGTCTGTATCTTGTGTTTCCGTTGAACGGTCACCTCATGCACCTCGATGAGACTACCCAGGATTGCTGTGGGAATCCTCCGAGCCGCCTCACCGGCCCCCGTCCTTGACTACCGTGGGGGCATGAACCGCAGCCTCATTGTGAACAAGTCCAGCGACGACGATTCCGTGTCCGCCACCCTGACCGATGAGCTCCACCTCGGGGAGGGTGATCTGCTCATCGACGTCAGCCACTCCTCCCTCAACTACAAGGACGGCATGGCCCTGCGCGGCGACAAAGGCGTCGTCCGCACGTGGCCCCTCGTGCCGGGCATCGACGCCGTCGGCACCGTCGTCGAGTCCGATTCCGACCGCTTCACGCCGGGGGACGCGGTCCTCATCAACGGCGCCGGGTTGGGCGAGGCCCAGCACGGGGGCTACGCCACCCGTCAGCGCATTCCCGCCGCATCGACGGTGAAGCTGCCGGAGGCGTTCACCGCGCACCAGGCGGCGGCGATCGGCACCGCCGGTTTCACCGCCGCCCTGAGCGTGGACGCGCTGCGCGAGCAGGGGGTCGAACCCGGTGACGGGGAGATTCTGGTCACCGGCGCCACCGGTGGCGTCGGCTCCGTCGCCATCCACCTGCTCAAGAAGCTGGGGTACACCGTCGTCGCCTCCACGGGACGCGTCGACGAGCATGGCGACTACCTCCGCGGGTTGGGCGCGGCGGAGGTGATCGACCGCGCTGAACTCTCCGAGCAGGGCAAGCCCCTGCAGAAGGCCCGCTGGGCGGGGGTCGTCGACGCCGTCGGCTCCCACACCCTGGTCAACGCGCTGGCGCAGACCCACTGGGGCGGGACGGTGACCGCCTGCGGGCTGGCACAGGGCGCGGATATGGAGGGCACGGTCCTGCCCTTCATCCTCCGCGGCGTCAAGCTCATCGGCATCAACTCCGTCGACGCCCCGCTCGAACTGCGTGAACGCGCCTGGGCGACGCTGGCCGAGCACCTGGACACCGCGGTCCTGGAGGAGATGACCGACACCGTGGCGCTGTCCGACGTCGCCGCCGCCGGGGCCGACCTCCTGGCGGGGCGTCGTCACGGGCGCACGGTCGTCGACGTCCAGGCCTGACCGGATACAGACGGTGGCCACCTTCATCCCCGACCTACCGTGCGAGGACGAGACCAAGGGGCCGGCGGATTCACCGCTCCGTTGATCGCGAAGCGGTTGCCGGTCCGGTCGTTGGTCTACGTGGCGGGGATGATCCCGGCCCCCGGGGGGGGAGGCCCGCCGACGGGTGGGCCGTGGCCGCGGAAAGCCCACCCGGATGCGCCGACGCGGTTCATCCTGTGCCGCGACGACCATTTCTCTGCCCCTGAGTTTCTCCGCGCGCTCGCCCTTGAGCGTCTCGGGGTCGTCGCGCTCAGCCACCCCAGGGAGCTGGCTGACCAGCTGGAGAATTACCTCGCGGGAAAGGTAACGGGATGAGTACATTGTCCCGAAACCGGCCCGGATTCTGGTCTACTTATCCTCACCAGACGAAAGGCCCGGTGAGGAAGATGTTCCGGATCACGAGACGAGTTGTGGCAGGCCTGGGCGCCGGTGCGCTGGCCCTCGGGTCGGGTGCGTGCGCCGCCGAGGAGGAACCGGATTCCGGACCGGGGACCGTCACCTCCGTCGTGACGTCCACCGCCTCCGGGGAGCCGACGACACCGACTCCAACCGCGACCACCTCATCCACGCGCGCGCCGGTGACGACCACGACAGCGACGCAGACCCCCACCACGCAGATTCCGACGACAAGCCCCCGACCCGAGGACCGCTGCGATCCCGCGGTCCTCCAGCAGGGGGACGGTGATTTCGTGGACACCGTGCTCTACTGCGACGGCACGTGGGCGCGCGGCGGCTTGGCCCAGTCCGACTACGTGGGCATCTTCACCTGGGCGGACGGAAGGTGGAACCGCCACACCCCGGACGGCGAGTCCCCCGAAACCGGATACGACTGCTACGACGAGGACCGTCTGATCGCGAGCGGGGCCCCGCAGCCCATTCTCGACACCGCGCTCCTCTGCACCGGCTAGGTGGGCGGGCGCATGAACGGCGCCACCACCTGGCGGGAGACCCGGCAGTCCAGGACCCAGGTGCCGGTCGCACCCGCGGCGAGCCATTCCCCGACGTCGCGGAGATCGTCCAGGGTGCGAACCACCGTGCCGCGCGTCCCCAGCGCACCCAGCATGGCGGTGAAGTCGATCTCGGGGATCAGCATGGGCCGCTCGGCCAGTCCCCGCGCGCCGTACTGGTGCACCTCGGCTCCGTAGGCCGCGTCATTGACCACGACCACCACGCCCCGGTGCGCGACCCGGATGAAACTCTCGGCGTCGGCGATGCCCATCAGGCCTCCGCCATCGCCGGTGACCAGCACGGTGGTGCGTTCTCCCGCGGCCGCCGCCACTCCGACGGCGGAGGGGAATCCCAACCCGATGGACTGGAAGGCGGTGCCCACCATGACCAGGTGGTCCGGCCCGGGAACATCGAGGTACATGTTGGCCCAGCCGAGGAAATGGCCGCCGTCGGTGACGATCAACCGGTCCTGCGGGAGAATCCGGTTCAGGCGAGCCATGAGGCTGCGCGGGTCGAGACGGCCGTCCGGGGCGAGTTCGTCACCGGCCTCACGGGCGGTGGGGTCTGCGTCGCAACGCTCCCGGTTGTCGGCGAGGAAGTCACGGGTGCGCAGTTCCGTCAGCAGGCACCCGGTCGCCGTGATCGCGTCACCGGAGAGGAACAGGTTCACCCGGGGATGAGTGGGTGCCTCAGCCAGGTCGATCTGGATGACGGTCGCGGCGTCACCGAAGGCCCGCCCGTGGGAGGTGGTGAACTGATTCAGACCGGCGCCGACCACGAGGACGACGTCGGCGCGCCGGATCTCCCGGGCCGCACCCTCGGCCGCGAATCCGCCGCAGATGCCCAGGTCCCGGTAATGGTGACCGCTCACCGGGAAGGTCCCCCTGGCAGGGGCGGTGGTGGCCACGTCCGCCCGCAGCAGGTCGGCGATCGCGGCCAGGTCAGCCGCTGCCTCCCTCGCCCCACGGCCGGCCAGGATGAGGGGGCGCTCGGCCGCCACCAGCTTGTCGACGATCGCGTTGGCCTCCCGCCCCGTCGGACGCGCCGGAGCAGTCCGGGGAAGGGGTCCCGGCACCTGCGCACCAGCCTCGGTGACGGGTTCAGCGGCGATGTCGTAGGGAATCGACAGGACCACCGGCCGGCGCTCAGCCACGGCGAGTTCGACGGCGCGCTGGGTCACGGCGGCGGCGTCGTCACGCGAGACGGTGAGCACGCGGGCGCCGGTGGCCGTGGCAATCGCGTCCTGGTCGATGTCGAAGGGACGCGGACCGGACTGGGGGTGGGCACCCACGACGTAGACGAGCGGGGTGCGGGACAGCGCGGCGTCGACAAGCGCGGTGAGAACGTTGGTGAAACCGGGCCCGTAGGTGGTGGTGGCTACCGCCAGTTCACGGGTCACCCGGTGATAGGCGTCGGCGGCCGCCACGGTGGCGGCCTCGTGCCGGACGGGGACCATGCCGACGCCGAGGCGCTCCAGGGCGTCGACGAACCAGGCGTTGCCGTTGCCCATCAGGCCGAAGAAGGTGCGCGTGTGGGCGGTGAGTGTTCGCGCGATGACGGCCGAAACGGAGTGCATCAGTAATTCTCCCGGGAAGAATGATTCTTGTGATCCGTACCTGTCCGGCCCCGCACAGGGGCAGCCGAGCCGAAGATGATTTCCAGCACGATAAAAGTAGCACCGGGTGCCACAGGTTGTGCAGGAAACCCCGCTTGAGCAGTGTTTTCCCTACCGGGAAAGTTGTGTCCGGAGCACGTGTTAGGTTGAAGGAGATCGAACAGAAATTCGACTCTTTGGGGGAGAAGCCGATGCTCACCGACACTCTTGCAACCACTGACCTGACCCACCTGACCGACACGGACCTCATCGACTCCATCCACAGCGCCCACCAGGCCCTGACCCGGCACAAGGCGCGTTTCATCATCACCCTCGGTGAATTCCACGACCGTGACCTGGCCAAGGAGCACGGTTCGCCGAGCACCATCGCCTGGTTGGTCCGCCACCACGACCTGTCCCGGCGCACCGCCTTCGAATATCTCGGCACAGGAACCAAGCTGCGTGAGTTCCCGTTGATGGCGGCTGAATTCCTGTCGGGCCGGCTCTCCTACTCCAAGGTCCGCCTGTTGCTGCGGTATGTCACCGGCGCCAATGAGGACGAACTGGTGGATCTGGCGCTCCGGTTGTGCCTGTCCGAACTCGAGCAGGCCCTGGCCGGCCGGCCCCGCACTGGCGGTGGCAGGAAACCGAGGGGGAACTCATTCAACGTGGTCGTCGACGAGGAGACCGGGGAGCTCAGCTTCTGGGGCCGCCTGGACGCCGAACGTGGCTCCGGGTTCATGGCGGCGCTGAAAACCGGTGAACTGTCCTATCTGCGGGATCTCACCGACCTCGACCCCGCCGTCTTCGACGACCCGGACGCCCTCGACGCCGAGATCGACACCGCCCACCGGGAGGTTGAGCAGGAGAGCGGGGCAGACACTCCGTCACCGGCCGCGCCCACCCGGTTCGGCGCACCCCTCGGCACAGGATTGCTGGCGTCATTTCTCGGGGTGATCAACCTGGTGCGCAGCAGCCCGCGCAATAAACTCCGGGCCCCCGGGGCACAGATCAACGTGATGCTCACCGTCGACGGGCGGGTGGTCATCCCCGGGCACCACGGCGCGGAGACCGCCGAGCTACTCACCAGCGTCCTCAACGGGGACCTCGCCTTCCACCTGCTCGACCGCAGGGGACTGCACCTCAACCTCAGCCGCTCGGCCCGCACAGTGTCCGGGGCGCAGGAGAAGGCGTTGCTGACCAGGTGGGGACACCGGTGCGCGGCCCCCGGTTGCCACCACTCCCGCTTCCTGGAATTCCACCACATCACCGCCTGGGCAGCGGGCGGAGCCACCGACCTGGACAACCTGATACCGCTGTGTTCGGGCTGCCACGCCCTGGTCACCTCGGGGCGGGTGAGCATCCACGTCGACGAGATCAACCCGCAGCTGCTGCGTTTCCGCTTCCCCGGGGGTGAGTCCCACACCTCGGAGGCACGCGACCTGCCCGTCCGCAATGGGCGGATGGGCAGGTGGGGCGACGGTTACACCCACGGTCCCGTCCCGGTCGGGGACGAACATCTGCTCCAACGGTGGGATTCCTCGGACTCCTTCGACGATCCCATTGACGAACGGGGGGATCGGCTAGAGCAGAATCTGTCACCGGGAGTGCGCAGCTGCGCACTCCCGGTGACCCGCCAGAGCCCTACTTCACGACCAGGTTGACCATGCGGCCGGGCACGACGATCTGCTTGACCACGTTCTTGCCCTCGATGTTGGCGGCGACGTTCGGCTCGGCGAGCGCGGCGGCGACGATGTCGTCCTGCGCGGCGTCGGCAGGCACGGTCACGCGACCGCGAACCTTGCCGTTGACCTGCACGGGAAGCTCGATCTCGTCATCCTTGAGCCACTTCTCGTCGAAACCGGGGAACTCGGCGAAGGTGATGGTCTCCTCGTGGCCGAGGCGCTTCCACAGCTCCTCCGCGATGTGCGGGGCAACGGGAGCCGCCATGACCACCAGCGGCTCGACGGCCGCGGCGGGCACTGCACCTGGATAGGTCTTGGTCAGGTAGTTGACGTATTCGATGAGCTTGGCCACCACGGTGTTCACGCGCAGGTGCTCGTAGTCGTCGCGCACGCCGGCGATGGTGCGGTGCAGGTGCTTGTTGTCCTCGTCGGTGAGTTCGGCGGCGTCGGCGAGCACGTCACCGGTGGCCTCATCGACGATCAGGCGCCACAGTCGCTGCAGGAAACGCTGTGCACCGACGACGTCCTTCGTCGCCCAGGGACGCGAGGTGTCGAGCGGGCCCATGGACATCTCGTAGACGCGCAGGGTGTCGGCGCCGT
>CAYSIP010000057.1:0-13112 GCA_964431055.1 uncultured Corynebacterium sp. | reverse complement strand
CAACGGCACCGGCACCAGGACCGTCACGCCGTCCTGCGGATGGCCGGGTTCGAAGCGGTAGACCAGCTCGTAGTCGATGTCCCCCCTGCGCCACCGGTCGGGGAAGGCCTCCTCGGTGACCGATTCCGCTTGGACGTTGACAAGATCCGCCGGGTCGAAGTCGAGCAGCTCCGGCGTATCCTGCCGGGTCTTCTTCCACCAGCTGTCGAAGTGCCGGCCGGTGGTCACCTGCGCGGGGATGCGGGCGTCGTAGAAGTCGAAGAGGGTGTCCTCGTCGACGACGATGCCGCGTCGCCGTGCCTTCTCCTCGATCTCGGCGGCGAGCTCCAGCTTCTCGACGTTCGCATGGAAGAAGGTGTGGTGGGTGTTCCAGTCACCCTCAATCAGGGCGTGGCGGATGAACATGTCGCGCGCCGCCTCTGGGTCAACCCGGTGATAGGGGACCAGACGGTCGGCGACGACCGTCACCCCGTAGAGCGTCGACTTCTGGTGCGCCATCGCCGCGGCCCGCTTCCGGGACCACGTGGGCTCGCTGTACTGGTGCTTGAGCAGCTCACCGGCGAGCTTCTCCACCCAGGCCGGATCGATCTTCGCGACGTTGCGGGCCCACAGACGGGAGGTCTCCACCAGCTCTGCGGCCATGATGAACTCCGGCGGCTTCTTCGCCAGCGTGGAACCGGGGAAGATCATGAAGCGTGTGCCGCGCGCGCCCTTGTACTCGCGGGTGTTGCCGTCACGGGCACCGATATGCGAGAGCAGGCCTGCGAGCAGGGACTGGTGGATGGCGTCGGGGCTGCGCTCCCCGGCGACGTCACGACGCCCGGTCCAACCGAGCTGCTTGGTGACGTCGCGCAACTGATGCACCAGGTCACGCCACTCGCGGATGCGCATGTAGTGCAGGAACTCTGACTTCATCCGCTTGCGGAAGGCGTTGCCCGTCAGATCGTCCCGTGACTGGCCGATATAGTCCCACAGCTTCAGCGAAGACAGGAAGTCACTGGTGGTGTCCTTGAACCGGGCATGCGCCTGGTCCGCCTGCGCCTGGAGCTCGAGCGGGCGTTCACGCACGTCCTGCACGGTCATGGCCGCGACGATGACCACGACATCGTCCAGACATCCCTGCCGGTTCGCCTCGACCAGCATCCGCGCCATCCGCGGATCCACCGGAATCCGCGCCAGGTCCCGACCCACCGGAGTGAGCACCGGGGCACCGTCATTTTCCTCCGAGGTCAGAGCCCCCAGCTCATGCAGCAGCAACAGGCCGTCACGGATGGAACGGTTGTCCGGCGGCTGCACGAAGGGGAACTCGGCGATGTCACCGAGCCGCATCATCGTCATCTGCAGGATGACGCTGGCGAGGTTGGTCCGCAGAATCTCCGGATCGGTGAACTCCGGACGGGAGTTGAAGTCCTCCTCCGAGTACAGGCGGATGGCGATGCCGTCGGCCACGCGGCCACAGCGGCCCGAACGCTGGTTGGCGCTCGCCTGGGAGATCGGCTCGATGGGCAGACGCTGGACCTTGGTGCGCACAGAGTAGCGGGAGATGCGTGCCGTTCCGGTGTCCACCACATAACGGATCCCGGGCACCGTCAGGGAGGTCTCGGCGATATTCGTCGCCAGCACGACACGCCGGCCCGAGTGTGGCTGGAACACGCGGTGCTGTTCCTGATTCGAGAGTCGACCGAACAGGGGAGTGACTTCCACCCCGCGCCACTTGCGACCCTCGATGGCCTCCATGGCATCGCGGATGTCGCGTTCACCGGCAAAAAAACAGAGGATGTCGCCGGGGCCCTCCGCCATGAGTTCCTCCAGGGCCTCACACACGGCGTCCAGCGGATCCTGATCGACGACCTTGCCGTCAACCTCGAACTCCATGGGGCGGTAACGGATCTCCACGGGGAAGGTACGCCCTGACACCTCGATGATGGGGGCCGGCTCACCCCCCGCGTCCGCGAAGTGCTCAGCGAAGCGTTCCGGATCGATCGTCGCCGAGGTGATGATCACTTTCAGATCCGGGCGCCGCGGCAGCAGCCGTCTCAGGTAACCGAGCAAAAAATCGATGTTGAGGCTACGTTCATGCGCCTCGTCGATGATGATCGTGTCGTAGGCGTTGAGAAAACGGTCGCGCTGCATCTCTGCGAGCAGGATGCCGTCGGTCATCAGCTTCACCGCGGTCGTCGACGTGACGCGATCGTCGAAACGGATGGCATAACCGACGGAGCCGCCGATCGTCTGACCGAGTTCATCCGCGATGCGCTCGGCCACCGTCCGTGCCGCCAGACGGCGCGGCTGTGTGTGGCCGATCAACCCCCGCCGCCCGCGGCCGAGCTCCAGACAGATCTTCGGGATCTGGGTCGTCTTGCCCGAACCGGTCTCACCGGCGATGATCACGACCTGGTTGTCGCGGATGGCCTCGGCGATGTCGTCGCGCCGGGCGCTGACCGGCAACGATTCGGGATAGGTGATCTCGGGGATTCCGGCTTCGACGAGCGCGACCTTCTCGCGGGCGGTGCGCAGGTCCTCCGCGATGGCGGCCAGGGCTTTCGGTGCGCGGGCCTTCTGCAGGCGGCGTCGGAAGGAACGCTCGTCGGTGAGGGTCACCTCGTCGAGCTGGTCCAGCAGATCCTGGCGGGACGGTTGGGTGGGGGAGTTAGTCATGGCTGACTGTGAATGATACCGCGAACGACTCCTCCACCCCAGGTCGGGCAGGAGGTCCGGTAGCGTTGTGCGGGTAACGATGAACTTTCGCAGGTGACGGAAATGAGAAAGGTGACCGCGTATGACCACTCCTCCCGGTGACGGCGGAGAACCCTGGGGCCCCGACGGGGACCGACGAGACGACCGGCCCGACCGCGACCGCGGCGCCGATTCCTTCGGCCAGGGCAACCAGGGCTACCCGAGTTATCCGAGCTACCCCTCGACCCCGCACCCGGAGGACAACCCCTCCTACGGCGGGTCGGGTGGTTACGGCGGACCAGGGTCCGGGTCGGCGCCACAGGGCTACCAGGGCTACCAGGGCTACCAGGGCTACCAGGGCTATGGCGGCGCCGGATGGCAGGCGGGCCAACCCGGTCAGCCCGGTCAGCCCGGTCAGCCCGGTCAGCCCGGACAACCCGGACAACCCGGACAACCCGGCCAGGGCACCGGGCGGCTGATCGTCACCGACGCCGTTGGATGGGCATTTCGGGCCGTGTTCTCGAACTGGCCCATCTGGATTCTGGGTACGCTGGGATTCTTCATTGCGGTGATCGCGATATCCACCGTGGTCGAATTTGCGGCCGGTGGGGTGGGCTACGTGATCCTGCAGGTGCTGGTGGGAGTGGTGTCCCTCCTGGTCACCGTCGCGGTCTACACCGGCGCACTCCGGGAGGTCGACCAGCCGAAGGTGCGGATCGGTGACTTCGTCCGGGACGTGAACCTGTGGCCCTCCTTCGCCGTGCTGGTGATCGTCCAGATCTTCACCTCCCTGGTGTTCGGGCTCATCGCCCTGCCATTGCTGGGGCCGTTGTTCCTCGGCGGGACACCGCCGCAGACCGACACCGAGGCGCTGGCGCTGGCGGGTCAGACGTTGGCCTTCGCCGGGCTCGTGATGCTGGTGGGGGTCCTGCTCGCTCCGTTGACCACCTTCCTGGCCTGGTATGTCGTGGACCGGCGCGAAGGCGTCGGAGGGGCGATCAGGGTCGGCCTCCGCGATGCGCTGCGCAACTACGGCAAGCTGCTGCTGTTTTTCCTGGTGGCCTCCGTACTCATCGGCCTCGCCGCGATCATGACGATCGGACTGGCCCTGCTCGTGCTGGCCCCGGCCATGCTGCTGACCCAGGCACACCTCTACCGGCAGATGTCCGGCGGCCGTCTCCCGGCCCGGTCGGTGCGTTGACGGTGCAGACGCAGTTGGCGTAGCGAGACATAGAAGACCTGAAAAGACCCGACCTCCCAGCCGGGGACCTGGAAGTCCTTCCGGTACGGGGTCGGGTCTTTCCTGTATCTGGATGCGCCGCGGATCAGGCGGCGGCGAACTGCTCGCTGAGGGCGTCCCTGTAGGCCGCGGTAACAAGTTCACCGAGGAGCTTGAACTCCTCCGCCCGGGAGCTGGAATTGCGGTGCACGAGGCCGATCTGGCGTTCGGCGGTGACGTCCGGGCTGAAGAACGCGGTGGCCAGGCCAGGGCGGGCGCACTCGGTCTCCAGCGCGCTGGCGGGCACCAGGGTGGAGCCCAGGCCGCCGACCACTAGGCGCATGATGGTTGTCAGACTGGAGGCGCGGGTCACGGAGTGGGTCGCCTCGCTGGGGTCGACGTCGGCCAGCCGGCACAGATCCACGATCTGGTCGTGGAGGCAGTGGCCGTCGTCGAGCAGGAGCAGATCGAGTTCGTCGAGGGCGTTGAGCCCCAGGTCCTGACGCCCGGCCAGCGGATGGTCGGCGGGCACGACGACCGCGAAGTTCTCGCGGTAGAGGGGCACCTCGGTCATGCCGGAAGCCTCCGCCGGCACAGCCATGATGCCGAGGTCGAGCTGGCCGTCGCGCAGCATCTGGACCAGGTGCTTGGTCTGATCCTCGACGATCCGTGGCTCAAGATCGGGGTACTGCTCCTTAATGGAGGTCAACAGGGAGGGCAGGATATAGGGCGCGACGGTGGGGATGATGCCGATCGTGAGCGGACCCGTGAGAGTGCCGTTGGCGCCGCGGGAGTGCGCGAGGAAGGCGTCCGCGGCGTCGAGGGTGGCCTTGGCGAAGGGGAGCAGCTCTTCGCCTGCGGCGGTGACGATGACCTTGCGGGTCGAGCGCTCGATGAGCTGGACCCCGAGACCGTTCTCCAGGGCAACGAGTGCCTGGGACAGTGAGGGCTGGGAGATGCCGAGCTTGGTGGCTGCGGTGCCGAAGTGCTTGTTCTCCGCGATGGTGACGAAGGTACGCAGTTGCGAGAGTGTCGGCTTGTAGTCCTTATTGCTCATGCCTATAACGATACACAGGATTGAAAATATTTACTATTGACGCACGCGTAATAAGAGGTATAGTTATAGGCGAACCTTCCGAGCCACTCCCTATTGGGAGGCCGTGCACTGGGAGGCGGGGTCGATTCCATGGCCCCCGATGGGGTCTGAGACGGCACCATCGCATTCCCTGATCTTTCTGAGGAGACATACATGGCAATTCTTACCGTTGGAGAGAAGTTCCCGGAGTTTCAGCTGACCGCCCTCAAGGGCGGCGACCTGCATGCGGCTAACGCCCAGCAGCCGGAGGACTACTTCGAGACCGTTTCCCTGGACAAGTACGAGGGCAAGTGGAAGATCGTCTTCTTCTACCCGAAGGACTTCACCTTCGTCTGCCCGACCGAGATCGCCGCTTTCGGCAAGCTCGACGAGGAGTTCCAGGACCGCGACACCCAGGTCCTCGGCGGCTCTGGCGACAACGAGTTCGCCCACTTCAACTGGCGTGCGACCCACCCCGAGCTGAAGGACGTTCCCTTCCCGATGTTCGCTGACGTCCGCCACGACCTGATGCGTGCCCTCGGCGTCGAGAACGCTGACGGCGTCGCCGACCGTGCGACCTTCATCATCGACCCGGATGGCGTCATCCAGTTCGTCTCCGTCACCCCGGACGCCGTCGGCCGCAACGTCGACGAGGTCCTGCGCGTCCTGGACGCCCTGCAGTCCGAGGAAGTCTGCGCCTGCAACTGGGAAGCCAACGACCCGACCAAGAACATCAACAAGATGGACGTCGTTCAGGAGGCCCTCAAGTAATGTCGATCGAGAACCTGAGGAACTCCCTTCCAGAGTACGCCAAGGATCAGAAGCTCAACCTGGGCACGCTGACCCGCTCCACCGAGCTGAGTGAGCAGCAGCTCTGGGGCACCCTCCTGGCTTCCGCCGCAGCGACCCGCAACGACACCGTCTTCTCCGAGATCTCCGAGGAGGCCAAGGAGCATCTGTCGGATGAGGCCTACGAGTCCGCGCTGGGTGCCGCCACGGTCATGGCGATGAACAACGTCGCCTACCGCGCCAAGGGCTGGCTCGGCGATGACTACGCACAGGTCAAGTTTGGCCTGCGCATGAACATCATCTCCAAGCCCGGGGTCGACAAGGTCGATTTCGAGCTGTGGTCCCTGGCCGTGTCCACCATCAACGGTTGCGAGCACTGCGCCGTCGCCCACGCCAACACGGTGCGTGAGGGTGGACTGACCAAGGAGCAGGTCTGGGAGTCCATCAAGGTCGCTGCAGTCGTCCAGGCTGTGGCCCAGGCCATCCAGGTCGAGGCCGCCCGTTAGGCAGCTCTCACAACCACGCTCATCGAGGCTTTCTTCGATCAGCGCGTACGACGCCGTCACCCATCGTGGTGGCGGCGTTTTTCGTGGTTTCCGCCCGTAGGCCCAACCGCCCTCGAACCCCAGGCTCCTGAGCGCTCGTACGTGTTCAGGACACCTGCTCTACTGCGGTCATGATGATTTTCTTTAACGCACCCGTTCCCCGACGCCAGCGACCGGGCACCACCGGTGCTGGTGGTGCCGGTGGTGCCCGGCCTGGGACGATTCCCTCGCACCGGGAGTCCTGCGAATTCACCGCTTACGGGGGGACGACGAGAACTGCGGGGTCGAGATCGGTGAGGCCGGGGTCCTGCTCATGATGGCCTGCCACCGACCCGTCTACCCATGCTCGCGGCGACCTCCAGGCGGAGACCGCCAACGGCCGGCTTGAGAAACTGCTCACTCGCTAACAGGGACCTGTGGGCGGCGGCGGGAGAGACCCCGCGCGCCGCCCACTGACCTGCATCGCTAATTTGCGGGGATGGTCAGCTCAGTGAGGTCGTTACGGTCGACGTCGTCGAGGTTGATCTCCCACCGCAGGGCTCCCGCGTCGTCGTCATCGAGCTCCGCCTCGTCGAGCACCCCGTCGGGGTGCTGGTCCAATGCCTGGCGGATGGCGTCCTCGGCGGTGACGGTGGCGTTCTGCGCGTCAACGACGTCGTCGCCCTCCCGCTCCCGCTCGTCTTCGCGGACGGCACCGTCCGCATCAACCTCGAGTTCGACGACCTCATCAGCCACCACGAGGTCGATGTCATAGGTCTCCCGGTCATCCTCGCGGTCGACCGAGATGATGATGCCGTCCGGGTGCTCGGCCAGGGCCGCCTCGATGGCGCCGAACACCGGATCGGCCCCAGCCTGCTGATCGGCCGCGGTGGTGGTCATCGTGTCCTCGGCGGAGGTCTCGGACTCGGCAGAGGTGGTGGTTGTGGCCTCCTGAGTGGTCACCGTCTCCTGGGTGGCGGTGTCGGCGGTGCCGCTGGCGTCGTCGCCTTCCGCGCACGCGGAGAGGGCGAGACCTGCGCTGAGCGCGATACCGGCAGAGAGGATCTTGCGGGACAGGATCATGGATTCACTCCTGATTGTCGGGAAAGACGTGGACCCCAGCTTAGGGAAATCTGCGGCATTAGGCAGAAAAGCCAGACTCGTTATCCTGTTGCGTCCCTAGCCCTGTTGGAACTCCAACTTAGACAACCGCACTTCGCCGGCCTCGTCGGAGGCGTCGAGGTCGACCGTGGCCACGAAGGCGAAGGCGTTGTCACCGTCCGGGTCCTTGATGATCTGCCGCGCCGTCCATTCCCGGCCGTTCTGCTCCAGCAGGAAGTACTCCTTCCCGCGGGCGGCGGGGCCGGTGTCCAGGTCGGAGTACTCGTCGAAGTAGACGTCCATGCCAGCGCCGAAATCAGGTACGTCCGCCTTGTCGAGGTATTCCGTCAACGTGGACAGCTGGTCCTCCTTCTCGAAGGCGAACAACTCGACGATGCGGAACATCAGGTTGCGCACCATGATGGTGAACGCGCGGCGGTTGGACGTGAGCGCGGAGGTGTCCTCGACGCCGAAGGCCAGTTCCCGCTCCAACGCCTCCTTCGGGATCGGGGCGTCCTCGTCCGCCATGTGCGCCCACTCATCCACCAGTGAAGAGTCGACCTGGCGGATCAGCTCGCCCAGCCACTCGATGACATCGTCAAGCTCGTCGGTGACATACTCCTGCGGAACGGAATGCTGCAAGGTGCGCCACGCGTCCGTCAGATAGCGCAGGACAACTCCCTCGGAGCGGGCCAGACCGTAGGTGGCGATGAGGTCGGAGAAGGTCATCGCGTGCTCGATCATGGTGCGCACGACCGATTTCGGGCGCACCTCGAATTCACGGACCCAGGGATGCCCCTGGGCGAAGGTCTCGTAGGCCTCATCGAGTTCGTCGGCCAGCGGCTTCGGCCAGGTGATGTCCTCGACGATGGCCATACGTTCGGTGTAGTCCACACCCTCGGCCTTGAGGGCGGCGATCTCCTCGCCACGCTCTACCTTCTGCTGAGCTATCAGCACCGGGCGTGGATCATCGAGAATCGCCTCGAAGATCGAGATCACGTCGAGAGTGTAGGTCTCGGATTCCCGGTCGAGCAGGGTGAGCGCCGCCAGCGCGAAAGGGCCCAACGGCTGGTTGAGGGCGAAATCTCGCTGGAGCTCCTGGGTCAGGTGATACGGTCGCCCGGCCTCGTCGGTCTCGCTCTCCGCCTTGACCACGATGTCCGCGTTGAGCAGACCGCGGAAGAGGTCGAGGGCGGTGAGAATGTCTCGGTTCTGCTTGGCACGGGTGTCGTGGTTGCCGCGCAGCAGGTTCCTCATGTGCTCGTAACCGTTCCCGGGCCGGGCGATGACGTTGAGCAGCATTGAGTTGGAGACCCGGAACTGGGAGACCATCGGCTCCGGCTCGGCCGCCGTCAAGCGCTCGTAGGTCTTCTCCGACCAGGTGACCTCGCCCTCCCGGGCGGATTTCTTGCGCAACTTCTTCAGCTTCTTCGGGTCCGTGCCGGCGCGCTGGCGCAGTCGCCAGTTCTCGATCTCGTGCTCGGGCGCCTCGACGACCACCGTGCCCTCGGTGTCATAACCCGCCCGGCCGGCCCGTCCGGCGATCTGGTGGAACTCACGGGATTTGAGGATGCGTTGGCGGGTGCCGTCGAATTTCGCCAGGCCGGTCATCAGCACCGTGCGGATGGGCACGTTGATGCCCACACCCAGGGTGTCGGTGCCGCAGATGACCTTCAGCAGGCCTGTCTGGGAGAGCTTCTCCACCAGGCGGCGGTATTTCGGCAGCATGCCCGCGTGGTGGACGCCGATGCCCCGGCGTAGCAGCTTCGACAGGGTTTTGCCGTAGGTGCTGGTGAAACGGAAGGAGCCGATCTCGGCGACGATCTTCTCCTTCGTCTCGTCGTCGATGATCTTCAGGCTGGTCAGTGCCTGGGCCCGCTCGGTGGCCTCGCGCTGGGAGAAGTGCACCACATAGATCGGGGCCTTGCCGGACTCCAGCAGTTCCTCGATGGTCTCGTGGACCGGAGTGTAGACGTAGGAGAAGTCCAGCGGCACCGGGCGAGTGGTGCCGGCCACCAGGGTGGTGGTCCGTCCGGTGCGTTCAGTGAGGTTGTTTTCCAGGAATGTGGTGTCACCCAGAGTGGCGGACATCAGCAGAAACTGGGCGCGGGAGAGTTCCAGCAGCGGGACCTGCCACGCCCAGCCGCGCTCCGGGTCCGAGTAGTAGTGGAACTCGTCCATGACCACCTGGTCGATGGCGGCTTTTTCACCGTCGCGCAGCGCGATATTGGCCACGACTTCCGCTGTCGCGCAGATGATCGGGGCGCGGCCGTTGACGGTGGCGTCACCGGTCATCATGCCGACGTTCTCGGGGCCGAAGACCTCGCAGAGAGCGAAGAATTTCTCACTCACCAACGCCTTGATGGGGGCGGTGTAGAAGGAGCGCTGTCCACGGGCCAGCGCGATGAAGTGCGCGGCGGTGGCCACCATGGACTTGCCCGAACCCGTGGGCGTGGAGAGGATGACGTTGTCACCGGTCAGGATTCCCAGCGACGCCTCCTCCTGGGCGGGGTAGAGGCTGATCCCACGCTGCCGCGTCCATGACAGAAACGAGTCGAAGATTGACTCATCCAGCAGGGATTCGGGAACGTCTGTCAGGTCGGGCAGCATCTGGCTCAGGTTCACACCCTCCAACCTAGCCGTTCATGCCGTTGATGCGACGAAGGCCCCCGGCGGCCCGACGGATTGACCGCGGGGCCGACGGGGGCCGGGCACAGGAGGAGACTGCCCGTGGGTTGTCAGGAACTATTCGTCGTCGTCCGGTGACTCCGGGTCCAGTCCTCCGGAGAGACGGTCCTCCCCTTCGGGCTTATCCCCGTCGTCGGTGTCGCCGTCATCCTTCTTGTCGAGGGCGGCCAGGAAGCGCTCGAACTCTTCACCGATCTCTTCACCGGAGGGCACGTCGCGCTCCCCGGGCAGCATGACCTGGGGGTGGGTCTTACGGTACCGCTCGACTTCTTCGTCGTACTGGATCTCCAGGGCCCGGACAACCTGCTGGATCTCCCCGGAATCGTCGACCTGCTCGGCGAGCTGGGCGGCGACGCGGGTGGAGTCGTGCTCCAGGCTGCGCAGCGGGAGGTCCAGGTCGGCGGCCTCGGCCACCGACTGGAGGAGCTGGTGGGTGGCCTCGGGGTAGGGGGAGGCCGCCAGGTAGTGGGGCACATGGGCGGTGTACCCGGCGACATTGCGCCCCCGCTTGTGCAGGGTTCGCTCAATCATCATGGAGGCGGAACCCGGCATGATCACCCGGGAATCATAGGTGAACATCTGGCCGACGAGGTCGACGGAGTTCCCGTGCGCGGAGATGACCAGGGGGCGGGTGTGGGGAACCGCCATGGGTGCGGAATAGAGGCAAATAGTGCGTTGCACCCCGAACCGGTCCGCGAGATCGGCCACCGCCTCGGTGAAGGCCTCCCACCTGAGATCAGGTTCCGGCCCGGACAACAGCAGGAAGGCCTTCCCGCCCGTGTCACGCATCACCCGGATCCCCAGCTGGAGATCCTCCATGTCGACGAGTCGGTGGTTGTCCATCGTCACCGCCGGTCGTCTGGAACGGTAATCGATCAGCTCATCGTTGTTGAAAGACGCAACGGGGCGGGAATCCAGCGCCGCCAGGAGATGATCGGCGCTGCCCTCCACAGCGTGTCCAGCATCGGCGTACCCCTGGAGCGCGACGATGAGGGTCGGGCCATCGGCGGATTCCGCTCCCACCTCTGGTGCCGGGTACTCCAGCTCGTACATGCGGCGCTCGTTATCCTGCATGCCCATTCTCCTCCTTCACTGTCGGGTCACCGCCCCCGGTACTTCTCCGAAAAACATGCGCACACGTTTCCCGGCCCGTGACGGTGTGTCACCTTATCCAACGTTTCTGGAACCGGAAATAATCCCCGGTCGAAAATCACGTCTCGGTCATCCCACCGGGCCCGTCAATCCTCGGCGCCGGACCCGGCGATCCCGAACGACCGGTGGACGGTATCCGACGATTCTAGCCGCATCAGCCTGCCGGATGGTACGGGACACCGCCACCTGAACATCGGGACGCCTGTGGACAGTGCGGTGTTATCCACAGAAACCCTCCGCTCCAGCCCACCGCCGGCTGACAACAGACGGGAGCTACGCGATGCTCGCAGCATGACCACACCACTTCAGTCACCTGGACAGCTCCTCGCCAACCTGCCCGGCATCCTCGGTTTCTACCCGCATGACTCGGTCGTCTTCGTCGCCTTCCACCAGGGGGCGACCGCCCAACGCTTCACTCTCGGCCCCGTCCTCCGCATCGACCTTGACGACCTGCCGCTGCTGGCGGACGTCGGTGCCGCTCTGGCGGAAACCAACTGTGATCTCGTCTTCGCCTTCGTCATCTCGCAGCGGGGGGAGGATGAGGTGGAGACGGTCGTCACCCGGCTTTTCGAGGGCGCGGTCTCTGGCACGGTGGATGTCCAGGCATGCTGGGCCACCCGCGGAATCCTTACCGGGGAGTCTTACCGGCTCGCCTTCGGCCCCGCATCGACGGAGGAACAGGACGACGCCCGCGAGGCGGGCGACTGGGGCTCAGGTGTGGTCGCGCCCGTCGCTCAGGCGCAGGCGATGACGCCGCTGCTGGAACAGGGCGAACTGCCGGAACTGACCCGGCAGGAGGCCTTCGACCACTTTGTCCGGTTCAACCCGCAGTTGCCGGCTGATGACGCCGACCAGCTGGCCGGTTTCGCCCACCGGTACGCCGCAGATCTGGTCGACGTCATCCGTGGGGAGCGGCCACCGTCGATCATCGGCTCCGCCCCCGGGCATCCCCGGGAGGTGCTGCAGGCCGTGATCGACGATCTCGCGCTCCTGCTCGACGAGGTGGCCGAAGCCCGGAGTGAGGGCGGGCGACCCGCTGAGGAACTCCTCGGCGACGAGGAGAGCCTGCTCACGGTGGCCGTCCTGCTGTCTGACAGCCTGCTGCGCGACGCGATCCTGGCCGACGTACTAGAACGGCCGGGTGCCGCAGCGGCCGTCTTCCTGGCGGTCTCACGGACCTTCGGTGGGATGATCCGGGCGAATGCCCTGGCCTACTACGCTTTGGCTGCGGTCCGGATGAAACTGTCGATGCGGGCCGTTCCCGCGTTGACGGCGGCGCTGCAGGAGGTGCCGGGCCATGCTTTGAGCGCCCTGGTTCTGCAGAGCTGCCGCGCCGGCGCCTTCGAAGAAGTCCTGGATGCGGCCGACCGGGGCAGCCTGCTGGTCAGGGAGCGTTATGCGCGCACTCCGGAGGGGGATTCCGGGGAGGACGTGGGGCTGGTGCTGCGCGGGGACGCCGCCTAGCGGCGCCGTGCGGAACAAGCGCGGTCGCCGAGCTGGCTGGTGAACGCCCAGGCGTCCCGCACGATCGTCGCCAGGTCGGTGCGCGTCGGATTCCATCCCAGCTCCTCGCGGATTTTTTCCGAGGAGGCGATCAGCACCGCCGGGTCACCGGCGCGCCGGTCCGCCACCTCCGCGGGAATGGGGTGACCGGTGACCTCGCGGCACATCTCGATGACCTCGCGTACGGAGTAACCGTCCCCGGAACCGAGGTTGTAGATGCGGTGGGTGCCCGGGGTGTTGGATTCCAGGGCCAGAACATGGGCGTCCGCGAGGTCGCGGACGTGGATGTAGTCGCGGACCGCGGTGCCGTCTTTGGTCGGCCAGTCATCACCGAACATGAAGATCTTGTCGCGGTGGCCGAGGGCCACCTGCAGCACCAGGGGGA